>CAZJUJ010000037.1:0-29490 GCA_964549135.1 uncultured Oscillospiraceae bacterium | reverse complement strand
CACAAAGAATGGTTCCCCGCAAAATTATCCACACTTTCCCCCGTTGCAATGGGCGCAGGCGGATTTTTTCAGGGAGAGGCCGGGGAGCAGGGCCTGATGCGGGCAGGCGCGGACGCATTCGCCGCAGCGGATGCATTCCGGCGAATTAGGATTTTTTGCGGGATCGATGCCCATTTTGCAGGCGCTTTTGCATTTCCCGCAATGGGTGCAGCGCTCTTCTATCAGCCGATACCGATAGAGGGAGACAGGGTTCGCCAGCCCGTATACCGCGCCCAGCGGGCAGATAAACCGGCAGAAGGGGCGATAATACGCCATGGAAAAGAGCAGGAAAAAAATCAGCAGCAGCATTTTCCAATCAAAGAGCGCCCCGGCGGCATCGCGAAAGCCATCCCCTGCCAGCACCAGCGGAATCCCGCCCAGCAGCGTGCCGGAGGGGCAGATATACTTGCAGAACCAGGGATCGCCCTGGCCGATGATATTCACCGCAAGAGAGGGCAGCAAAATCACAAACACCAATAGAATGAAATAGCGCAGATAGCCGATCCGCTTTTCCCCCGGAATCCGGTGGATTTTCATTTTCCGGGGCAGCGGAATCCGGTGCATCAGATCCTGCACCAGACCAAAGGGACACAGAAAGCCGCAGACCAGGCGTCCGCACAGCGCGCCCACCGCCATCAGAAAGCCCACCACATAAAAGGAGAAGGCATAATCCCGGCTGGCCAATACCGCTTGCAGCGCCCCCACCGGGCATGCCCCCAGCGCCCCGGGGCAGGAATAGCAGTTCAGCCCGGGCAGACACAATTGCTTCATGGGCCCCTGATAGATTTTCCCCCGGGCAAACCCGGCAATGTAGCCGTTGCTCAGCGCCGCATACAGGATCTGGATCAGCAGCCGGGGCGAAAAGCGCCTTTTTCGTTTTTCGTGTTTCATGCCTTCCTCCTCAGCCAATGCCAATGCATTCCAGACAGATGCGGATCGCCTTTTCCATAACGGCCAGATGCTCCCCGCGCATCACGCCGATTGCCAGGAAGATCGCCCCCAGCCCCAGCAGCAGCCAGCCGCCCTTTTCCCTGAGCCAGGCCATACGCCCCTCCCCCTTATTCCGCCAATAGCGCCAGATGCGCATCGATAATCTGGGCCCAGGCATCATAATCCCGGGAACCCATGTAGGCATTCCCCACGATCCTGCCCGTTTCATCCACAAAGAACGTGGTGGGCACCGCGCTGACCTGATACAGCACCTTCTCATTCAGCGCCGCAGAGGGCAATAGCTGGGGATAATCCGCGCCGGTGGCCGTGACGATATCCTGGGCCAGTTTGATCTTGCTTTCCACCGGGTTCAGCGCCGCATCCGTCACATCGCAGAGCAGCCCCACCACCTGCACGCCCTTTTCCTGCATATCGGCATGGAGCCGGGCCAGTTCGGGCATTTCATCGATACAGGGATTGCAATAGGTGGCCCAGACATTGACCATGGTCAGCCGGTGCCCCGAAAGCAGGGAGGCATCCACCGGATTTCCGTAAAGATCGGTGGTATCCAGATCGCCCAGCAGCCGCATGCTCTCTTCAATTTCCGCCTGGGTGGAAATCATTTCGCCGCTCCAATTCCCGATAGCGCCCAGACTGGCCGCATTGGAAAAGCCCAGCCGATTCAGGATCTCCACCGCCGCTTCGCCGTCGGCATCGCTTGCGCCGTAAACGATGATTTCCGCCTCCATATAGGAAAAGCCATCATCCAGAATGCTCTGCATGGCCTCCTCCAGAGAATCCAGCGGAAAATTCACCGCCCCGGAAAGATGCGCCGCATCATATTCCTCGGGCGAACGCAGATCAAATAGATTCAGATACGGATTCTCCGCCATCCTTAGCAGCGCTTCCTCCTCCGTAACGCTCTTTCCCTCCGCCAGGGCAGGGCAAAGCCCCAGAATCAGCGCCAGCGCCAGCATCAGTATTTTCTTCATCGCGTTTTTCTCCTCTCCCGGGCCTTCTTCAGCCCTTGCCATCTCATTATAGCATATTCTTTCCTCCCGTATCAACCGCCCGACAGGATTTACAATTTTGTTACGTTTTTCCCTTGGCAGACAGCCGGAAAAATGATAAGATAGAGGGGAATTTAGGTTAAAGGAGCCTGCGCCTATGTATAAACGCCTGCTGATTCCGCTGCTTCTGCTTCTGATGCTCCCTCTGGCGGCCTGCGCCTGGGATTTTTCCTTTACGGTTGCCCCGGATACCCTGCGTCCGGGCAAGACCGAGCGCATCAGCTTCACCACCTCCCAGGCAGGCGAGGCGCAGCTGGAATTATATACCGAGAGCGGCGCCTTCGCCGCTGCCATCCGCCGGGATATGGCCGCCGCCCAGGGCGAAAATCACCTGACCTGGGATGGCCTGGATGAGGAGGGCCGCCCTCTGCCCGCAGGCAATTATTTTCTCTCCCTTACCATGGGCGGCGAAACGGTCTTCTCCCCCCTGGTGGTCGGCGAGGAAAGCCCGCAGATCATTTCCGTTTCCGCCCAGGATCAGCTTTTCCCGGGCGAAACCTGGAATCTTTCCGTGCAGCTGAATATGCCGGGCCGCCTGGTCATCCGCATCCGCGCCGAAGCGGGCGAATGGCAGACCCTGAAGGAGGAATATGCCCCCGCCGGGGAAAGCACCCATACCTGGGATGGCCTGATGAACGGCCAGCCCCTGCCCGCCGGGGAATACGCCATTCAATTGCGGCTGACGGATGATACCGGCTTTTCCGGCACCGCCCGGCAGATTTCTCTGGCTATCGACGCCCTCCCCACCGCCACTCCCGTCCCCACAGCCACCCCTGCCCCCACGCCCATTATCGTCATCCCCAGCGCCGTTACTTCCCAGGCGGAGGAAACAAATTACTGGACGCTGCCCATGGGCGAACTGAATGAGGCCGCCATCTGGGAGGTCATGATGCAGCCCATCACGGTCATTGACGGGGAGCAGAAGGAGGTCTATCGCCTGCGCAGAACCCCCGATGACAGCACCAAGCGGGAGAATATCGTGGGCGAAATCACCTATGCCTCCCAGGGCGTGCATGTACTGGAAACGCTGGATAACGGCTGGACGCTGGTGGAGGCCTATAATTCCTCCTATGGCCCCGACTGCACCTCCCGCCCCGGCTATGGGGTAACGGACGATCTGCTCCAGGGCTATGTCAAAACCTCGCTGCTCAAGACCATTGAGCCCCGAACGGATTACGCCCTGCTGATTGATAAGCTGGAGCAGAAGATGTATATTTTCTCCGAGGGCAAAATCACCGGCACGCTGCTGGTCTCTACCGGCCTGAATAATAAAACCCAGTCCTGGAATGAAACCCCCTCGGGCGAATTTCTGATGGTCAGCCGCAGCGGCGGCTTTGCGGCCGGCAATCTCTGGTGCGCCTATGGCATGCGCATCAACGGCGGCTGCATGATCCATCAGGTGCCCTATATCGGCACGGTGGATACCCCCGCCGATCGCCAGGATTATTCCTCCACGGTCAAGCTGCTGGGCAAAAAGGCCAGCCATGGCTGCATCCGCGTGCAGAAGGCAAAGAATGATGCGGGGCAGAACGCCAAATGGCTCTGGGATAATATCCGGGTGAATACCAAGGTGCTGATCTGGGATGATACCGGCCGCTTCATGGCCTATCCCGCCGATGATCTGCAGCTTTACTATAACCCCAACGGCGGCAAAAATTATCATGAGGATCAGTATTGCTCCGCCGTTAAGGATCGCTATCTGCCGCTGACGGCCTTCCCCTACGGCGAACTGGATACCGATTTCAGCCATCTCACCCCCTGCAATACCTGCGCCCGCATCATGAAAAAAAGCGAAATCGACGCCCTGAACGCCGAAAACGGCTTCTGATGCCCTCGCGCAGCTGACGAATAAAAAGGATCCCTCCCGGAGACATGCTTCGGGAGGGATTCTTGTATCAGCGTGTGTTTTTCAAATGAGACAGGTGCAGTTTTGAGCAGATTTTCTTGCAGTTCAAGAATGAAAACCGAGGGTTTACCGGCGGCAAATCGAGACTTGAAGGCACAAAAATGCATGAAAAGATGCCGAAAATGCTGCCCGGTGAATTGAAAATCACACTTTAGTAGAACCGTGCGGCGATATCGCCCGAATAGTTGCCAAAGCCCCGGCCAAAGATATTGAACCCGGAGATATTCTGCGCATCCGGCTTAATTCCCACGCGGAAACTGAGATACGGAGAGGGCATATATTCGGTCTGCTTCATCTGCGTTCGATCAAAGCAATTGGCATCCAATACCTGCTGAAAGGTCACATCGGATGCGGGCTGCCCATCGATCATCGTGCCTGTTTCGCTCACGTCAATCGTAAGCATCTGCCCATAGCCCGAGCCGCGCCACCACTTGGGCGTATAGCGCCCGCCATGCTGATAACGCGAATGCTCCGATACCGTAACCGTGCCGATTTCCAGCCCCCCAAGCCAGAAGGTAATATCGCTCTTGCCATCCTTCACCTGGGATTTATCAATGCAGTCGGGCAGAACCAATTCATCGCGGTATTGCAGATCATTTTCCGTTCCCCAGACCAGGCCGCCCTGGGCCCCAACCTCCAGCAGAATTTCCATGCGCGGCTGCCCCAGATCGCCGAAGGGAACATTCAGCGGAATGCGGTATTCCACATAGCCATATGCACACCAGACCAAACACGCCTTGAATCGCTCCGGATCGTAGAATACATCGGGATGATCCCAGCGCTGAATGATATGCCTCTCATCCGCCAGCCCACAGGGAGGATACACCTGAAAATCGAAGAAATTTCCCGGCTTGATCTCAATCTCATAATACGGATGCCGTTCATCGCTTTCGCATTGCGGCGTGAAATTGAAAATCAGCCGGTCATACAGCTTCGTACACATCTTCTGATTTCCAACCGTGCCCGGCACATAGCGCGTAGAAATGAACCCGGCCTCCTCCAGCACATGCACATGATTGATCACCGCCGTTTTGGTCAGCTGCAGGCGCTCCTTGAGCATCTGAATATTCATCTCGCGCTCGTCCAGCAGATTCAGGATCTGCAGCCGCACATCGCTCGAAAGCGCCTTGACAACCTTCGCAACATTCAAGCCCTCAATGTACATATCCCTGGAAGCCATGATGATCCCTTCCCTCGCTTTCTGTAATGCCTACATTATACCATTAAGCATTACCCGAGGACAAGTAGTAATTTCCAGCCCGTAGACCATGATGCCATCCCTGGTCGGAATGATCGAAACGGTATGCGCGCCCTGAGAAAGGCGCAGCGTGACGGCGGCCGCATGGCCCGCCCCGTCAGGCGCAAGGGATGTGGGCGAAAACGGGATGCGCTGGCTGAATACACCGTCCACCTCCACATCGGCATAGCAGATGGAGGGACCGCTGCTGCTGTAGGGAATGCGCAGATACCATTCTCCCTCCTCCGGTACGGAGATTTCTACGCTGTAAGGCGTTTTCTTTTCCATCAGCGCCTTGGGGCCAAAGGAGCCTATCGTCTCCACCGGCTCCAGATGCTCCAGGCGCATATCATCCAGATAGACCGTTGTTGCTCCATCCTCCGGCTGCCGCACTGCCATGATGCCCGCCTTCAGCTGCTCCGTTTCGGCCTGGAAGATAACCTCGCGCAGAATCCAGCCCTTGTTTGCGTTCAGAACGCCGGCATAGCTGCTGCTCTGCCCGCTTTCCGCAGTCAATCGTGCCTCGCCATCAAAGGATGTCATCACATAGCCGGACAGGCGATACCATTCGCCCGGGATAAGATTGGGAATTTCCATGGTCAGCGAGCCGGAGAGGGTATCGGAATCCAGCTTCAGCGCCGCATAATACCCGCCGCTGTGCGCATTTACCCCCGACATCGCCTGGGCCGCTCCCCCTTCTGCAAGCCAGCCCGTCAGGCTGCCCGCTTCAAAATCGGCATTCTGCGGCTGAATGCCCTGCATAGAGGGCGCTTTCTCCATGGGAATATACAGCGTCTGGGCATCCGCATGGCCGCCCTTTGCCTTTACAAGGGAAACGCCATTGGCAATATAGCGCTCGGCAATCGCTGCAAAGGTTTCCTGATCGGGATAATCCCCGCCGATATGCGGCACAAAATTGCGATCATTGTAGTACACGCCCTCGCCATTCTGCCAGATGGTATCCATTACCTCCTGCGGTAGGCCGCCCGTTCCCTTCAGAATTCCCAGCACGCCGCCGACAGTCGCCGCCGTGCAATCCGCATCATAGCCGCTAATGGAGGCCAATTTCACCGTTTGCAGCCAGTCGCCCCCGCCATAGAGGATGGACAATAGGCCAAAGCCATTATTAACATCCGCCGCGCACTGGATATTATCCGCCTGGTAAATCTCCCGGCGCTGCGTTTCCAGCGCCGCGACCGCCTCCTCCCATTGCATGCCCGCATCATAATATCCGATGGCCATTTCGGCAATTCGCCTGGGCCAGCTGCCCGGCAGCAGCGCCCCCGCCGCATCGCGAAGCATGCTGTCTGCATCATCATAGACATATGCCATCGCATAGACAGCGGCCCAGAAGCGCGCCCATTCCAGCGATTCAAAATCGCCCGTCACGGCGGCAAACTGTCCCGAAAGCTGCCACGCCGTCTGCGGCATGCCGGGCGCATTCATGCCCAGCGTTTCATTTTCGATATAGGGCTCGGTACACCAGTGAAAATAGTTTCCGTATTCATACAGGCCGCAATAGGGCGGCGCAAGCTTCTGCCTGCGCATGATGTCCATCGCCTTGCTGCCGCCGCCCCAATCGCTGACCTTGTATGCCCGCCACATGGCCATGATCTGCTCATTGGTCGGCATAGGGCCATGCGTTTGCAGAATCAGCTGATTAAAAAAATCGATATGATAATCATCGTCAGAGGCGATTCCCTGCGGAAGGATCCGCTCAACGCCCGCGCCGCCGTAAGCGGGGCCATTGCCATAGGGGCCGTTCATTAGGCAAAACCATTCCTCCGGCAGCGGAACCCACGGCTTTCCATCCTTCCAGACAAATTCAAAGCCGCTCAGCAGCCCGGCAACCTGCCCCAGCATCCCCGCAATGGTCTTGTCCCGGTAGACGGCCAGATCATATTCCGTCAGCTTCGCCCCGGCGGCGCAAGGAAAGCACGCCGCACAGAAAACCAGCGTGATGAGCGCGCATAGCGTTCTCTTAAGCAACAGGCTTCACCTCCGGCCTCTTATTTCAAATAGCGGCGGGCATATTCCTTTGCATCGCCAATGATTTCTTCAACCTTGTCCGGCGCATTTTTGATCGTGCCATCCACAATCGTCACCGTGGGCCACAGGCCCTTCCGCAGCGGCACGCGCCAATCCACGCGGTTGGTGCCCAATTCATGCGCCCCGGTGGAGCCGCGACTGGGGTCGCCCAGGCACAGATGCGCAAATTCCCGCATCCAGGTATCAAAGAACGGCGCATGAATGGCATCATGATAATGCATCGGGCCATCGGTATGGCCGCTGTGAATCAGCGGCATCGCAGGCGTCAGGCCGTCATACCAGGCCTCCCCCGCCATCAGCATATCCGGAATCTGCCTGCGGATTCTATCGCACATTTCCTTTACGCCGATATTCGTCGGCTTGAAATGCGGATCATTATACCAGCATGCGGCAATATCAAGAAACGCCGCCTGCACCCCATATTCCTCACAGATGTGAATGATCTGCCTGGCAAGACGATTCTGCCATTGCGGCGCCGAGGGATTCAGCCCGGCGTTGGAGCCATGGCAATAATGACGGGAGCCATCCCAATCCACGCTGCCGCAGCCGGTTTCGCCGTTAACATTCTGGGCAAGGCTCGTTTGGCCCCACTGCTCAAATTCGGGCAGACACCGATTGACGACATTGACGCCGTACATCGGCATCAGATGCACGCCCATCTCCCGTGCGCCATCGCACAGATAATGAAAATCCTTGCTGCCGCCCATGCGCTCATCTGGGCAGTAATTGCCGTATTTCCAGTAATACCGTCCCTCCCAGCCTGGCAGATAGGCCAGAATTCGCTTGGGCTCGATCCGCTCGGCCATCCATTCCAGATTTTTCAGAACGGTTCTGTAATCATTGAAGATATAGCCCGTCCAATGCTGGCAATGGATGGATGCTACCAGCGAAATTTCCCGCGCCCAGGCGGGCACATCCTCCCGCTTCTCCCAGGGCACAAGGCCATACGCCTGGGCAATATGCGCCTTCTGCCGTTCATACGCTTCGCTGACCGATGCGCAGGGCGCAATCTCCCATGCAGGAACATCTATTTCATCGGATATTTCCGCCGCGTATTGCTCAAAAATCATTTCGCAGGCGACCGTATCGCCGCTGCGCATCAGTGCAAATCGCTTATCGCGGACGCGCTCATCCAGGCTTCGCAGGCAGGTCATCGTGCCGTCCGGATGCCCGATAATCACCATCGGCGTATCCATCGTCCGCCAGCCTTCGGGATAATGCATCAGGATGCCCTCCGGCGTGATTTCCGGCTGCGTAAGATCCAGCTTATTCATCAGCCGTCCGGGCTTAAGATCGTGTACCGTCACCTTCAGGCTGCGGATGCTGCGATTTAATCCGCCCGCCTGTGCCGTCAGGCGCACGCCGCCGTGGGCGGGCCATGCCTGCAGCCTGACCCAGCCCCGGGCGCACTCCTGCCCGCCCGCCCACAAAAGTCCCTTGGCGGTAATGGAAACGGCTGCCTCGCCCTGCTGCATTTCCGTCAGGGCCGGATCAAGGCTGTAGGCATTTTCAAACGTATAGACCATGACGCTGATGCGGTAGCCCCACAGATTGAAATACGCATTATGAAAGGAATAGGATAGATCCTGCATACTGTCCTCCTTACAAGAAAACCGAAATAAACCGGAGGCATGCTGCCGATTGCCCGGCGGCGCGCTCCTTCCGTATGATCAATTGCTTCGTAAAAAACAGACAGGGACGCCCATCAGACGTCCCTGCCCTTATCAGCTTTACTTGCCGGCAAGAGATTCCGCCTGGTATTTTTCAACGATGCCTTCAACCTTCTTGGCATATTCCTCATAGGAAATCATATCAAGCAGCCATTCCTCCATGGCAAGGTTGGCCTCGTAATCCGCCTGCTCATAGAATTCATTGTAGGGAACCTTCACCGCATGATCCATGCCCTCGATAAACACCTTCAGATCCGTTTCATCCATGCCCATGGGCAGGAAGGATTCCTTATTATCCTCAAAGGCCTGGCGATGCAGCGGCACGCCGCCAAAGGCAGTTTCCGCCAGGGCGCTCCAGCCCTCATAGCTGATCATGGCATTCAGCGCGTCAAAGGCCGCTTCCTTGTTCTGGGTGCCCTTGTAGACAACAAAGCTATCCACATACATGGCTGAATAGGAGGTACCCTTGCCGGAGGGAACGGGCGCAATGCCGATATTGAGTTCATCGTAGTCAAACAGACTGGTCAGCGACCAGGAGCCGTCAACGATCATGCCAACGCGGCCATTGCAGAACATATCAAAGGCAGAAATGACCTGCGTATCCGAGGGACGGGGCATATAGCCGTTGCGCATCAGATCGTCAAACCACTTGTAAACCGCAAGTCCCTCCGGCGTGGTAAGGGCAACCTTGCCATCCTCGTCAAACACATTGGCGCCGCCATTGGAAAGCGCATACATCCCGACGAAAGCCATGTAGGGCATGTTATTGAAGCCATAGAGCTTGCGCGCGCCCTCGCCGCCGGCAATTTTGGAGGAAATATCAAGAACATCCTGGAAGGTCATGGCGTTATTCCAATCGAGGCTGGGAGCGGCAACGCCCTTCTCCGTGAACAGATCCTTATTGTAGTAGGTCAGCAGGTAATAGATGGAGCCTGGCAGGCCATAGAATTTCCCATCCTGGTAGGCCGCATTATAGAAGGTGGCCTCAAAATATTCCTCCATGTTAATGCGATCCATGTATTCGGTAATATCCAGCGCCACGCCCTGCTTAATCGCCATGGGCATAAAGCTTTCGGCAATCAGGCCGATATCCGGGCCGGTTCCTCCGGCGATCTGGGTGGTAATCTTGGTATAGTATTCGTTCCAGTCGCTGACGGGAATCTGCACGCCCTCAATCACGATGTTCTTGTTCTGCTCCTTCAGCACGCGGTTGGCGGCGTCAATGCAGTTTGTCCACGCCGTAATGGCGGCGTCAAAGGCGTTGTAGGCAAACTTGATGACGATGGGTTCTTCGTCTGCCAGGGCGGGAACTGCCGACAGCAGCATCGACAGGCACAGGAGAATAGTAAGCAACCGTTTCATAGAGAGACCTCCCATTTTTTTATTTGAACGGCTTCTGCCGTCCAGTTCATCATCAGCGGGCACGCGGGCTTATCCCTTAATGCCCGTAAGCGCAATTCCTTCAATGAAAAAGCGCTGGGAAAAGAAATAGAAGATGATAATCGGCACCACCGCCACGGTCGAGCCCGCCATGATTTCGCCCCACTTCAGGTTCGTTCTGCCGCGAAAGGCCTTCAGCAGCAGCGTGATGGTGAATTTCTCCGTGCTGTCAATATAAATCAGCGCGCCCATGAAATCATTCCATGCACCGATGAAGGAAAACAGCCCCAGCGTAATCAGCACCGGCTTGCACAGCGGCATAACCACCTTCGCATAGCTGATAAATGGATTGGCCCCATCGATGTAGGCCGATTCGATGTAGCTGTCGGGGATTGATTCCATAAATGAGCGAATCAGAAAAACCCCATAGGCATTTACCATCACCGTGGGCAGAATCAGCGGCAGATAGGTATCCTGCCAGCCGATGCTGGAAAAAATCATGTACATGGGCACAAGCGTCAATTGCCCGGGGATCATCAGCGTCGCAAGAAATATGCCGTACACAAGCTTTTTTCCGGTAAAGCTGATTTTGGAAAATGCATAGGCCGCCAGCGATGAGGTAAACAGCGTGCCAATCACCACGCTCATGGAAATGATCAGCGTATTCAGAAATGCGCGCGGCACATTGGCATAATTCAGAAAGCGATCGAAATTTTTGAGCGTAACGCGGGAAGGGATGATTTCCGGCGGGATCTTCAGAATATCCTGCGCAGGCTTGAGCGCGCTGGTCACCATCCAATAGAAGGGGAAAATGGTCAGCAGCGCCGCAAAGATCAGCACCACATAGCTGACGACAACCGCCGTTTTGATTCTTCTGCGAGGCTTACGCATTATAATTCACCCACTTTCTTGACAGCCAGAATTGAAGGGCCGATACACCGATCTGCACGGCGGCAAGCACCAGCGCGACAACCGCCGCCTCGCCCATCCGGCGGAAGCGGAAGGCATAATTGTAAAGATACAGCATCGCGGTATAGGAGGAATTGGTCGGCCCGCCGCTGGTAATCATATACACCTCGTTAAAGATGCCGAATGCGCCAAGAATTTTCGTTACCATAACGAAGAAAAGAACGGGCGAAAGCATCGGGAACGTAATCGAAAAGAACTTGCGGATTTCGCCCGCGCCATCCACCTCGGCCGCCTCGTAATAATCCTTCGGGATGCCCTTCAGGCCGGCCAGCAGAATGATAAACGTATGCCCGAAGCCCTGCCAAATCGCCATAATGGCAACCGCCGGCTTTGACCATTCCGTTGTCGTCAGCCAGCCCGGCCCCTGAATGCCCAGCACCTCATACAGCACGATATTGATCATGCCGTAATCAGGCGCATACAGCCAATACCACACCATCGAAATCGCAACGGTCGATGTAACCATCGGCAGAAACAGAGAGGCCTTGATGGCGCCCAGTCCCCTGAGCGGCCGATTGGCGCACACTGCCAGCAGCAGCGCAATCCCAATCGTCAGCGGAACCACGGCAATGACCAGATACACCGTGTTGTACATTGACTGCCAGAAAATCGGATCCTTCATCACGGTATGAAAGTTATCCATCCCCACCCACTGCGCGGGATTGATAAAATCCCAATTGACAAAGCACAGATAAAAGGAGCAGAGGATCGGCGCAGCCATGAAGCCGAGCATTCCCAGCACCTGCGGGGCGATGAAGAGATACCCCCAGCGGTTATTGTACCGCCGCAAATATCCCCCGCGCTTTTTTCGTCCATTGATTATGTCCATTTCGCTCCCTCCTTTTAGTCCAATTCTTTGTTCCTTTGTTTCGGTAGAAACCCAAGTTTTCCAACACTTTATTTACCACTTTTAACACGTTTGCCAATTTTTGAAATAAACATGAATTATTTGTCCTCTCGTTCTTGCCCATTTCACCGATAATATAGCATCACTTGAACATGCTGTCAAGACCATTTATCGGAAAATGAAAAAAATTTTTCCCGTCCCCCACGCACCGCCAGAGCGCCAGGGCGCAGGGGGGCGGACGGGGATATTCGACGGGAGGAAGCTTTTCGCCCCTCCCCGCCCGCATCCTCCTAAAAACCGGCCACAAAATGATATGAAAATGTAAGCACTGACCTGAACGCCCGTGCCGTAAAGAAAACGGAGGCCATGGCCTTCCAATAATCTTTCTTCCGAAAGCCGGAAATGAATAGGGCCTGGTTTGCTTTAACATAGCTGAATCCCCGATCTGCGAAAGAATATCAGCTCAAAAAAACAGCAGCCATGCTCTCCCGTACGGCAGGGACATTGCTGCTTCATTTTCCATATCCTGGCATTTTTGCTTCATTGCCTTTTGCGCCATTTGGCAGGGCTTTCGCCCATGATTTCCTTAAAGACGCGGCTGAAATAGTACACGCTTTCGAAGCCCAATTGATCGGCGATTTCGCCGATAGAATCCTGTCCGCGCTGCAAAAGGCGGCAGGCCATGCGCACCCGCAGGCGATTGCGGTACGCCATGGGCGCTTCGCCCATGCATTCCCGGAACAGGCGGCGGAAATGGGTTTCGCTCAGATGGCAGCGCTTCGCCAGTTCCGGCGCGTCAATCGCCCGGACGCAGTTTTTCTCCAGATAAGCAAGGGCGGGCATCAGCCGCTTCTGCAAAGGATTCATTTCTCCCCGGCCCCGCTGCCTGGATAAATGGGATAACAGCCGATACATCAGGCCGTACGCCTCCAGGGAATCGGCCAGGAATGCATCCGGCAGCCGCCTGCAGAGCGCCATCGCCTCTTCATCCGTCGTTTTGTGCAAAAGAATCGGCGCATCCGAGCAGCGGATGCTTTCCCCTGCCTGATCCTGCATGCAGAAGCCGATCCTCACATAGCGGATTTTTTCCTCCAGCCCGCGATAGCTTTCATGCCCGCCCTGGGGCAGATACAGGATCGCCCCGGGCTCGATATCCATGGTTTTTCCTGAAAATTCAAAGCGGCAGCGGCCCTCCTCCATCAGAATCAGCATGCTGCAGGGCCGTCCTCCGGGCGGCTGGCGATACAAAAGATTCACCGGATGATGCACCACCGCATGCAGATGATGCAGGGTAATTTCCTGCCGATGCAATTCCTCCAGCGGAATCAGCTTCATTTTTCCTTCCCCTCACAGCCTCAGTATAGCCCGTCTGCCACCCGCCGTCAAGGCCGTTTTGTGCAAAAAATGATCGCTCGCTTTATTGCGTCCTTTTCCGTCCTCTGCTATCATGGGATCATGAAAACAAGGGAGGAAAAAAACGTGTACAGCATCAAGAACGGCATTTTTTACAAAAACGGAAAGCCCACCATCACCGTCGGCGTTTCCTATTATGCCTCCTTCATCCGGACAAGGTCACCGTTCCCGAGGGCGGGGACAGAATCGGCGAAATGAAAAAAGATATCCGGGATATAGCCGCCGCCGACTTTACCCATATCCGCACCGCCGCCATCGGAAGGGCTCATTGGGAGGATCAGGCATTCTGCCAGGACACCGCCTTTATCGATCAGCTGATTGAGGAGGCGGCCAATCACGGCATAGCCTCCTTCGTGCGCCTCCATGGCTATTCCATGAATCATCGGGGGCATGAGAATGCGCGCCCGCTGAATCAGGAGGGCAAGGCCGTGGCGCTGGATAGCTTCGTGCAGGATACCCTCAATCATCCCGGCCTGAACGCCGATATGGATGAGGCCACCCGCCAGATGGCCCGGCATTATACCAGGGGCAGAGAGGTGCTGGGCTTCCAGATCTTTAACGAGCCCGCCATGGCGCGGGGCGGTCATCCCGATCAATTCGATTATCATCCCCTGACCATCGCCGCCTGGCGAAAATGGCTGGCAGAAAAGGGCTATTGCACGCCGGAAGCGGCTATAAGGGCATCAATTACTATCTCTGGCGCGCCGATCTGGGCGGCATGGTCTGGAATAACCGGGAAAAGACCAGGAAATATGACGAGGCCGTCAAGGTCAATCATCTGATCAACCGCTGGGGCGAGGAGCTGGCCCGATGCGAAAAGCTGCGCAGCGACGCGGGCATTCTCTATTTCCTCCATGGCGCAGCCTATTGCGAGGCCATGCCCGGCGGCGAAACGGATAACCGCCGGTATCGGCAGATGTATGCCCGCTACAATGAATTAAAGGATCAGGGCGTCACCGCCGATTTTATCCAGGCGGAGGATCTGGAAAGAAATCCCCTGGGAATCCGGCTGCTTTTCGTGCCCTGCCTGGAAGCGCTGGATGAGCAGGAAAAGGCCTGGGTTTCCGCCTTTGCCCGGAAGCATCCCGTAATTCTGCAGGATAATCGCCTCCATCCCGATTGCGGGGAGGAAATGAGCGGCCTTTTCCTGATCAGCGATTGGTGCCATCATCCCAATACGGCGCGCTATGCGCCCCAGGAAATGCGCTCGGCCTTCCGCCTGCCCGAAATTCTGGATTTTGCCGGGATTCATCCTTTAGTCCGCGCCCATGCCCGGCGCAACGCCCTGGCCTGCCAGGCGCTTATGGAGCAGGGCGCATCCCATCCCCTGCCGGCGCTTTCCCTGCTCAATATCAGCACCAATGGCGGGCCTTTGGAAAACGGCTGCGTGGAAATTGATGCCGCCGCCTTCCCCGATCTTGCCCGCTGCGTATATGCCGATCGCCATATCGAAACGGAGCTTCCCATCCGGAAGGAGGGCGGGGTTTACCGCATTTCCGTCCCCATGGCCGGGGATATTGCGGCGGCGCCGATGTTTGTGTATCCGCAAAAATAAATTTCCCCGAAAATGCCCGGCCAGGGCATTAATGCGCGAAATAGGCTTGCATTTTTCCGGGAATCGTGGTATCATTAGCCATGACGCGAAAGCGAACGATATTTATGGAGGTGCTTTTTTATGGCATACAAAATTACCGATGCGTGCATCAGCTGCGGCGCTTGCGAAGCGGAATGCCCCGTGCAGGCGATTGCCGAAGGCGATGGCAAGTACGAAATCGACGCCGATAAGTGCATCGAATGCGGTGCCTGCGCCGATACCTGCCCCGTGAGCGCTCCCGAGCAGGCGTAAGCCAGGGTGTGCAGAGCCGCCGGTTTACCGGCGGTTTTCTTGTATGCATCTTTATTTCCCGGCGGAAATTGTTTTCCTGCTGCATATTTCCCGGTCTTTTCGCTCCGCGCGCTTGTTCGCCGGAAAAAAACATGGTATACTGATTGAACCAAAGAAGGAGGAGGATGCCATGGCAAAAAGCAGGCAGTGGTTTAAACTGGATAACGCCGCCAAGCTCTATCCCGCCGTGGCCACCTCCCGCTGGAGCAGCACCTTCCGCATTTCGGCAGAAATGGAAGAAACGGTGGATCCCATCCTGCTGCAGATAGCGGTGGATCGGGTGCTTCCCCGCTTCCCGGCGCTGAAGGTGCGCATGCGGGCGGGCTTTTTCTGGTATTATCTGGAGGAAATTGCCGCGCCGCTTCGGGTGCGCCCGGATGCGGGGCATCCCTGCATGCCCTTCCGCTATCGGCAGGATAATGGGTATCTGATGCGGGTATTCTATTATCGGAAGCGCATCAGCACCGAATTTTTCCATGCGCTGACCGATGGCTCGGGCGGGCTTTGCTTCATGAAAACGCTGGCGGCGGAATACCTGCGGCTGTGCGGCCATGAAGTTGCCTGTGATCACGGGGCGCTTGATCCCGCCTCGCTTCCGGATGCCCGGGAAACCCAGGATGCCTTTCTGCATATGCCCCTGCCCCGCCGCCGCATTTCCCGGAAGGAATCCCGGGCATATCATCTGCCGTCCACTGCAGAAATGCCCCATACGCTGCATATCATCGCCGCCTCCATGCCCGCCGGGGAGCTGCTCAAAAGGGCCCGGGCCCATGGGGTTTCGCTGACGGAGTATCTCTGCGGCGTGATGATTTATGTCATCTATCAGGATCAGGAGCGCCGGGCCGTGCGCAAGCGGCTGCCCATCCGCATTTCCGTGCCGGTCAATATGCGCGCCTTCTATGATACCCCCACCCTCCGGAATTTTTCCTCCTTCATTAACCCGGGCATCGATCCGGGACTGGGCGATTATACCTTTGAGGAGATTCTTGGCGAGGTGCATGCCTTCATGCGCTATCATCTGAATCCCAAGCTGCTCTGCGCGGCCATCGCCACCAATGTGGCCGATGAAAAGAATCTGCTGATCCGTCTGGCGCCGCTTTTCCTTAAAAATCTGGTGATCGGCAGCGTCTTCCGCCGCAGCGGCGATCGGCTGGTTTCCTCCACGCTGACCAATCTGGGAAAAACAGAAATGCCCACTGGAGCGGAGAAAATGATCCGCCGCTTCGAATTCCAGCTGGGCTCCCCGGCCAGCCCCTGCTGCAATTGCGCCGCCCTGACCAGTGGAAATGAGCTGCGCCTGATTTTTTCCAGCAATATCAGGGAAACCACGCTGCCCCGGGAAATGCTCCGCTTTCTGGTGGAGGGGGGCGTTCCCGTGGCGGTAGAAAGCAATATGGAGGAATGAAGCATGGCCTATTGCGTTCATTGCGGGGTAAAGCTGGGCGAGAGCGAGAGAAAATGCCCGCTCTGCAATACGGCGGTTATCGATCCGGCCCAGCCCTTTGATCCCGCTGTGCCCCGGGCGTATCCCGTCCGCACGCCGGAGCAGCAAATCAAACGGAACAAGCGCTTTCTGCTGCTGCTTTTTGCGCTGCTTTTCCTGGTCCCGGCGCTTCTGTGCCTGATGATTGATCTGCTGCCCGGCAGCGGCATCTCCTGGAGCATTTATCCCAGCGGCGCGCTGACGCTGCTCTTTGTGGCCGCCTCCGTCCCGGTGCTGTTCCCCAGGGCTTGGGATCTTGCCTCCCTGGGCGCCGATTTCATCGCCCTGAGTGGCTATCTTTCCCTGGTGGAAAAGGAGGCGGATTCCGGCGTCTGGTTTTTCCCCATGGTCTTCCCCGCGCTGCTCATGGGGGCCGTGCTGCTTTTGCCCGTCTGCATCGCCCGCCATCGCAGGCGGCTCAATAAGCTCTCCGGCCTGGCCGCCATGATCCTGGCCATCGGCATGGAATGCCTGGGGATTGAAATCATTCTTTCCCTGCATGGCCTGGGGCATGTTTCCTTTCTCTGGTCGCCCTATGTGGCGGGGCCCTGCGTATTCATCGCCCTGGTGCTGTTTTTCATCAACGGCAACCGCGCCGTGCGGGAAGAAGTGCGCCGCCGCGCCCATTTCTGAGGCTTTCCCGGTTCCCTTTGCTTTCAGCGGCATATGATAAATACATGGAGGATGAGAAGAATGAAAAAGTATCGTGTAGGCATTATCGGCGCAACCGGCATGGTGGGCCAGCGGTTCATCAC
Source organism: uncultured Oscillospiraceae bacterium (assembly GCA_964549135.1). Classification (GTDB taxonomy): domain Bacteria; phylum Bacillota; class Clostridia; order Christensenellales; family Aristaeellaceae; genus RUG563. The sequence continues at coordinate 11,857 of CAZJUJ010000037.1, read as the reverse complement.
GCTGCTTGAAAATCATCCCTGGTTTGAAATCACCGTCCTGGCCGCCAGCGGCAGAAGCGCAGGAAAAAGCTATCAGGAGGCGGTATCGGGCCGCTGGGCCTTTTCCTGGCCGATCCCGGAAAAGGTAAAGAATATGCCGGTTATGGATGCGGAGGAAGTGGAAAAAATCGCCGGGCTGTGCGATTTCGTTTTCTGCGCCGTGGCCATGGATAAGGCCGCCACCCGGGCGCTGGAGGAAAAATATGCCCGGGCCGAAACCCCCGTCATCAGCAATAACAGCGCCTGCCGACTAATCGCGGATGTGCCCATGCTGATTCCCGAAATCAATGCGGCCCATGCGCCCATTATCGCCGCCCAGCGCAAGCGCCTGGGCACCAAACGGGGCTTCATTGCGGTAAAGCCCAATTGCTCCATCCAGAGCTATGTGCCCGCCCTGACCCCCCTGCGGGAATTTGGCCTCAAGGCCGTCAGCGTCTGCACCTATCAGGCCATCAGCGGCGCAGGCAAGACCTTTGATCGCTGGCCCGAAATTCTGGATAACGTGATCCCCTATATCGGCGGCGAGGAGGAAAAGAGCGAAAAGGAGCCGCTGAAAATCTGGGGCGAAATGAACGCCGCCGGGGATGCCATTGAATTGGCCGCCGCCCCGGTGATCAGCGCCCAATGCCTGCGGGTGCCCGTATCGGATGGGCATATGGCGGCGGTCAGCGTTTCCTTTGACAGAAAGCCCGAAATGGATGAAATTCTGGATCGCTGGGCAAACTGGCATACCGTGGCCCAGCAATTGGCCCTGCCCAGCGCCCCCACCCCCTTCATTCAGTATATGGAGGAGCCCGACCGGCCCCAGACCCGCCTGGATCGGGATTTTGAGCGGGGCATGGGCGTGACCGTGGGCCGTCTGCGGCCCGATTGCCTCTTCGATTATAAGTTCGTCTGTCTTTCCCATAACACCCTGCGCGGCGCGGCGGGCGGCGGCGTGCTTTCCGCCGAATTGCTCTGCGCACAGGGGTATATCCAGCGAAAGGAGTAAGCCGTTTGTATGGCAAAAACGCTGTTTGAAGGCTGCGGCGTGGCCCTGATCACCCCCTTTGAAAATGGGGAAATCAATTATTCGCAGCTGGATCATCTGGTGGATTTTCAATTGCAGCATGGCACGGACGCCATCATTGCCTGCGGCACCACGGGAGAGCCTTCCGCCATGACCGAGGCGGAATGGGAGAGCGTCATCGCCCGGGTGGTCGAGCGGGTGGATGGCCGCGTTCCCGTCATTGCGGGCACGGGCGGCAATCATACCGCCGATGTGATACGGAAGGCGCGCCGCGCCCGATCGCTTGGGGCCCAGGCCCAGCTTTGCGTAACCCCCTATTACAATAAGACCACCCAGGCCGGTCTGATCGCCCATTATACCGCCCTGGCGGAGGATGATTCCCTGCCGGTGATCGTGTATAACGTGCCCTCCCGCACGGGGCTGAATATGCTGCCGGAAACCCTCTGCGCCCTTGCCGCCCATCCCAAAATCATCGCCATGAAGGAGGCCTCCGGCAATATGGCCCAGCTCATGGAGATGATGCGGCTGTGCGGCGATGCCATCGATTTTTATTCCGGCTCCGATGAATTGACCGCCCCCTTCCGCGCAGCGGGGGCCAGGGGCGTTATTTCGGTCACCGCCAATATTGCCCCCGATCTTATGCGGGATATGAGCCATCTGCCCCTTGAGGAGGCCATGGCCCTGAATATTCGCTTGCTTCCCCTGATCAACGCCCTCTTTTCCGAGGTGAACCCCATCCCCGTCAAGGCCGCCGCAGCCATGCTGAAGCTCTGCAGAAACGAGCTGCGCCTGCCGCTGGTGCCCCTCTCCGCCGCCAATGAAGAAAGACTCCGTGCTTGCATGCAGGAGGCAGGAATTTTATGCTGAAGATACTCCTATCCGGCGCCTGCGGGCGCATGGGCCGTCAGGTTTCCGCCCTGGCAGAGGAAAACGGGGCGATGATTGCCGCCGGGGTGGATGTGCAGCCCGATCCCGGTGCCGCCTTTCCCGTCTACCCCGCCTTTTCCATGGTACAGGAGACGGCGGATGTGATCATCGATTTTTCCCGTCCCGAGGGGCTGCACGCGCTGCTGGAATACGCTCTTTCCCATCATATTCCCGCCGTGCTGGCGGCCACCGGCTATCAGGAAAGAGAGCTGGCGCTGATTGCCGATGCGGCAAGGGAAATCCCCATTTTCCGCAGCGCCAATATGAGCCTGGGCGTGTATGTGCTGGGCGCGCTGGCCCGCCAGGCCGCCCGGCTCCTGCCGGATTTCGATATCGAAATCGTGGAAAAGCATCATAATCAGAAGGCCGATGCCCCCAGCGGCACCGCGCTGATGCTGTATGACGCGGTGAAAAGCGCCGAATCTCAGCCCATCTTCGGGCGAAACAGCCGCACCGAAAAGCGGGAAAAGCAGGAAATCGGCATCCACGCCGTTCGGGGCGGCACCGTTCCCGGCGAGCATGAGGTGGGCTTCTACGGCCCCTGCGAAACCGTGCTGCTCACCCATTCCGCCCAGGATCGCTCCATTTTCGCCCGGGGCGCGCTGAAAGCCGCGCATTTTATCCTGCGCCAGGCTCCCGGCGAATATGATATGTCCGCCCTGGCCCAGCATCTGCTTGCCCCCGGGCAGGCGTAACGGCCCTCCCCAAAATGAAAATGCCCTTCCCTGCCGTCTAAAGCAGAGAAGGGCGTTTTTGCGTGCCGAAAAAGCAGCGCTGCATGCTCTCTTATTTCCCGGGCTTATGCACAATCGCCGCATCGCCATTTTTAATGGCGGCGCAAAGGGCGGCGTAATCGGCAGGATCTTCCTCAAAGCCGATATAATTGTTGGCAACCGTATGCACGGAATGGGTATCCGAGCCCGCCACTACCCTTTTTCCTTCGCGAATGGCCATGTTCAGCGCCCGGGCGTTATAGATTTCCTGGGCATTGCCGCCGTTAAAGATTTCCACCGCGTCAATATCCAGGCCGGGGCGCTCAATGCCGGGAACGGCAATATAATCGGCCTCCCGGTAGGGATGGGCGCGAACCACGATGCCGCCCAGGGCATGCACGGTATCCACGAGCCGCTCCAGCGTCCATTGGTCGCAGTCGGCCATTTCGTGATACAAATGCTCCTCCTTAAGGCCCAGCAGCAGATAATCCTCGCCGTTTTTCCGGTCGGCGGTGTACTCCACCCCGAAATAGACCTTGAGCCCCATTTCTTCCCCGGCAGCCCGGGCCGCCCGATAGCCCCGGACGAATACATCCATCTTTTCCTTCCAGGTTTCCGGCTCTGCCGACCAGGAATAGCCGTTGACGAAATGATCCGTAACCACAACGCCCGCAAAGCCCCGTTCATGATAGGCCGCCATCATCTCCCGGGCCGGGGAGCGCCCGCAGCGGCTGGTTTCGGCGGTATGACAATGGATTTCGTAAAAATACATGTGCTTCTCCTTTTCAGTCCCGGGCAGGGCATCCCGCCCGGCCTGCCGTTTTGTATTTCCAGCTTACGCCTGAACGCGCCTGAACCAGAGCAGCTTTTCCAGCGGCGCTTTCAGCATGATCGCCGTGCGGCCCTGATAGCGGCGGCCCTCCTCATCCTCCCAGCAGCCCGCCGGGAAGAAGACCTGCCTCTCCCGGGTTCCCTGGGTTACCACCGGGGCGACCAGAATATTTTCTCCCAGCATGAATTGATCGGTAATTTCCGCAAAGCCCTGATGGGGATCATTGTATTCCAGAGTGCGCAGGATGGGCTCGCCCGTTTTTTCCGCTTCCTTCACCAGGGCAAGCAGTTCCCCGGACATGCGCTGATGCAGCCGCGCCGCCTCCACGCAAAGGGCCATGTTCTCCGGGCTCAGTGCTTTCCAGGGAGCCCAGGAAAACTGCATCATGGGGAACAGGGCGGAGCATTGGGCCATACGCACGAATAATTCCTCGTCAATCCGGAAGCCGGGCCGATAATTATAGCTCCATTCCCCGCCGCCAATCATATCAGGGCAGATAAAGGGATGGCCGATCAGGCCGCAGGTCAGGGCGCAGGGCAATAGCTGATTGATCCCATCCCCCTCCCAGCAATGGCCCTTATCCCGCAGGCGCTCAATGGCATTGTGCCCGCCGCAGAGATAGCTGTCCTTATACTCATGGAAGGGATAGCGCCGGCCAAATTCATTCCAGGCGCGGTTCATTTCTCTTGGATCATGCCCGGGCCCCAGACGCCCGTTTACGATATTCTTTTCGTGATACGAATCGGCGGAGCCGCCATCGAATTTAAAGCCATCGATGCCGTAATCCTTCATCAGGTGCTGCAATTGCTCATCCAGAAAGCGCTGATCCCAGGGATTCCGCATATCCAGCACGGCGCTGAAGCCATTCCACCAGCGGATGAGGGCCACCTCATTTTCTTCCGTGCGCAGATACAGATGCCGGGCCATTTCGGGATCGGTGCCGATCATGGGCCGCAGGGAGCGGACAAATTTCACGCCGTCCGCGCATACATAGGGCACCACCCATAAAAGCACCCTGAAGCCCATGGCGTGCAATTCATCCACCATCTTTTTGGGATCGGGGAACCGGGCAAAATCAAATTCCCAATCGCCATAGCGGCCATGCCAGCCCTCGTCAATGATAAAAATCCCGGGGGCAAAGCCATTCTTCAGATAATTCCGGGCAAAATCCAATACGCCCTCCTGGGTGGGATAATAGGTAAATTCCATCCAGGTATTATACTGGGCCGTTTTGAAAAATTCCTCGGGCAGCTCCTTCTGATCGCAGGGAAAATGGGCCTGCATGGCGGCCAGATAGGCATCCCGCAGGGTTTCCCCCGCCTGCACCAATTGGATTTCCTCGCCCTCCAGCGTAAATTCGCCGCCGCTTACATCCACCCGAAAGGGGTGATCGCTCCAGATATACCGGCCGCTGCTGGAAACAAAAAGAGGCATGGATTGATTGCTGGCAGAGGTGGAAAAATCAATAAAATCCTCATGATATTCGCTTTCCCGGCTCAGCGGGCAGCAGGGATTGGCCGCCGTTCCGCCCCACCAGAATTCACCCGGGAGCATCGGAAAATGATACTGCATATGCTTTCTCCTTAAAGCGCCAAAGAAATTCCCAGCCCCTGTCTGCGCGGGGCAAGCAAGGGCTGGGCTTTATGCTTTTCAGTGATTATTTGCCGGCCACGGCAATTTCGCCCACATCCACAGAGGGGCTGCCCACGCTGCTGCCGGGGAAGCAAAGATCGCTGCCCACCACGCGGATATTCTTCAGCAGCTGATAGAAATTCCCCGCCACGGTAATCTGCTCCACGGCGGCATCCTTCTTGCCATCCTTAACGGTATAGCCCTGGGCGATCAGGGAGAAATCACCGCTGATGGGATTGGCCCCGGCGTGCAGGCCGCTGACCTCGGTAATCACCAGCCCATCGCCCATATCCACCATCAGCTCCTCCAGGGTCTTTTCGCCGGGCTTGATATAGAAATTGCTGGGGCTCACGCTGACGGGAGAGGCATAGCCGCCCTTGGCCGCGTTGCCGGTGGTCTTGACCCCCGCCTTCCGCGCAGTCTTCAGGTTATGCAGAAGGGTGGTCAGCCGTCCGTTTTCGATAACGGCCTTGGTGTGGGTGGCCACGCCCTCGGCGTCAAAGGGACGGCTGGCCAGGCCGCCGGGCAGCAGGGGATCATCCAGCAGGGTGACAGCCTCGGAGGCAATCATTTCGCCTTCCTTGCCCATCAGCAGGCTCATGCCCTTCTGGGCGCTTTCCGCCGTAAAGACGCCGGAAAATACCCCCAGCAGATCGGGCATGCATTTGGCATGGATAATGGCGCGGTAGCTGCCGCTGGGAACGGGCGCGGCCTTGAGCATGAAGAGGGCCTCCTCCACCGCTTCATCCGCCATCTTCTGGGCATCCAGCTTGGCAAAATCGCGATCCACCACAAAGCTGCCGCCGGTGGAAACCTTTTCGCCCTCCTTCGCCATAACGTTGACAACCGCAAAGAGTATATTATCCTTGTGGGTAAGATTGAGGCCGTAGGAATTGACGATTTTCTCCTCATCGCTGCCGGAGGAAATCATGTTATAGGTGGTCTGCACGATGCGGGGATCCTTTTCCTTGGCCTTCCTTTCCACATCCAGCAAAAATTCCATCTTCGCCTTTTCATCCACCTGATCCAGCGCGGGCTGATAATTGTTTACGGTGGGATATTCCGCATCGCCCCGGTAGATTTCCTGGATATCGTCATCCTCCGTCAGCTCTGCGCTTTCCACAACCGCGCTTACCATCTGCTTAACAGCCGATTCATCAAAGGCCTCGGTGGCGGCATAGCCCATCTTCCCCTGATACAGGCCGCGCAGGGAAAGGCCCGCAGCGGTATTGACGGTATAATTATTGATTTCGCCCTGCTGGCACATGGCGCGGAAGCTATCGCCGGAGGAAAGATAGATTTCCGCCGCCTCAATGCCCGCTTTTTTCGCTTCTTCTAAAAGAGCCTGAATGAATTGATCGATGGTCATTTTCCTTTTCCTCCTCTTCTCAGCGTCCGCCCACGGTCATGGAGCTGACGCGGATCATGGGCTGGCCCACATTGGTGGGCACAGAGCCGCTCTGGGAGCCGCACATGCCCTGGCCCATCTGCATATCCTTGCCTACCCGGTCAATCTTGAGCAGAATTTCGCTGCCGCGGCCAATCAGGGATGCGCCGCGCACGGGATGGACGATCTTGCCGTCCTTGACCAGATAGCCCTCGCTGACGGAGAAATTGAATTTGCCGGTGGAGGGCTCAACCGAGCCGCCGCCCATCTTCTTGGCGTAAAGGCCATCGCCCATGCTGGCGATGATTTCCTCGTTTTCATCCTGACCGGGGGCGATAAAGGTATTGCGCATCCGGGAGGTGGGGGCATACATATAGCCCTGGCGGCGGCCGCTGCCGGTCACGGGCATATTCATGCGGCGGGCATTGAGCTTATCCACCATATAATTCTTCAGCACGCCGTTTTCAATCAGCACCAGGCGGGTGGTGGGGGTGCCCTCGTCATCGATGTTTTCAGAGCCCCATTCATTGACCATCGTGCCGTCGTCAATGGCGGTCACGCAGTCGGCGGCGATCTTCTGGCCCAGCTTACCGGCAAATTCGCTGTTGCCGGGGGCCACGGCGGTGGCCTCCAGGGAATGGCCGCAGGCCTCATGGAAAATCACGCCGCCAAAGCCGTTATCGATTACCACGGGCATCACGCCGCCCGGGCACATGGGCGCATGCAGCATGGTGATGGCCTGATCCGCCGCTTCCTCTGCCACGGTTTCGGGATTAATGCGGCTATCGAAAATTTCAAAGCCCTGCATCGCGCCGGGAGAGCAGGAGCCGGTCTGATTCTCGGTGCCATTGGAGGCAATGGCGCTTACCATGAACCGGGAATACACGCGGGTATCGCTGGTGAAAAGACCCTCGCTGTTGGCAATCCATACCCGCTGCACGCTGTCGGTATAGCCCACCCGGGCCTGGGCCACCTCGTCATATTCCTTGAGCTTGGCATGGGCGGCCTTGAGCTTTTCCACCTTCCGGGCGCTCTTCACCTGATCGGGCATCTGCTCAATCAGATGGATATTGGGCGTTTCCTGCCAAACAAGAAGCTTGGGGGAATAGGCGCATTTGGCGTTGATGGCAGAGGCCGCGCGCCGGGCGCAGGCAAGCAGCCCCTCCCTGCTGGTATCGTTAGTGTGTACATATACGCTCTGGAAGCCGCTGAATACGCGCACGCCCGCGCCGTGAAGACGGCGGCTGTTTACGCTTTCCACCTTGCCGGAAAGCATCATCATATCATGATTCAGGCGATCCTCCAGAAAAATTTCGGCGAAATCGCCGCCCGTTTTCAGCGCCTCGGCGATAACGGCCTGGGCCACATCCTGTTTGAGCATGGGAAACCTCCTCGTTTTTTCTATTATCAAGAGATACCTGCATCAAAGGCTGCAGAGCATCTCTATCCTGCGTTTTTATCGTGCCTTTGGCTTTCCGTTCGGGGGCCTGCCCCGTTTTTCTGGATCCCGGCCCCGCTCTTTGCAGACGCCCTACGAAATGGCGCCGGTTTCAATCATTTCCGCCAGATTGATTTCCGCAAGGGATGCGGCATGATAGGCGGCGTTTTTGCAATTTTCCGCATTGCCCACGGCCAGCGCCTGCATGCCGCAGCGCCGGGCCGCCTCTACGCCCGTTTCTCCGTCCTCCACCACCAGGCAGCAGGCCGGGGAGAGCCGCAGCTTTTCTGCCGCCAGCAGAAATACCTCCGGATCGGGCTTGCCATGGGTGATCTGGTTTCCGTCCGCCACCGCGTCAAACAGGCTTTCCATCTGCAGCCGGCGCAGAATGCCCGTTGCGTTTTCGCTGGCGGAGCCTACCGCCACCCGAATGCCCCTTTCCTTCAGGGCCCTGATCGTTTCCAGCGCCCCGGGCTGAATATCCTTTTGCCCCAGATCGGCAATCTGCTCTGCAAACAAATCATTCTTCCGCGCGCAAAGGGCCAGAATCTCCCCGGGGGAATATTTCCTTTCCGCCTTGCGCAAAAGCAGCTTCAGCCCGTCCTGGCAGCTCATTCCCTGCATTTTTCTGCTTTTCTGCCGATCAAAGGGAATGCCATGCCCCTCCGCCATCTGCTTCCATGCCTGATAATGGCATTCATCGGTGGAAACCAATACGCCGTCCAGGGCAAAAATTACGGCCTGTATCAAGGAAGCTATCTCCTCCTTTCCCGTTTTCTCCCGTTTAGTATACCACTTTTTTCAGGCTTTGTACAGCGGGAAAGCATAATCTTCGCCTTTCCGGGCAGACTATGCCTATAAGCGCGCCGCCTTGAAAAAAGCTGGCGATCATGCCGCAGCGAGACTTGGCGGCAGGCAAGGGGGAAAAGCATCATGTCAACAGGGCTGATTCTGCTGGGCATCGTTTCGGTATTGATTTTATTCGGCGTGGCCCAGCGGGTACTGGATAAAATGCATCTGAGCGACCGGGCGGCGCTGCTCATTGCGGCAGCTCTTTTCTTTGGCGGCCTGATTCCCGATATCCGCATCGGCCGGGTAGCCGTCAATCTGGGCGGCGCGGCGGTGCCGCTGGGCGTATGCATCTGGCTGCTTTGCAAAACGGATACGAAAAAAGAGGTGCTTCGGGCGCTGCTGGGCAGTCTGCTGACTGCGGCCGCCGTTTTCCTGGTGGGCAGAATCATGCCCGATGAGCCGGAAAAAATCCTTCTGGATCCCAATTATGCCTATGGCCTGGCGGGCGGCGTCATCGCGTATCTGCTGGGCCGCTCCCGCCGCGCCGCCTTCATCTGCGGCGTAATGGGGGTGCTGTTGGCCGATACGGCGGTGGCGCTGATCAACTGGAGCCAGGGCATCCGCCAGACGCTGGTGCTGGGCGGCGCGGGGGCCATGGATGCCGTGGTGATTTCCGGACTTCTCGCCGTATTGCTTGCCGAATTCGTGGGCGAAATCTATGAGCGCATGGCCCGGCCCCATCGCCGGGAAAATGCCGATCCCATCGATACGCCTATCCGAAAGGAGGAAAAGCGCTGATGAAACGATTGCTTGCAGGCCTGATGCTGATGCTGCTTCTGCCCCTGTTGCCCGCCCTTTCCGAGGAAAGCATGGAGGCCCCCTTCCGCATTCTGGATGAAGCGGGGCAGGAAATCACCCAATACGCCGGGATTCCCGATGCGGGGGATGAATACATTGCCGGGGATAACCGGCATTTCCGGGTTCTTTCCGTCAGCCCGGAGAAAAAGCAGGCCCTTGCCCGGGAGATCGGCGTTTTTCAATTGCCGGATGTCTCCTGGCTTTCCGAAAGCGCCCAGCCCGTTTCCGCCGGGGAGCGCGCCGTAGCCCTTTACTGCACCCACAGCGATGAAAGCTATCAGCCCACCGATGGCGTCAGCAGCGATGAGGAGCGGGGCGGCATCTATGATGTGGCGGAAAATTTCAAGCAGGCCCTGGAAAGCAGGGGCGTCACCGTCTATTACAGCGATGAAACCCATCATCCCCATGACGCCGGGGCCTATCGCCGCAGCCGCGCCACCGCCGCCGCCCTGCTGGAAAACGGCGTGGACGCCATTTTCGATATCCACCGGGATGGCATCCCCGATCCCAAGGCCTATGAAGAGGAAATCAAGGGCGAAGATACCACCAAGGTGCGTCTGCTGGTGGGCAAATCCAATCAGAACGCCGCCGCCAACCGGCAGTTTGCCGCCCGGATCAAGGCGGTGGCCGATCGCCTCTATCCCGGGCTGATCAAGGATATTTATATCGGCAAGGGCAGCTATAATCAGGATCTGATGGGTCAGTCCGTCCTGCTGGAATTCGGCACCTATACCAATGAAAAGGGCGATGTGCTGCATTCCACCGGCTATATGGCCGATGTCATGAACCGCACCCTCTATGGCGGCGTCACCGGCGCGGCAGGGGCCAGGGGAAGCACGGAAAACGCGGAGAGCGATGGCGGCGTCAGCGGCGTTTTCTGGCTGGTTCTGCTTGCCCTGGCGGGGGTGATCCTCTTTGCGTTCCTGGCTACCGGCCGGGGCAGGGAGGCCCTGAGCAAATGCCGACGCACCATTCAGGAGCTTTTCTGCGGGCTTCTGGGCGGAAAAAAGAAGGAATGAATCCGTGCTTCCATGCATGGCCCTTTCCTGTCCTTTGGGCGGGAAGGGGCCTTTTTTCGGGAGCAATCGCCGCCGCGCCCCTGTCCGGCGCAAAAATCCAGAGAAAAGCCAAAATAGAGCATTTACATTTTGCGCCGTTCATGCTATCTTGACAGAGTACGAAAGGAGCGATTTTTTCTATGGAGAATCTGCTTTTTACCGCCAATACGGTTGCCCCGCTGCTGCTGCTTATGAGCGCGGGGTTTCTGGCCCGGGCGTTGGGCATGCTCAATGATGGCCTGATCAAGGGCATCAATCAATTGATTTTCCGGATTTTTCTGCCCGTCAATCTTTGCCTCAGCATCCTTAATACGCCCTATGATACCGAATTATCCGGCGTTGCCTTTCTCCTGATCCCCCTGGGGCTGACCCTGACCTTCGCCCTGCTTTTTCTGATCATTCCCCGCCTGGAAAAGGATCGCAGCAAAATCGGCGTGCTGATTCAGGGCTGCGGCCGCAGCAATTATGCCTTTTTCGGCATTCCGCTGGTGGCCATGCTCTTCCCGGGCCAGGATACCTCGCTGGCGGCCATGCTGCTGGTGGTGACCGTTCCCTTCTATAATGTCTATTCCGTGATCGCGCTTTCGGTATACGGCGGCAAGGAGGTCAATTTCCGGAGGATTCTGCTGAATATCGCCAGGAATCCGCTGATTATCGCCTGCGTGCTGGGTTATATTCTCTGGCTTTTCCGCTTCCAGCCCCCCGCCTTCCTGAAAACCACCATGAATGATCTTTCCAAGATTTCTACGCCCCTGGCACTGTTTACCCTGGGCGGCGCAATCCATTTTTCCAATGCCCGAAAGCATCTGCGCCAATTGGTCATCGGCATTTCAGGCAAGCTTTTCATTATCCCCCTCGTTTTCGTTGCCATCGGCTCGCTGCTGGGCCTGCGGGGCGTGGCTCTGGCCAGCGTCTATATCGCCTTCGGCGCGCCTACCGCGGTTTCCTCCTTCCCTATGGCCCAGCAAATGGGCGGCGATGGCGAACTGGCCGCCGAACAGGTCGCCCTCTCCAGCACTGCTTCTATCCTCTCTACCTTCCTCTTCGTCTTCGTCATGAAAACCCTCGGCCTTGTGTAACGGGGGAACGGGATACGGTGAATATTTGCGGGGGAACCACTTTTGCGTCAAAAGTGGTTCCCCCGCTCCCCCTCCGAAAACCGGCTCTGGATG
>CAZJUJ010000036.1:0-29537 GCA_964549135.1 uncultured Oscillospiraceae bacterium | reverse complement strand
GTCAAAAGCACCCTCCCGCACCCTCCCGAAAACCAACTCTGGATGTTTCATGGAAAGACAGAACCAAGCTGAATGCCAGTGAAGCAAAAAAGAAATGCTCGGCTCCCGCACCCGCCGAAAGCTGGAAACGGGATTTTTGCGGGAGGATGCTTTTGCGTCAAAAGCACCCTCCCGCACCCTCCCGAAAACCAACTCTGGATGTTTCATGGAAGGACAGAACCAAGCTGAATGCCAGTGAAGCAGATAGAAACAGGCAGGAAAGAAGAAAACAGCAATACTTTCGCCAAGCGCGAATGCATTGCTGTTCTGTTTCTAATTGTCTTTCTTTTTTGCCGCTCTGGCATTCAATCTGGCAAGATTCACCCATGAATCATCCAGAGCCGGTTTTCGGAGGAAGCACGGGGGAACCGCTTTTGACTCAAAAGTGGTTCCCCCGCAATATTTTCTCCGTTTTCCCGTTCCTTGGGGCGTAATTATTCAGCCTTGGCCACAGCAGTGATATGGGTATTCACGCCGTTATACCAATACACGAAGCCAGTAACATCCACCACATCGCCGGCCTTCAGATCGGCAAAAGCGGCATAGAGTTCGGTTTCAGGGCCGGTCAGGTAGCGCTCCACGCAGAAGGAGAAGACCTTTTCGCCCTGCTTGACATTCACATAGATATCGTCGCCGGGCTCGCCATTCTTGTATTCGATGCTATCGATGGTCACGCCCTTGAAGACAGCCAGCTGATTCTGATACTTGATCAGTTCTTCTTCATTGGCCAGCACTTCGGTCAGATCCTTCGCTTCGGCAACCCAGGGCTCCGCTTCCACGAATTCAAAGGTAGCTTCCATCACTTCCACTTCGCCGGCCCAGGCGCCCTTATAGCCGGTCACGCGGATCTTGGTGCCGGGAACGAGCTTTTCCGCATCCTCTTCGGAGCAGGCCATTTCATACAGGAAATAAGCGCCGTCCGCATCCGCGGCATACACGGTCACCTTATTATCCCACCAGTTCTGATGGGCCTGCACATAGCATTCGATGACGACTTCGGCATCCATTTCGGCGGCATCATATTCCGCATAGGTCATTGCCTTCTTATCTTCCGCCAGGGCAGAGACAGCGCAGGTCAGGGCCAATACCAGGATCAACAGAGCAGCCAGGAACTTTTTCATGTTTTTCGCCTCCTAATTTTTGAATCCGAGTACAAGGTTATTATACATCATTCCGGGCAAAAATCAATCTTTATGAGAAGAATTTGCAATTTTTCTCCGGCGAACCGCGCCGATAACCGCATATGCGGCCAAGAGCGCCCAGGCAAGGCCCAGGCCGGAGAGCAGCAGCACCGATGTTTCAGGCAGGGGGCCCAGCGCCCGCTCGCCCTGCCGGCTTCCCGCGCCCTCCAGATCCAGATGATACCGGGATACCATATCATCATACAGCTTATCCACAAAGGCATCATCCACCGTTTTTTTCCTGCGCACGCCCTTGGTGACCTCCTCGATCATCTGGCCTGCGGCATCGCGCAGAGAGGCAGAGCCATTGAAAACGGGGGTGACGAAGGTATTTTCCACATGCGTTAGCAGCAGCTTGGCCGCCTGCAGCTTCACGGCGTAATAATGCTCGTTATCCTCGCCCTCACGGGAGAGATAATCCTGATATTCCGCCGATTGCTGGGCCTTTTGCGTAACGGGCACATAGCCCTCCGTGCAGGAATAGGCGATCTGCACCTCATTGGTAAGCAGGAACTGGGCAAAGAGCCAGGAGGCCAGCACCGTCTGGGGATCCTCCTTATTGAAAATGCAGACGGAGGGGCCCTGAGAGATCATCTGGGGATTTTGGGGATCGAACTGGGGAATGGGCATGACCACCGTTTCAAATTCCACCAATTGCTCCGGAGGAATATCAATCAGCGGCGCATCCGAGCCCATCCAGGTGGCCCCGGCGGTGGAATCCACGGCGAAAATGCATTGCCCCGCATTGAGAAAATTGGCGGGATAGCTGGAAATCTTGAAGGTGGAAAACGCGCCCAGCTTCACATGCCCGGCAATGCCCAGCAATAGTTCCCGGGTGGTATCATGAAAGAGAAGAATCTGGCCGTCATCGGTGGAATAATCGGCGTTCAGCTGGCGCAGCATCTGGATCATCATATTATCCGTGGATTTATAGAGGAAGGGAATCATCACCTTCTGGCCATTGACCAGATAATTGCCCTCCGCATCCTGCCGGGCGGCGGCATCCGCTACCTCCCAGACGAAATCCCAGGTCAGGGTTTCGGGCAGGGTATAGCCCAGCTTTTCCACATAGGTCTTATTGACATAGCAGGCCTCGGTGGAGCGCATATAGGGCAGGGCATAGGTAGCCCCGCCGAACATGCATTCCGAAAGGAATTTGGGAATGATCTCCGCCTGGGTCGGGCCGTCAAAGCGGATTTCGCTTCCCCCCAGGCCGTATTTTTCATCCGCCATCAGGCTATCCAGGGGCACCACGCTGTTCTGCCCGGTCAGATAGGTGGCGATATGATCGGGATAGGTGATGCAGACGTTGGGGGTGGTATTGGTGGGGATATTGGTAATCACATCGCTGTAGAGCCGCCCGTAATCGGTATACAGCCGCAGGTTCACCCGAATATTGGGATAGAGCGCCTCAAACTGCTCAAGGGCGCTTTTGTAGATATTCACCTGGGTCATATTGGTATCATTCTTGGCCCAGAAGGTGATTTCATAGGTTTTGCCCTCGTCAAACTGCCCGGGTACCGAAAAGGCGCTCTGCTCCCGGGCCCCATGGCAGCCGCAGAGGCAGAGGGCGGAAAAAACGAGCAGGAAAAGCAGCGCCAGTTTTCTTTGCATCTTCTTCATCCCTTGGTGCCTCCCCGGGCCACGCCGGCCATGATTTTTTTATGGAAAATCAGGAAAAGGATGATCAGCGGCACGGAAATGACCACCACCGCCGCCATCATGGCGGGAATATTCTCCCGGCCAAAGCCGTTTTCGCGGATTTCCTGAATACCGTTGGATACCAGATAATAGGCGGGATCATCGGTAATCAGCCGGGGCCATACATAGGAATTCCAGCATTCGATCACCTTAAGGATGGTAATGGTAACCAGCGTGGGGCGGCAGATGGGCAGCAGAATCCGGCGCAGGAAGCGAAAATCCGAGGCTCCATCCGCCTTGGCGGCATAATACAGCTGATCGGGCACCTGGGAAAAATTCTCCTTCAGCAGGTAGATATAGAATACCGAGGTGACCGAGGGCAGAATCAGGCCGGTAAAGGTATTGCGCAGATTCAGATTGGTAATGGTTACGAAATTGGTGATGACCACCAGCTCGTTGGGAATCATCATCAGCGCCAGAAACAGGGAAAAGAGCAGATTCTTGCCCCGGAAATTCAGCCGGGCAAAGGCAAACGCCGCCAGCACCGTCACCCCCAGCATCAGCGCGGTGGTCGCCAGGGTAAAAATCAGGGTGTTGATGAGATATTGCCCCAGCGGCACGGCGGTAAAGGCCTCCCGATAATTTTCCAGGGTGGGCGAAAGGGTAAAGAGCCGGGGATAATATTCCGCGTTATAGGCGGCATAGCTTTTGACCGAGGAAAGCAGCATCCAATAGAAGGGGAAAAGCACCATCAGCGCCCACAGCCCCAGCAGGATATACACAATCGTCTTGGAGGCCCGGCTGCGGATCAGCGCGTTTCTTTCCACTTTTTCATAATCAATCGCTTTTTTCATGCTTCTGCCTCCTTAATAATGCACATGCTTTTTGCTGACCATCAGGTTAAAGCAGGTAATGGTCAGCACGATGGCAAAGAGGATAATGGCCGCCGCAGAGGCATAGGAGGGATAGCCGCCGCCGTTTCCATAGAGCATATCATACACATAGCCCACGATGGTATTCATTTCCGCAGCGTTCAGATCGGTGCCAAAGAGGGCCACGGCATCGCTGTAGGCCTTGAAGGCGCCGATGAAGCCGGTAATGACCAGATAGAAAAGGGAGGGGGAAATCATGGGCAGGGTAATCCGGGTAAACACCCGGAAACGGGGCGCGGAATCCACCCGGGCCGCCTTATAATATTCCTCATTAACCGAGGCCAGGGCGCTGGTAAGAATGAGAATCTTAAAGGGCATGACCACCCACACCGTATAAAAGCACAGCACAAACATTTTTGCCCAATACGGCCCGGCGATAAAATCCACCGATTCGCCGCCGAACCAATTGATCAATTGATTCACCATGCCGTCCGTATAGGCCGTTTTTTCAAACAGGATCATGAAAACCAGGCCCACCGCCAGGGTATTGGTCACATAGGGCAGGAAATACACGGTCTGGAAAAGATGGCGCAGCGCCTTAATGGAGCTGAGCCCCAAAGAGATCAGCAGCGCAATCCCCGTGGAAAGGGGCACCGTGATCAGCACCAGAATGAAGGTGTTTTTGACCGCCTGCAGAAAATAGGGATCATGCAGCACATACGAATAATTGTACAGCCCCACGCCCTGATAGGTCTGGGAGGCGGAATTGAAGCCCTCCTCAAAGGAATAGACGAATACATCAATCAGCGGATACACCATGAAAAAGCCCAGAAACAGAATGGCCGGCAGAAGATACAGCCATGCCTTTGCGCTTTTTCTTTCCATTGCTTCCATCTCCCTTTCCTTGCTGCCTTGGCCGCCGGAGGAGCCGCGCCCTTCCGGCATGCCCTGCATCCAGATTTTATCATATCCCGGCCCGTCCTGCAACCCGATTTCGTCCTTTCTCCCGGCCGCTTTTTCATTGACAAGCCCTGCCAATCGTGATACCATGCCCATGCGCGCCCCAAAGAAGGAGAGCGCAGCGGAAAGAGAGGAAAAAACATGAGTGATACGCAACTCTCCGCCATTCTGGGACAGGCCCTGGGCATCCTGGCCGTAATTCTGGGCTTTGTTTCCTATCAGATGGATACCCGGAAAAAAATCCTGTTTGTGCAATTGGCCACCGCCGTCACCTTCTGCCTCCATTATTTTCTGATCGGGGCGGTTTCCGGGCTGGTGATGAACATCCTGGCCGTTTTCCGCAATCTGGCCTATTATTACCGGGATCGGAAAATCTTCTCCGGCAAAAAATGCCCCATCTTTTTCGCGGTGCTTATGGGCGCGGCGGGCATTCTCTCCTGGCAGGGCGCCTATTCCCTCTTCGTGGTGCTGGGGCTGGTTATCAATACCCTCTGCTTTGCCCTGCCCGATCCCCAGAGCATCCGAAAGAGTATCCTTGTCACCTCTCCCCTGGTGCTGATTTATGATGCTTTCGTGGGCTCCATCGGCGGCATCGTCTATGAATCGGTGGCCATCATCTCCTCCATCATCGGCATCATCACCCACCGCAAGTCCAAATGAACCGGGAACGAGGGAACGGAAATAATTTGCGGGGGAACCACTTTTGAGTCAAAAGTGGTTCCCCCGCACCCCCTCCGAAAACCGGCTCTGGATGGAACATGGGTGAATTCTTCCGGGTTGAGTACCAGATCAGCAAAAAAGAATAATAGTAATAGAAAAAACAACAGCAATGCTTTCTTGTTTGGCAAAAGCATTGCTGTTTTCTTCTTTACTACTATCTCTCTTCTGCTTCACTGGCATTCAATTTGGGTTTATTCCTCCATGAAACATCCAGCGCCGGTTTTCGGAGGGGGTGCGGGGAACCCTTCTTTGGAAACAAAGAATGGCTCCCGCAATATTGCACGTTTCCCCGCAGGAGACGCGGCTGTAGAGCAGCTTTCCGTTTTTCCATGCAAAGCTGATCGTTCGATTGCCCGGGAGCCGAAGGTTTTCCGCCTTACCGGTCTGCCAGGCCTTGGGGAGGGCAGGCAGGAGGCGGATTTCTCCCTGTCCGTCTGGGGCGGCGCCTGCTCAGCGGGCCTCGCTATGGACGCGGCTGAGAACAGGCTTACCCGTAAATTCCATTTCGCCCAGCAGGCCGTCCGCCAGCATGGCGATTGTTTCCGCAGAGGCCCCGCAATTCATCTCAATAAACGTGGGATCCTCAGGAAAATAATCGACGGCATAATAGGGCGAGCCATAGTTTACTATAATCTTCTTCTGCTTGTCAAACAGATGCGACGCCCAAATCAGCATATGCGGAACGCTCCACTCCGCCACAAAGGGCGCGTTCAGATGGAAGATCACCAGATCATACCGGGCCTGCAGTTTATCAATATCCGCCTGCCAGCAGACCCGCGAGGGCACGTCATAAATATCCCGCCTGACATCCGCCGCAAAGCCTCTTGCCGTCAATTCCTGCTGCAGCCGCCTGGACATGGCAGAAATTTCGCCGTTCGTTTCGGTTGCATCGACGATGAGGATTTTCTGCTGCTTATCCCTCTGCAGCGGCAGAAGCCCGATTTCATTCCGCAGCAGGCAGATGCCATGCTTGGCAATATCATAGCTCGCCTGATCGACAAAGCGGCTGTCCGGCGTGTCATAGGCGTGATTTTCCAGCGCCTGTCTGCGGAAATATTCCATCCGCTCGATCCGCGCCAGGGCATCCTCCAAACGGCTCATGGGAATTTCGCCGCTCAGGAGCATTTCCTCAATCCGCTCTGCCGCTTCAACCGGGGGCCAAAGGAGCAGATCCGCGCCTGCCCGGAAGGCCTGCACGGTTTCCTCCACAAGATTGCCCGTTGCCATGCCGCCCATGATCAGCGCATCGGTAATAACCGCGCCCCGGAAGCCCAGCCTGTTTTTCAGCAGCTCGGTGGTCAGCTTGGGAGAATAGGTGGCAATCGGATAATAGCCGTGATCGCCCTCCGGATCAAAGGACGCAAGGGAAACATGGGTGGTCATAACCGCCATCGCATTTTCGGCAAACATCTGCTGATAGGTATACCCATAGGTGCGCATCCATTCGTCAAGGGGCAGGGTATTGGCTCCGGGGCCGATATGCATATTGACAAAGCTGGTGCCCAGGCCCGGGAAATGCTTCACCGTAGAGCAGACACCCTGATCCTGAATGCCCCTGACAACCTGCCGGTATATTTCGGCAGTCACCACGGGATCATCGCTGATGGCCGTTAAATACATCAGATGATCCAGGCACATATCGATGCTGGGGGCCAGAACCATATCAATCCCCTTATCATTCATCTGCATGCCGATGCTTTTGCCGAAATTATAGGCATCCTGCAGATTTCTTGAGCCGCCCAGCGATTTTTGCCCGCCGGCATGGATGGTCTGCCCGCGGATGGAAACCCCGTCTGCGCAGACCCAGAGCCGGTTTTTTGAGGCACGCTTGCATGCCTGCAGCTTTTCAAGGGTTGTGGCCGTGCCAATCTCCAGCCCGTTTTCATCCAGCAGCGGCTCCGCCTCCGAAAAATAGAAGCCGCCCACGGGATATTTCTCAAAAAACGCCTCCGGGCCGCCATGGGTATTGACCTCCCGAATGGTCACAACAAAGGTTTTCAGGATTTTTTCCCGCAATGTCATTTTCTTTTTCCGCCTTTCGTTTTTTAGATAAGCAGGGCGCGTTTTCTCCGGCGATAGGAAAAGGCTGCCGCATTCCATCCTGTCATGAAAATGCGGCAGCCCCTCCTATCGATCCATGATAATCGCCTTTGGGGTGCAGCATCCCTCAGGCATTATCATTTGCACGCTGCATGCCCTTACTTTTCGGCGTTGTATGCAGCAATCTGGCTTTCCAATTCGGCCTTGACGGTCTGCCAGCCGGCCTCATTCATTTTCGCCATGGCTTCATCCATCAGTGCGCCCGCACCCTCGGCCCCGGCAACGCCGGAATCCAGCTGGCCCGCATATTCCTTGAATACAAGCGCCATGGCGTTCAGTTCATCATTAATGGCGCTGGTATCCACAGCCATGCCGGAGATGGCGCAGGTCTTCATCTGGGGATAAATTTCCGCCCAGTACTTCTCGCAGTATTCCTTGTTCGCAGTGCTGGTCAGGGAGCCGCCGTCATGCATGATCTTGTAGGTATTGCCCATGACCCAGTTGGTCAGCTCATGCTTGGATTCCGCGCCGCCGCGAACGGCGGTATCCACCTTCATCTGGCCGTCTTCCTCAACGGCGGTATAATTGCACCAGCCATACTTGGCCGCTTCTTCGGATTTTTCCTCGAAGCCGTAGCAGAGCAGATTGATCAGATCATTGCCGGCAGTGCCCACCTCGCCGTGAAGGATATCCAGCAGCATGATGGCGCGCTCGGGATTCTTGGCGGTAAAGGGAACGACCATATAGCTGGAGGCAGAGCCCAGAGAAGAGGTGCCCTTGTAGGAATCGGTGGGCACGGAATTGAGGATATTGACGGTGGTGCGGCCATTGCCGGTGGTTTCGTAAATGCCCCGCTCATCCGCATTCAGCCAGGAAAGATTGTTATTGCCGGTCACGCCATGGTACTGAGTAGCGCCATCGGCAACCTGGCCCAGAATCATGGCCTCGGTGATGTAGCCCTTATCGTACCAAGCGCCGCGCTGGAGCGCCAGCATTCTGGCTTCCTTGGTTTCCCAGCAGTAGACAACCTCATTCGTCTCGGTATCATAATAGATGCCATAGGAATTATCCAGAATGGGCAGATAGCCGGTGGTGCGCTCGTTGGCGCCGTAGTAGGCCTTCCAGGAGGCTTCGCCCAGAGTGATGGTGCCCTTTTCGATGGCCTCGGCATACGCCGCGTCAATGATATCCAGCATGCCCTGGGTCAGGCGGCCGTTGGGGCTGGCGTCACGCTCGGCAAGGAAGGCATCAAGATCGAAATATTCGCCCAGCTTTTCCTTGTTGAAGGTGTAAACCCAGTTGGCGCCGCAGGAAGGCTGAATGGAGGGGATGCCGTAAATGCGGCCATCCACGGTGCAGCTATCATAGGAGGCCTTCCAAAGCTCGGCCTCGGCCTGCAGATTCGGGGCATACCGGGCAATCAGATCGGTAATATCCAGCACCGTGCCATCCGGAATATCGGTGCTGAAGCTGTTCATCCAGCCATACCAGGCAAGATCGGCAACCTCGCCGGCCGCCATGGCCATATTCCATGGATCGCCGTATTCCCAGGTGTTGCCCGTGAATACAAATTCGACCGTGGTATTGGGAAGCAGCACCGCCAGCTTCTCATTGAAGGCTTCGATCACGTCTCTGGTGCCTTCCTTTTCAAAGCCGGGAATCATCCACTTGAGGGTAACAGGCGCAAGCTCCGCCTTGGCAGCGTTTCCCGCAGGCTGGCCAACACCAGCAAACAGGGCGATGGCCACCGCGGCCACCAGCAGCATGGACAAGAATCTTTTCATTTCCCGAGTCCTCCTGACAAATTTTTTTTATTTATTTCCCGGCAGGCATGCCAGGAAAGAAATACGGATTTCAGCCCTTGGTAGAGCCCATGGTAATTCCCTTTGCGTAATACTTCTGAATATAGGGGAAGAGCAGAATAACCGGCAGCGCAGAAATCACCGCCATGGCATAGCGGGTGGCATCCACGGGAATATCCGGAATTTCAATCTGCACGGGCAGGCCCGCCATAACCAGCTTTTTTGCCGCATCCACGCTGCGGAGCATCTCCTGCAAAAGATACTGGAAGGTGTAGAGCTTTCTGTCGGTGGTGTAATAAATATTGGTCTGGATATCATTCCAGCGGCCCAGGAAGCCGTTAAAATAATTCATGGCAATCAGCGGCTTGGTCAGGGGGAGCATGATATTCCAAAGAATATGAAATTTCGATGCCCCGTCGATCTGTGCTGATTCAATCATCGCCTTATCCAGATTCATAAAGAAGGTTCTGAAGAGGAACACCGTCCATGCGCCCACGCCGGGGATCAGGAAAATCCAGACCGTATTTTTCAGATGGAGGTAGGTGGTGCGCAGAATATAATTGGGCACCAGCCCGGCGCTGAAAAGCATGGTGACCAGCAGATAGATGCGCCAGAATTTTTTCCCGGCCAGATCGGGGCGGCTCATGGGATATGCCATCAGCACGCAGCAGAAAATGCTGAGCGCCGGCTGAATCAGGCCCGTTGTGATGGTCAGAAACAGCGAGCGGAAGAGGCTCTCCCCATAGCTGGTAAAAAGAATCTCATATGCCTCCAGGCTGAATGCCGAGGGGATCAATTGAAACCCGTAGGTCTGGATGCTCTCGCGGGAGGAAAAGGAAATCATAATCGCCGCAAAGAGCGGGAAAACAAACAGGAGCGTTGCAAGGCTCAGGAAGATCCAGGCAAAGATCTCCACGCCGTTATGATTGATGCGATCTAAACGAAATGCTTTTTTCATTGGTTATGCGCCCCTTTCTCAGAACAGCGAGCTTTCCGGATCCACCTTTTTCACAAAGAGGTTCGCCCCCACCACCATAATCACGCTGACCACCGATTCCAGCAGGCCCACCGCCGTGGTGAAGGAATAGCGGCCGCCCTGCAGGCCGTTTTTCACATAGGTGCCGATCACCATGGTGGTATCATACAGGCCGCCCTGATCGAAGGTCAATTCATAATAGGGCGAAATGCCCGAGGTCAGCACAGAGCCCATGGCCAGGATAAGCGTAATGCTCACAACGCTCCGCAGCGTGGGGATGGAAATATGGCGGATCTGCTGCAGCCGGTTTGCGCCATCGATCTTCGCCGCATCAAATAATTCCCCGTCAATGCTCAGCAGCGCCGCATAGTAATAAATGCTGGCCATGCCTGCGTTCTTATACATATTCATAAACGGGATCAGCCAGCGCCATACGCTGGCATCGGTATACCAGGAGGGCTGAGGAATGCCCAGCGCCCCAAGCAGGGCGTTGAGATAGCCGCCGCTGCCGATGCACATATACAGAATCGCCGAAATAACCGTCCAGGAAAGAAAGCTGGGGAGAAGCATCGCCGTCTGGAAAAGCTTATTGCCCAAACGGGAGCGGATTTCATAAAGCAGCAGGGCCATCAGAATGCCGCTGAGAATCTGCACCAGGCCCACGCCGACGATATTGTAATAGAGGGTATTGACAAAGATGCGCCGAAAATCCACGCTGGAAAAAAACTGCTTAAACCATTTCAGGCCCACCCACGGGCTGCCGAAAATGCCCTTTGCGGGCTTAAAATCGGTAAAGCCCATGTAGGCGCCAATCAGCGGCAGATAATTGAAGACAAACAGAAGAATCGCGGGCAGCGCAAGCATTGCATAATAGCCCAGCTGCGTTTTCCAGCCCCCAACGCCCCTTACCTTTAACCGGCGGCCCTGATCCATGGGATGATGCCCCGCCCCATTCATGCGCTTTGATTTGCTTTGCGGTTCGCTTATCAGCATTGCTCGGTTGACTCCTTTTTTCCCTACGCTTGAATCCTGATTTATTGTAGCATCGGCAAACCCGGATGCGGAAGCCCAAAAAACGTGCTTTTCTATTGAATTTGTGCTTTTTTGCGCATGCCTATTGTTTTATTGCCAATATTTTGGTATGATAAGCCAAACCAAGGAAGCGGGTGATGGCATATGTACTCAATCGTAATTGCAGATGACGAAGCCAACATCTGCCACGGGCTGCAATCCGTGATTGCCGGTTACCTGCCGGAATGCAGGGTGGCTGCGGTTTTCCAAAATGGCGCGCGTCTTTTGGAATATCTCCCCTCCAATCCGCCTGATATTCTCATTGTCGATATTGAAATGCCCGGCGCAACCGGTCTGGAAATTGCACGCTATGTTTGCGATCATCATCTGCCCACCTATATTATCATGATCACCGCGCATTACAATTTTGAATATGCCCAGCGGGCCGTTAAATATCACGTTCACGATTTTATCACCAAGCCCTACAGCGCCGACGAGCTGATTGAGGCCATCCGCGCCGGTATCCGCAGCGTTTCCCTGGCCAAGGATTCGGCGGATCACAGGATCAGCAATCTCAGATCCGTGCTTCGCAGCATCGTTGGCGCCTGGCCGCTTCAGCAGACCCAATGCCAGGATATCTATTTATGCAATGGCTCCGTCAATATTCTGGAGCTTGCCTGCACAGAAATTTTCTTCAGCGATATCAATATTGCCTCGCTTCCCGCCGAGGAGGCCCGCGCCTTTAAGCTTCAGCTGCGCAGCTGTGCGGAATGGGATAGCTTTGCCCAATCCTCCTTCATCCTCGATTATAAAAGCGGGAGCGTAACGCTGCTGATTTTCCATAAGGGCACGCCGGAGCTTTCCTTCCTGAAGGGCACGGAAACGCTGCTGAATCGCTTCGCCTCCCTCCCGGTATCCTATACGAAAAAAACCTTTGCTTCCTTCCCGCAGTATTATTTGCAGAAGCAGTTTGAAAGGGAAATAAATCTTGCCATGCTGAATTATCCGCCGCAGGAGAGCAAGCAGGCAAAAATGCATCTGACCGGCTTTCTTTCCTCCCTTTCCCCCGGGGAGCGGGATGCCTTTTCGGATTATCTGGCGGCCAATCATCAGCTTTCCCTGGATTTTTCCGATTCCTCTGCGCTGCCCGCCCAGGTGCAGCAGCTTTTTTCCCTGCTCAGCACGGATTCCAGCGACAGCCAGATGGATGCCATTCTGGATTACATTGCTCGGCATTATTCCTCTGCCGAGCTTTCCCGTGAAACGGTGGCCGCCTTCGCCGGTATCTCCGTATCCCATTTTACCCGGCTGTTCAACAAAAATGTCCAGCAGAGCTTTTCCAGCTATCTGATCCGCCTTCGCATGGAAAAGGCAGCCGAGCTGCTGCTCTCCACCGACCTGCCCACGGTGCAGCTTGCCCAGCAGGTGGGCTTTTACAATCCCGAATATTTCCGCACCTCCTTTGCCCGTTACTACGGCATGACCCCCAGAAAATTCAGGCTTTCCAGGCATGCGGGCCGGAAGGAGACGGAAAAATGAAATTTCCCTTCCGCTCGAAAAAATATCTGCGGCAGATTACCGCCTATATTGTGGGCATCCTCCTCATTCTTTCCATTCTGTTCGGACTGTTCTTTCATTTCAATAATCGAAAGCTGCTGCTGCAGAAGATTCAGGAAACGGAGCTGCAGCAATCCCAGAATACGCTCTTGCAGATTGATGCCTATATTGCGCAGCTGCTTGCCATCGCCAATGAATTTGCCTCCTTTCATATTCCTGCCGATCAGCTATCCATCACCAATAATTTCTGGGCAAGAACGCTGCTTCAGGAATATCTCAACAGCTTTCCTTCCACCAATTCCTATATCATCAATATCGATCTGACCCTGGATTCCATCGCCCTATCCCCCAGCGCCATTTCCCATGATCTGGTGCTGGCCGAATATAATACTTTTACCATTTATTCCTCCGCATCAACGGCCTGGCCCTATTACATTGATTTTACAAGCTCCTTTAAATCCCCCTACAACTCCGTATCCATCACGGTGGATTCCTATCAATTAAGCTGGAATATCTTTAATTATCAGGATCGCAACCGCCGCACCTATCTGCTCTCCAGGGATAATATCGTATTGCTGACCAACCACAGGCAAACCTTCCATACGGATATTTATCAGTATTATGAAAATCTATCGCCGCTGATGGAAAGCAGCAGCGATACCGCCCTGCAGACATACGGGGATTATTACTGCATCCTCTCCGCGCCGGACAGCTATGGCTTCCGCATTCTTTCCTTAATCCCGGCAGACAGCTATACCTGGCAATTTGATCATCTGAATCATCAGACCCTGCTGCTGACCATCGTTTTCATCGGCATCGTCCTTGCCGCCTCCATCATCATCATCAAAAAATTCTATACGCCCATTCAGGATATGATCTCCCTGCTCAATATCTATATTCCAAACGAACTGCAGGAATATGACAATGAGATCACCTACATCCGGGAAAGCATACAAAAATACCTGCCCAAGCCCGATACCTCCCCGCCGCCCCTGCAGCAGCGGCTCAATCAGATGCACAGCGCCCAATCCGCCGTCATGCAGCATCAGATCAACAATCATTTTCTCTTTAATACCCTGGAGAATATCAAGACCATCTCCATCGATGAATTGGGCAAGGGAAACGAAATCGAGGAGGCCATCATGCATCTGAAAACCATCGTGCAGGAGGGCATCCGCCAGAAATCCTCCCTTGTTCCCCTATCCCATGAGCTGAATCTTGTGCGCGCCTATGTGAAGCTCATGGCGCTGCGCTTTCCGGATATCGAAACAACCATCACCGCCGATACCGCCCTGGATAACTGCACGGTATTTAAATTTTCCATTCAGCCCATTCTGGAAAATTGCTTCTCTCACGCCTTTACGGGCGATACCGACGGGGAAAAAAGGATCGCCGTCCAGATCTATCGGGAAGAAAACAGCCTGGTCATTGCCGTAAGCGATAACGGCACGGGCCTGGATGCCGCCAGCATGCAGACCATTAACGTCCTGCTCTCCGATGATTCCCAGCTTACTTCTGCCAATCATGTGGGCCTGCAGAACGTCCACCGCAGAATCGTCTCCGTCTTTGGCCCCCATTACGGCGTATCCTTCCAAAATAGCGAAACCGGCACCCGCTTCACCATCCGCTACCCGATCGAGGATTATCACGCATTCCCCCACGCATAAGCCCACGCCGCCACTGACGGAAATGAGCCGAATGATGGGGAAGCAAAAAAGGATAACATAGAAAAAACAACAGCAATGCCTTCACATTTGATGAGGGCATTGCCGTTTCGTTCCTTACAGCTATTTTGCTTCACTGGCATTCAATTTGGGTTTATTCCTCCATGAAACATCCAGCGCCGGTTTTCGGAGGGGGGCGCGGGGTGCTTTTGAGTCAAAAGTGGTTCCTCCGCAATTATTCTTTCTCTTCTGCCCCGTCTTTGATGGTTATGCAGCGCCAAACGGCTTTATGTGGATTGTTTGAAAAGTCTAATAGCACACTGGAATCAGCCTCAATCATATAATCTCACTCATTGAGAAGCGTCTACTTGGTAATACTGTCCAGCAGCCCATGGCCGGTGGATACATAAATATCCGCGTTAAGAAACCTTGCACGATCAGGGCTGTAATACCTGCTCCTAAGATAAAACAGCCCGGTTTCCTCATCGAATACATATCCCCGATAACGAAGGGAGTTGAGCATACCCAGCGTAGCGGCGAGGGCGCCGGTTTTACCGAGCGGCTTACCCCAGGCGTCGTAGGTATATTTTACCGCCTCTGTGCGGCCGCTGTCAATCATCGATTCCTTTGCAAGACGTTTGGTTTCGGAAATCCGAGCCAATTCCGACAGGGAGGAGGGCCAGGCGGCATTCGAAGAGCGGCCGAAGCAGCGCGAAGACACCGAAGACGCCTAAGGCAAAAGGTGAGGGCCAAGGTTTATAACCTTGGCCCTCATTTTCTGTTTCGACATCAGAACCGAACCTTCATGGCGAAACCGCCGCTAAAGAAATATGTATTCGTCCAATGTCCATTTGGTGGAGGTGAGGAGAATCGAACTCCTGTCCGAAGATTCAGTTTCACAGTTTTCTCCGAGCGCAGGCAGTGTTTTGATCTTCCCGCGCCTGCACGCCCGCTGCCAGGCTTACAGGTTTGGTAGCTTCATGATGCCGGGCGTGCGGCAAAGCTTACGCAGCCCCGTTCCCCACTGATGTGACGCCGGGATCCTGAGCCGTGGGCAGCTCAGGGCCGACGCGCAGCATTAAGCCGCGAAAGCAAACTGATTGTTGTCAGTTAATTTTAAGTTTCCCCGTTTTAACACGGCCAGGGTCCGCGGCTCGCTTACCATGCCCCCGACGATCCCCGTCGAAACCAGTACACCCCCATATAAGCCCTTCATTTTGCCCGGCAGATTTTATTCCCAGCCCTTCTTTTCCAAAGGCCAGCCGATGCCGCCCCTTGCTTCCGGGAGAGAAAATGGCTGCCATCCATTTTGCGCGAGGGAAGCCCGCCGGATGCGCGCTTCTTTTCCTCCGCCCGCTGCCGCCGGACGGACTGCAGCCGGGCCTCTGCCGCAGCGGGGCATCATTCCCCGCGGTTCTGATTGCGGATCACCCGCGCCATTTCCCGCTTGACATCCCGCTCCGCCATGCTGGCCCGCTTATCATGCAGATGCTTGCCCACGCACAGCCCCAGGCTCATTTTCATGCGGCCATCCTTGAGATACACATCCAGCGGCACCAGCGCATAGCCCTGCCGCTGCACCTGAGCCCCCAGCTTTCTGATTTCGCTCTTATGGAGCAAAAGCCGCTTGGGGCGCAAAGGATCGGTATTGAAGATATTTCCCTGCTCATAGGGGCTGATATGCATGCCCTGAACGAAAACCTGGCCATCCTTGACGATGGCATAGCTTTCCTTCAGATTGACCTTCCCCTGGCGCATGGATTTTACTTCCGTGCCCTTTAATTCGATGCCGCATTCCAGACTTTCCTCGATAAAGAAATCATGGCGCGCCTTTTTATTCTGGGCAATGGGCTTGATCCCCAGCTTTTTTGCCATCCAACGCGCCTCCCTTCCTTATCGGCATATAATTATAGCATAGCTTCGGAAAAAATGCAATGGCCTCGCCGCGGCCCTGGCATGCAGTAAAATGAAACTGTAACAAAAAGGAAAATATGATATATAATTCCACTAAAAAAGGCTGCTCTACCGCAAGGGTCGCGGATCATTCGTCAGCCCGGCAATAAAATCCAGCGATACATTATACAGCCTGGCCAGCCGAATGGCCAGACAGAAGGGAATTTCCCGCTTGCCCTGCTCATAATTGGTGTAGGTGGTCTTGGGCATATTCAGGATACGCACCAATTGATCCTGCGTTAGTTCGTGGTCTTCGCGTAAATCGCGCAGGCGCTGATATTTCATAGCAGTCCTCCTGATTTGACATTGACAAGAATAACACAAATGTGGTATTCTATTGCCAAAAATACAACAAACGTTGTATTCTTGCGCATAATGGGAGGCGACTATAGCGGAAAAGCGGCTGTATTACCATCGCATTTTGGTCTTAGAGAACGCATCCGATGCATCTGCTGAAATGGCGCAAGGGGCAACAAGCGGAGGGCGGAGGGCGCAAAGCGGCGCGGAAGCCCATGGCGCTGCAATTCCTGTCCGCCCGGCCATGCCAGGCATAATTCCTCCTCCGGCTGCCCGGCAAGGCCTGCGCTGAAAAAGAAAAAACAGAAAGAGGGGAAAAACAAATGAGCAAAACCATCATCGAAGCCCTGCAGGCGGCCGCCGCCCAGGGCGAACCGGAGGCG
Source organism: uncultured Oscillospiraceae bacterium (assembly GCA_964549135.1). Lineage (GTDB taxonomy): Bacteria > Bacillota > Clostridia > Christensenellales > Aristaeellaceae > RUG563. The sequence goes on along the minus strand of CAZJUJ010000036.1, from coordinate 12,441 downwards.
CAGATGAGGCTGGCCGTTTTCTCAGATGCGGAAGATGGCCGGGCGGAAAACCCGGAAGCGGCGCTTGCATGGCTTATCCGGGCGGCAGCGGCAGGAAATGAGGACGCCGCCTCCATTCTCCTGGCATCCTACCAGGATGGGTTTGATTTGCTGGGAATTCAGCCCGATCCGGAAAAGCTCAAGGCATGGGCGGATCGCCTGTCTCAGGCCGGGAGCGAAAAGGGCTGCATCTGGTATGCCGAGCTGATGCGAAAGGAGCGCAGCCCGGAAAAGCACAGAGAGGCGCTGGGGCGCGTCGGCGCGGCTGCCGATGGGGGCAGCATCCCCTGCTGCGCCGTCGCCTGCGATCTTGCCTGCTCCCTGGCGCGCACGATGCAGGAATGCGGCCAGTTTAAAGAGGCAGAGGCGCTGCTCACAAAAACATTTACCTGGCTGGAAAAAACAGAGGGAACGGAATATTCCTTCACCGAGCGCTATAAGGCCGATTGCCGCTATCTTTATGCGCTCACGCTTTCCGCCCTCGGCCGGGAGAACGAGGCCCAGGCCTGGGCCTTAAGGGCCGCGCCCTGGAAGCCAGATGCCGAGGTTTTTTATGTATCCAGCCTGATGAAGAAAAATGGCAGCACCCCCGATCCCTCCCTTGCCGGAGAGATCGTCACGCGCCTTCTGCATGCCGTTCACAGCCCGGAAAAGAAGACGCTGAGCAAGGAGGGGCTGGCCTATCATCTGCTGGCCGCCCATGCCCGCCTGGGCCTGGGCATGAAGACGGATATGAAGGCCTCCTACCAGTGGATGCGCCGCGCCGCAGAGCTGGGCTTTGAACCGGCACGGCAGGAGCTGCCCCGCTATCGCCGATCCCCGCTGGGCGGGTATCGCTATACATAATCACAGAGGAAAACGGGGGAAATATTTGCGGGGGAACCCCTCCGAAAACCGGCTCTGGATGGAGCATGGATGGGCAAAACAAAGATGAATGCCAGATCAGCAAAAAAGAATAACGGCTTAAAAAAACAGCAGCAATGCCTTCACGCTTGGTAAGGACATTGCTGCTTTGTTCTTTTCGTCTCGCTTCCATTTTGCTTCACTGGCATTCAACCCGGCAATATCCTGCCATGAACCATCCAGAGCCGGTTTTGTGGAGGGTGCGGGAGGGGACTTTTGACGCAAAAGTCTTCTCCCGCAAAATCCTCCGCCCCCCTCGCGCTATATTTCGCGGCTTTTCGCGCGGCGGTTCGACGCGTATCCCAGCGCGCTTCCCGTATACTGGCTCTGGAGGGCGAAAGGATGCGGGTATCCGGGGAAGCATATTTTCTAATCAATGTATGGATGGATTTTCTTTCCCTGTATCTGGCGGGAGCGCTGATGCGGCTGCCGGTTCGGGGCGGCCGGTATCTGCTGGCCGCCGTGCTTGGGGGCGCGTATGCGCTGGTTGCCTGGGAAGCGCCGTTTCTTCGTTCGCTGCCTGCTCTTATGCTTTCTGCGGCGGTCATGGCGCTGATCGCCTTTGGCCGGGACTGCCTTCGGCCGCTGCCCGTTCTGCTGGGGGCGGGCTTTCTGCTGGCGGGAAGCGCGGGATATCTGATGGATTGGGGCGTGCCCTGCCTGTGGATTCTTTTGCTTGCCCTGGCGTTCTGCCTGCTGCTGAGCCGGGTATTCCGCAAAAATGCCCTGGCTGGCGGGGGAAAATATCAATTGCTGATCCGGCATCGGGGGCGGCAGCTTGCCCTGCCCGCCCTTCGGGACAGCGGCAATCTGCTTTGCGATCCCGTATCGGCGCTGCCGGTGATCATTGCGCCCCAGCGCCTGCTTGCGCCGCTGATCCCCGGGGGCGTTCAGACCCGGGATTTATCCACCCTGCCGCCGGGCTGGCGGCTGATCCGGATTGAGACGGCGGGCGGGGAAAGAACGCTCATGGCCTTTCATCCCGAGGTGCTGCAGCTGCAGGGCAGGCGGGGAGCGCGGCGGATAGACGCCATGCTGGCCCTCTCGGATTTTGCGGAAACGCGGGCGCTCCTGCCCGAGGCATTCTTTGATCAGAAGGAGGAAGGGAATCATGCAAGCCTTTGATATGCGGAAATGGATGCTGCTCTTTTTTACCAGACTGCGCGCCGGGAAGGTGCATTATATCGGCGGTGCCGATCCCCTGCCCCAGCCCCTGCCCTATGAGGAGGAATTGCAGCTGGTTTCCCATCTGCATGAGGATGACGGCACGATCCGCTCCATCCTGATCGAGCGGAACCTGCGGCTGGTGGTGTTTATTGCCCGGAAATTTGAAAATACCGCCGTGGGCCTTGAGGATCTGATCTCTATCGGCACCATCGGGCTCATTAAGGCGGTCAATACCTTTAACCCGGAAAAGAAAATCAAGCTGGCTACCTATGCCTCCCGCTGCATTGAAAATGAGGTGCTGATGTATCTGAGGCATACCAGCCGCCTGAAATATGAGGTGTCCCTGGATGAGCCGCTGCGCACCGATTGGGACGGCAATGAATTGCTGCTCTCCGATGTGCTGGGCACCGAGGGGGATATGGTGTACCGCGGCATGGAGGAGGAGGCCGAAAGGCAATCCCTGGGCCATGCCCTCTCCCATCTCGCCCCCCGCGAACAGCAGATTATGCGCCTGCGCTTCGGCCTGGGCGGCGGCGAGGAAAGAACGCAAAAAGAAGTGGCCGATATCCTGGGTATCTCTCAATCCTATATCTCGCGGCTGGAAAAACGCATTCTCTCCCGCCTGCAAAACGAAATGACCCGCATTTCTTCCTGACCCGGGACGGGGAAAACGGGAAGGAACGGGATTTTTGCGGGAGGATGCTTTTGCGTCAAAAGCGCCCTCCCGCACCCTCCCGAAAACCGGCTCTGGATGTTTCATGGAGGGACAGTACCAAGTTGAATGCCAGCGAAGCAAAAGAGAGGTAGTAGTAAGGAATGCAACAGCAATGCCTTCACCAAACGCGGAAGCATTGCTGCTGTTTTTCATGCTGCTATTCGTTTTTGCTGATCTGGCATTCAATTTGGCAGAATTCACCCATGTTCCATCCAGAGCCGGTTTTCGGAGGGGGTGCGGGAGGGGACTTTTGACGCAAAAGTCTCCTCCCGCAAATATTTTTCCGTTCCCCCGTTCTCCCGTCCCCCGTTATTTGGCGTTGTGTTCCAGGACGTAGGTTCTGCGTTCCTGGGGGATTTCGTTCCAGAGCTGCAGTGCCTTTTCCTGCCAGCAGGCGGCGTAATGATCGCATTTGGCGCAGAGATGTTCGGCGCTTTCGGGGGATTGGATATCGGTAGAGGCGGCGCCGGTTTTTTCGATCATACCGCGCAGTTTATCTGGGTTTTCCAGCATAGGGCAGGGCTGGAACATATTCTGGTTAAAGGGCTGGCCATCATGATAGGCCTGGAAGAGGGGCGAGCGCAGGCCCTCCAGAATGGTTTTTTTGCGGATATTGGAATCGGAATAATGGATAAAAACGCAGGGATCCATATCGCCATTGGCGTTGATGTGGAAATATCTGCGTCCCCCGGCGATGCAGCCGCCCACATATTCGGCATCGTTTTGGAAATCCATGGTAAAGAGGGGCTTGTGGGCGCGCAGCTGGCGCAGGCGGCGATAGACCATTTCGCGCTGCTCAGGGCTGGGCAGCAATTCCGGCGCGGCATCATTGCCCACGGGCATATAATGGAAATACCAGATGAAATACGCGCCCTTTTCAATCAGCATATCGAAGTATTCCTCCGAGGTGATGCTCTCATAATTGACGCTGGTATAGCAGGAGGAAATGCCATAGATCAGCTTGCGCTCATGGAGAAGATCCATGGCCCGGATCACCTGATCAAATACCCCCGGGCCCCGGCGGCTGTCGGTGGGCTCCCGAAAGCCCTTCAGGGAGATGGCGGGCACAAAATTTTTGACCCGCAGCATATCATCGGCAAAGGCCTCATCGATCAGGGTGCCATTGGTAAAGCAGAGGAAGACGCAGTCATCATGCTTTTCGCAGAGGCGGATCAGATCCTGCTTGCGCACCAGGGGCTCGCCGCCGGTATAGATATACATGTATACGCCCAGATCCTTGCCCTGGCGGATGATATCGTCAATTTCATCAAAGGAAAGATTCAGCTTGTTTCCGTATTCCGCCGCCCAGCAGCCGGTACAGCGCAGATTGCAGGCGGAGGTGGGATCCAGCAGGATCGTCCAGGGAATATTGCAATGGTATCTTTCCTTCAGCTCCTGCTGCTTGGGCCAGCCGATCATATTTTCATTAATGAAAAAATTGACGGCGACGGTTTTCAGCACATCCTGATCCACATCGCTGATCAGATGGCGGATATAGCGATAGTAGGGGTTTTCCGGGTTCTCGATGGCATCCTTTACCTGCTTAAGCTGATTGGGATACATCTTTCCCGCATATTTTTCGGCCCAGGAAAACAGCTTGCGCATGTTTTTCTCCGGGTCTTTGTAGAGATAATTGAAGGCCTGCTCCAGGCCGAATTTTTTCATCGTGTTGGATACATTCATGCGTTTTTCCTTCCTTTCCTTGTCTTTGGGGGATGATTGACGAGGAAAGAATAGCAGGAAGCGGGAAAAAAACATATAAACAAAACGGGCGGAATATCCGAAATTCGGAGAAACCGCCCGTTTTGCCTATTTTTTATACAGAAGTTCCGATTTGTTCAGAGGCGGCGGCCTGCGCCGCTTCGGCCCGGTCAGAAAGTGCCCGGGATATGAAAATATGAAATACCCGGCTCATCCGCGCCGCGCTTTCCGCAATATCGCCCTCCATCTGCTCCCCAAGCCACTTGAGAAAATAGCCCGAAAAGGCATAGCGGCAAAGGGCGGCCGCATCCTGCAGCGTTTCCTCCGGCACGTTGCTGCCCGCCGCCTCCTGGGCGATCAGACGGGAAAAAACCGCATCCGCAGCGGAAAAGATGAATTGCTCCAATTGCTCCTGGGCCGGGGAATGGCGAAGATGCATGAGGAGTCTTTTCTGCTGCTGACAGGCAAGCAGCAGCGCCTTTACGCTCTCCTCCCAGGGGCAGGATGCCTCCCCCGGCAGAAAGCGGCCAAGGGCCTGGGCCAGCCAGGCATAAAGCAGCTGATAAATATCCCGGAAGTGATAATAAAAGGTATTGTGATGAATGCCGCAGCGCCTGACCAAAAGGGATACCATGATTTTTTCAAAGGGCATTTCCTTAAGAAGCTGCTCAAAGGCCTGCAGAATGGTATTTCTGGTAAATTCCTTCATGGTCGCTCTCCTTCTGCCGCCCGGCGGGGCTTACTTGCTGGGCAGGCTGCCCCGGAGAATCATGGAATAGGCCAGCTCCGCCATTTTTTCCGCCGTTTCCTGGCAATTCCGATTGACCCACGCCCGGATGACCCCCGCGCAGCCAAACACCGCAAAGCTGTAATGATAATCAAAATCCGCCTCATCCTTTTCCCTTTGGATGCTGGGCCACACCCGCAGGCATTTTTCCCGCACCACCTCATTGAGCCGATGCAGGAAATTCATATCCCCGTGGGGGCTGAGCAGCACCCGGCACATTTCCTGATTATCTTCAATGAAGCGGAATAAATCCAGCAGGATGGGCCGGGTCTGCTGGCTCACATCGTCATGCTCATGCAGGGAGATGATCTGGTTCAGTGCCTCAAACATTCCATCCTCGATCTTCTCCAGCATATCAAACATATCCCGGTAATACAGGTAAAAGGTACCCCGGTTCATATCCGCCAGCTCGGTCAGCTCCCGGACGGTAATTTCGCTGATCTGCTTTTCCTGCAATAATTGGGTCAGCGCCTGGGTCAGCAGCTTTTTCGTCCGCCGAACGCGGCGATCCTCCTTCTTTTCCGGCTCCGCAGGGGATTTCATCATGCTTGCAGCCTTCCTTCCTTTCGCTTTTCAACAATTTCCGTCTTTTTTGTTGGATAACCAATGAAATGGCGGCGATTGTTGCTTAACAAACGATTGATAATCGAATTGATTATTGAAATCAATCAACAAAATGATTATAATTCTTTTCATTGAGAAAGTCAACACCATGTTTTAAAACAGAAAGTGTGTTGGGAGGTAAACAATGTGAAGAAATTCGCCAAAGGAATGGTAAGGCGCAGAGGCCTGGTCATTACTGTGTGTCTATTGCTGCTGGTGCCCTCGGTGCTGGGCATGGCCGCAACGAAGACCAAGTATGACCTTCTGTATTATCTGCCGCAGGATCTGGAAACCGTGCAGGGCCAGGAAATCCTGCTGGAGGATTTCGGCAAGGGCGCCTTTTCCCTGCTGGTAACAGAGGGAATGGGCATCCGGGAGCAGGCCGAAATGGAGGCGGCCATCGGGGAAATCCCCCATGTGGATTCGGTGATCGGCTTTACTTCCATGACGGAGGGCGGGCTTCCGGCGGAAATCATCCCGGAGGAAATCCGGGAAATGTTCCAGCGGGGGGATTGCACGCTCTCTGCCGTGTTCTTTGATCGGGGCTCCTCCTCGGAGGAAACCATGGAGGCCGTCAGCCAGGTGCGGAAAATCGCCGGGAAAAAATGCTTCGTCAGCGGGCTTTCCGCCGTGGTGACGGATACCAAGCAGCTGGTAGAGGAGCAGGAGGCCATTTATGTGGGCATCGCGGTGGCGCTGTGCGCGCTGGTGCTGATGCTGACCATGGATAGCTTCCTGCTGCCGCTGATCTTCCTGGCCTGCATCGGCGTTTCCATTCTCTGGAATATGGGCAGCAATTATTTTCTGGGGGAAATCAGCTATATTACCAAGGCTGTAGCCGCCGTGCTGCAATTGGGGGTGACGCTGGATTACTCCATCTTCCTCTGGCACAGCTATAAGGAGCAAAAGGCGCTGACCGAGGATCGGGATGAGGCCATGGCCAATGCCATTCATCTGACCTTCACCTCCATCCTGGGCTCCAGCCTGACCACGGTAGCGGGCTTCGTTGCCATCTGCTTCATGAGCTTCACCCTGGGCCGGGATCTGGGCATTGTGATGAGCAAGGGCGTGATTCTGGGGGTCATGGGCACGGTGGTGCTGCTGCCCTGCGTAATTCGGCTTATGGATCGCGCCATTGAAAAAACCAGCCATAAGCCGCTTCTGCCCGATGTGGGCGGCGTGGGGCGCTTTGTGGTCAAGCATCATAAGGCGCTGGCCGTGGCGCTGGTGCTGCTGATTTTCCCGGCCTTCTATGGCTATCAGCAGGTGAATGTATATTATGATATGAGCCGGGTGATGCCGGAGAAACTGGAATCCATCATTGCCAACCGAAAGCTGGAAAGCACCTTCGATATGGCCACCACCCATCTATTGCTGATTGACAGCGAGGTGAGCCAGAAGGATGTGCGGGCCATGACGGAGGAAATGCAGACGGTGGACGGCGTGAAAAACGTGCTGGGCGTGGACAGCCTGCTGGGCGCGGGAATCCCGGAAAGCATTCTGCCCCCCGAAATCCTGGGCAAGGTCAAGGGGGAAAGCTATCAATTGGCGCTGATCAATTCCGCCTATGCCATTTCCTCCGATGAGGTAAACAGCCAGATCGACCGGCTGAATGAGATTCTGAAAAAATATGATCAGGGCGGCATGCTCATCGGCGAAGCGCCCTGCACCAAGGATCTGATCGCCTGCACCGACCGCGATTTCACCGTGGTCAGCCTGATTTCCATCATCGCCATCTTTGCGATTATTCTGCTGGTGCAGAAATCCCTGAGCCTGCCGGTGCTATTGGTGGCGATTATCGAATTGGCCATCGCCGCCAATCTGTGCATTCCCTATTATACGGGCACGGAATTGCCCTTCGTGGGACCCATTCTGGTTTCCACCATTCAATTGGGCGCAACGGTGGATTACGCCATCCTGCTGACCACCCGCTATAAGCAGAATCGTCTCTCCGGCATGGAAAAGGCCGAGGCTGTGGAAAAGGCCGTTCCTCCGCCGCGCAGAGCGTGCTGGTCAGCGGCCTGGGCTTCTTCGCCGCCACCTACGGCGTGGGCCTGTATTCCAATGTGGATATCATTTCCTCCATGTGCCGGCTGATGGCCCGGGGCGCGCTGATGAGCGTAGCGGTGGTGCTGCTGCTGCTTCCCGCCATGCTGCTGATCATGGATCATATGATTATCCATTCGACTGCCGATATGAAGGCTATTCGATAATAAAAGAAAGGAAGAATCGGAAATGAAAAGAATGACTGCGCTGATGATGGCTCTGGTGCTAGCGCTGGGCTGCGTGCCCGCCCTGGCGGAAAATACCAAGCATGAACGGGTATATGTGATCGCCTCCCCGGATGGCACGGTTCAAAGCCTTACGGATAATATCCGTTTGGAAAATGCCGATGGGCTGGAGGAAATTATCGATCGGACGATGCTGAAAGCCATTGAGAATGTGGGCGGAAGCGAAAGCTTTGCGCGCAGCGGCGAAGCGCTCATTTGGCATGCGGCGGGAAACGATATTATCTATCAGGGCATTTCCAATCAGGCCCCGGCCATCATGCCCGTGGTGACGCTGACCCTGGATGGCGAGGAAATCACCGCCCAGACGCTGAAGGAAAAAAGCGGCGAGGCGGTGCTGACGGTATCCTATCAGGCCGAAGCGCCGCTGCCCGCCCTGGCCCTTTCCCTGCTTCCGCTGCCCGAAACGGGGGTAACCGAACTGCAGCTTGAAAATGCCGCCGTGATCAGCGTTATGGGCCGCCGGGTCCTGGTGGGCTGGGCCGTGCCCGGCGTGGATGCGGCATGGCAATTGCCCGCCGCCTTCACCGCTTCCTTCCATGCCGAGCATGCAGATCTTGACTGGATGATGACGCTGCTTACCTCCGATCCCATTGACGCGGCCTGCATGGAAATAGAGGCGCGGATGGAAAATGATCTGCAGGCAGAGTTAAAGGAAATGCAGGCGCTGCTTACCGCCCTGCAAAAGGGCGAGGCACTGCCCTCCCTTTCCGGGAAGACCCAGGAAATCGGGGAAAAAATCAATGCGCTTCATGACGGGCTGACACAGCTGAATACCGGGGCGGCCTCTCTGGATGAGGGCGCGGGGCAGGTAAGCGAGGGTGCCTCCGCCCTCAAGGAGGGCACGGCGGATATGGTTTCCGGGCTGGCGGAAATGGCCTCCGGGGCTTCGGCGCTGGCGGATGGCGCCGCCCAGGCGGAGACGGGCGCGGCCTCTCTGGATACGGGGCTTGCGGCGCTGACCGAGAATAATGCCGCGCTGACCGATGGGGCCCAGGCGATTTTCATGGCGGTGCTTTCCTCCGCCAATGAACAATTGGCTGCCTCCGGCCTGGAAATTCCTGCGCTGACAATGGAAAATTACGCCGCCGTGCTGGAAACGGCGCTGAGCCAGATGAACCCCGAAGCACTGCAGGCCGCAGCCGGGGCCCAGGGAAACGCCGATGGGGCTCTCGCCGCCCGGCTGGCCGCCGCCCAGGCAGCCTATGAAAGCCTGAGCGCACTCAAGGCGGAATTGGATCAGGTCAGCCTCTTTGTGACGGGGGTGCAGGAATACACCGCGGGCGTATCCCAGGCGGCCCAGGGCGCAAAGAGCCTGCATACCGGCCTTACGGAGCTGAATACCGGCGCTTCTTCTCTGCCTGCGGGCACGGATGCGCTTTCCAAGGGCGCTTCGGCTCTTTCCGAGGGCGTGACCGCGCTGCATGAGGGCGCTTTGGCCCTTGCCGAGGGCGCATCGGCGCTCTATGCCGAGGGCACGGAAAAAATGATGGATGCCCTGCTGGCGGCGGAAAAGGAGGCGGCGGAGCGGCTACTGCCCTATGTATCGGAAACGCTGCCCGAGGCCCTGCGCATCTATGAGGAAACCCGGGATAACGCGAAAAACAGCGGCTATGATCTGCGCCCCGAGGGCATGAAGACGGTGACCGTCTATATCATCCGCACGGATTTGCAGAAATAAAATATTCCCCTGATTTGCACGACCCGTTTTGAAGGAGGAAGCGGATCATGAAAAGCGACGCCACCAAGCAGGCCCTTGCCGATGCGCTGAAGCGGCTTCTGGAAAAAAAGCCCCTCACCCGGATTACCATCAGCGATATTGCAGAGGAGTGCGGCATCAGCCGTATGACCTTCTACTATCACTTTAAGGATATTTACGATCTGGCCGATTGGACGCTGCAGGCGACGCTCCATACCGCCCTGGACGGGCATCGCACCCAAAACAGCTGGCAGCAGGGCTTTCTCAATCTTCTTTCGGTGCTGAAGGCCCATCAGAACCTGATCCTCAATGTCTGCCGCGCCGTTGACCGGGAGCAGATCGAGCGCTACATGCGCAGGGAGGCGGAAATGCTTCTTTTGCCCGTGGTGGAGGAGCAGGCGGAGGGCATGCACATCAGCCCAGCGGCCAAGCAGCGGGTGGCGGTCTTTTATTCCTATGCCTTTATGGGCACGGTGATGGAATGGATTCAGCGGAATATGGCCGCTTCCCCGCAGGAGGTGGCCGATAGCACCGCCGTCATGCTCCAGGGCGCGTTCAAGCATTCCCTGGAAAATCTGAGCCGCAGCGAGGCGGAAAAGCGATAAAGCGCTTCTTTCATCAATCGGACGGTCTTGTTCGGTTTTTGAGCAAGGCCGTCCCCTTATCTATGGTTTTTTTCGTGCGGAGGGGGTACCAAGGAGGGGCGGAGGCCCTAATTTATTCTGAGAGGTGTTATGCCATGCATTATTTTGAAGCGCATCTTTTGCCCGAAGAAAGAAACAAGATTCCCTACCTGCCCACGTTTGCGCAGTTCCTGGATTTCATTTCCGATCGCTACGGCGATAGTATCGCCCTTTCCGATCCGAGCCAGGCCATCAGCTATGCGGCGCTTGCCCAGCGGGTGGCCCGCCGCCGAAGGGTACTGGAGCAATTGCAGCTGCCGCTTCGCTGCAATGTGGGGCTGTTTGATAGCAACAGCATCGATGCCGCCGAATGGTTTCTGGCCCTGACCACGGCGGGGTATACGGCGGTTATGCTGCCCGCCGCGCTTTCCGAAGCGGTGCTGATCCATACGGTGCAGCATTATGAACTGCAGGCCATCATTGCGGGCCAGGCCCTCATGCAAAAGACGGATAGCCTGAGCATCCCCATCATTCCCGCGCCCTTTCTGGATCAGACCGGCGCGCCCCCGGCCTTTGCAACGCCGGAAACCCGGGCGGCGATTTTCTTTACCGGCGGCACCACCGGCACGCCCAAGGGCGTGATGCTCAGCCATGGCGCCATTCTGCGGGGCGCGCTGAACGGCACCTACCGGGAGGGCACCATCTTTGGGCAGACCATAGTGGCTGCGCTGCCCTTTACCCATGTATTCGGCATGATTTTCAGCATGCTTTCCGGCCTCTATACCGGCGCGCATGTGGCGGTCTGCGGCAATATGCGGGAGCTTTTTAAGGAAATGGCCCGGGTAAAGCCCACCACCATGATCGCCGTGCCGGGCATGGCGGAAATGATGCTGAGCATTGCCCAGAAGCGGGGGGTGCATGCCCTGGGCGGCAGGCTGAAGCTGATCATCTGCGGCGCGGCCCCTGTGCCGGAAAGGCTGATGTATGGCTTCAAGCCCTATGGCGTGCGGGTGCTTTCCGGCTATGGCATGACGGAAACCGCCAATCTGGTATCCGGAAATCTGGAGCAGGAAAGGCATCCCGATTCCGTGGGCAGGCAGTATCCCTGCCAGGAGGCCCGGATCGTGGAAGGAGAACTGCAGGTGAAGGGCGATATGCTCTTCAGCGGCTACTGGAAGGATGAAGCGGCCACCCGGGCGGCCTTTGACGGCGAATGGCTGAAAACGGGCGATCTGGCCCGGATCGATGAGGAGGGCTTCATCCGCATCGTGGGGCGAATCAAGAATCTGATCCTCCTGGGCAACGGCGAAAACGTATCCCCGGAGGAGGTGGAGGAGGTATTCTATCGCAGCGTCTGCGTGCAGGATTGCCTGATATCGGAAACGGAAATTGCGGGCCGCCCGGCCATTCAAATGGAGGTGCTGCCCATTGCCGATGTGACGGATGAAACCCTGGAGCAGGAAATGAAGCGCATCAGCGCCGGGCTGCCCGCCTATATGCGCCCCGCCCGCATCCTGATTCGCCATGAGCCCTTTGAAAAAAGCTCCAGCCTGAAGATTATCCGCAAGAAATGAGGGAAAAAACAATGGAGAACGCGCTGAAGAAACCCATGAAAGAAACGCTGCTGCAATTGCTGGAGGAGGCCCTGCCCGGCCTGGATCCCCGGGCCGTTTCCATGGAAAGCCGGCTGCAGGCTGATCTGGGCCTGGATTCCATGAGCGGAATGGTGCTGCTGATGGAAATTGAAGATGCCTTTCAGGTGGAATTGGGCGAGGATGCGAATTTTGAAACGGTGGGCGACGTCTGCCGCTATCTTTCGGCCCACAGGCAGGCCTGACCCCACCGAAACAAAGGGCGAAGAAGGATAATATTTGCGGGAGGATGCTTTTGCGTCAAAAGCACCCTCCCGCACCCTC
>CAZJUJ010000035.1:0-30460 GCA_964549135.1 uncultured Oscillospiraceae bacterium | reverse complement strand
GAGGGGGTGCGGGGGAACCACTTTTGACTCAAAAGTGGTTCCCCCGCAAATTATTCCCCGTTCTCCCCTGCATCAGCCGAAATACTTTTTCGCGCTGGCGAAGAGGCCCAGGTCATACTGACCGGGCACATTCTGATAGAGGCCCTGGCCGATCCGTTCGCTATGGCCCATTTTGCCCAGCACGCGGCCATCGGGGGAGAGGATACCCTCCACGGCGGCGGCGGAGCCATTGGGGTTAAAGAGGATATTATCGGTGGGGTTGCCCTCCATATCCACATACTGGGTGGCGATCTGGCCATTGGCGATGAGCTGCTGCAGCACATCATCCGGGCAGAGGAAGCGGCCCTCGCCATGGCTGATGGGCACGGTGACGATATCGCCCGGCTCAACATTCATCAGCCACGGAGAATTGACGGAGGAAACCCGGGTGCGCACCAGCCGGGACTGATGGCGGCCAATGGTATTATAGGTCAGGGTGGGGGTATGGGGATCGGGGGCGGTGATTTTGCCGTAGGGAACCAGCCCCAGCTTAATCAGCGCCTGGAAGCCATTGCAGATGCCCAGCATCAGGCCATCCCGGCGATCCATCAGCTCGCTTACGCCATCCCGGACGGCGGCGCTGCGGAAGAAGGCGGTAATGAATTTGCCGGAGCCATCGGGCTCATCGCCGCCGGAAAAGCCGCCGGGGATGAAGACGATCTGGGCGTTTTTCAGCGCCGCGGCGAAGCGATCCACAGAATCGGCCACGCCCTGGGCGGAAAGATTATTGATCACCAGAACTTCGCCCTTGAGCCCGGCGCGCTCCACGGCGCGGAGGGAATCATATTCGCAGTTGGTGCCCGGGAAGACGGGAATCAGCACCCGGGGAACGGCCACAGAGGCGGCGGGCCTGGCTACCGGCCTTTTTTCGGCGGTGATGCAGGGGATGCTTTTTCCGCCGGGGGTCTTGGTGGGATACACGCTTTCCAGGCGGCTCTCATAGTCCTCCTGCATTTCCTTCAGGGATACGCTTTCGCCGCACCAGGCAATGCCGGGCCGCCGATCGGTATGCCCCAGGGGGATGCCCACATGCTCATCCCCGGCAAGCTCCAGAATGAAGCCGCCGTAATGCTTGGCAAAAATCAATTCCAGATCGGCATGATCATCAAAGGAGAAGCCAATCCCATTGCCCAGGCACATTTTCAGAATGCCCTCGGCCACGCCGCCGCGCTCCAGCGTCCAGGCGGAGAGCGCCTTGCCGGTAAAGAGCAGGGCATGCACCCGGCCGAACAGCCCTTTCAGGGAGGCGGGGACGGGCAGACCATTCTCATCATATTCGGGCAGCATCAGCACGCATTTATGCCCCGCGCCCTTGAATTCGGGGGAGCGGACGGTTTTGATTCCGGCGGTGGTAACGGCGAAGGAAACCAGCGTGGGGGGCACATCCAATTGCTCAAAGGTGCCGGACATGGAATCCTTTCCGCCAATGGCGGCACAGCCCAGATCCCATTGGGCCTGCAGCGCGCCCAGCAGCGCGGAAAGGGGCTTGCCCCAGCGTTCCTTTTTGCCCTGGGGCTTTTCGAAATATTCCTGGAAGGTGAGATAGGTATCGGAAAGATCGGCCCCGGCGGCAATCAGCTTGGCAATGGATTCCACCACCGCCAGATACGCGCCGCGATAGGGGCTCTTTTCAGCCAGATAGGGATCATAGCCCCAGGCCATGAGGGAGCAGGTATCGGTTTCGCCATATTCCCGGGAGATTTTATGGGCCATGGCCTGGATGGGGGTCATCTGCCGGGCACCGCCAAAGGGCATAAAGACCGTGCCCGCGCCGATGGTGGAATCAAAACGCTCGGAAAGGCCGCGCTGGGAGCAGATATTCAGATCCTTTGCCATTTCCCGCATGCTCTGGGCAAAATGCAGGGGCGCTTCATCCTTGCCTTCCGCCGGGGCGGCCACATGGGCGGCTGCCGTCTTGGGCGCGCCATTGGAATTGAGGAATTCCCGGGAGATATTGACGATGGTTTCGCCCCGCCAGGTCATGGTCAGCCGGGGCTCCTGCTGCACCGTGGCCACGATGGTGGCCTCCAGGTTTTCCTTTCCGGCCAGCTGAATGAATTTTTCCGCATCCTTGGGGGCCACTACCACCGCCATGCGCTCCTGGGATTCGGAGATGGCAAGCTCGGTGCCGTCCAGGCCCTCATATTTCTTGGGCACCAGATCCAGATTGATGGCGATGCCATCTGCCAGTTCGCCGATGGCAACCGATACGCCGCCCGCGCCAAAGTCATTGCAGCGCTTGATCAATTGCGATACCCGGGGATTGCGGAAAAGCCGCTGCAGCTTGCGCTCCTCCGGGGCGTTGCCCTTCTGCACCTCTGCGCCGCACTGATCAATGGATTTCAGGGTATGGGCCTTGGAGGAGCCGGTGGCCCCGCCGCAGCCATCCCGGCCCGTGCGCCCGCCCAGCAGAATGATCACATCGCCGGGAGCGGGGCATTTCCGCCGGACGTTTTCTTCGGGAGCGGCGGCGATCACCGCGCCGATCTCCATGCGCTTGGCAGCGTAGCCGGGATGATAGATTTCATCCACGATGCCGGTGGCGAGGCCGATCTGGTTGCCATAGGAGGAATAGCCCGCCGCCGCCGTGGTTACGATCTTGCGCTGGGGCAATTTTCCGGGCAGCGTCTGGGAAAGGGGCACGGTGGGATCGGCGGCGCCGGTTACGCGCATGGCTGCGTAAACATAGCTGCGGCCCGAAAGCGGATCGCGGATGGCCCCGCCGATGCAGGTGGCCGCCCCGCCGAAGGGCTCGATTTCGGTGGGATGATTATGGGTTTCATTCTTGAAAAGCAGGAGCCATTTTTCGGGGCCGTCCGGGGTCTGCACGCTGATTTTCACGGTGCAGGCGTTAATCTCCTCCGATTCATCCAGCTTATCCAGCAGCCCCTGCTTTTTCAGGTATTTTGCGCCGATGGTGGCCATATCCATCAGCGTAACCGGCTTTTTGACGCCCATTTCCTTCCGCACCCGGAGGTATTCCTGATAGGTTTTTTCCGCGGCGGGATCATCAAAGGAAACATCGCTCAGCTCGGTCAAAAAGGTGGTATGGCGGCAATGATCGCTCCAGTAGGTATCCAGCATGCGGATTTCGGTCAGGGTCGGGGCGCGGCCCTCGGCCTTGAAATAATCCTGGCAGAATTTGAGATCATCATCATCCATGGCCAGCCCGTACTTGCGGACGAATTCATGCAGCCCCTCCTGATCAAGGCCGGGGAAATCATGCAGCGTTTCCACCATGGGGGGCATATCATAGGCGATTTTCAGGGTATCAAGGGGCTCCAGGGAGGCCAGGCGGCTTTCCACGGGATTGATGACGTATTTCTTGATTTTTTCGGTCTGCTCCTCCGTGATATCGCCATAGAGATAATACACTCTGGCGGAGCGCACCAGCGGCCGATCCTTCCGGGAAATCAGCTGGATGCACTGGGAGGCGCTGTCCGCCCGCTGATCAAACTGGCCGGGCAGATATTCCACGGCAAATACCCGGGCATCGCCGGGGCAGGGCATTTCCTCCGTGACGGTATCCAATTGCGGCTCGGCAAAGACGGTGGTCTTCAGGCTCTCAAAGAGGCTCTCCTCCACGCCCTCCACATCATATCGGTTGATCAGGCGCACCCGGGTCAAGCCCCCGATGCCCAATAGCCCGATCAGATCATTTTTCAGCGACTGGGCCTCATGATCCAGCCCCTGCTTCTTTTCCACATATACGCGATAAACCATGGGTCAGGCCTCCTTCTTCAGTGCTTTCCGGCCAATATCCCTGCGGTAATAGGCATTGGCAAAGTTGGTTTGGCTTACGGCCTCATAGGCACTTTGGATGGCGCAATGCAGGTATTTTCCTCTGGCGGTAATGCCCAGCACCCGGCCGCCGGCGGTAACCATTTCGCCCGCTTCATTGATTTTCGCCCCGGCCACATAGGTGGTAACGCTTGGGGTATCGGGGATGAGGGAGATGGGATAGCCCGTTTCGTATTTCTGGGGATAGCCCCGGGAGGCCATCACCACGCAGCAGGCCGCGCCCTCCTCAAATTCCACCGGGCAATTTTCCAGGGTGCCCTCCCGGCAGGCCCGGAAAATGGTAAGCAGATCGCTTTTGAGCAGGGGCAGCACCACCTGGGTTTCGGGATCGCCGAAGCGGCAATTATATTCGATGACCCTGGGGCCAGCCTTGGTGAGCATCAGGCCGAAATAGAGGCAGCCCTTAAAGGGGCAGCCCTCGGCCTGCATGGCATGGATGGTGGGCAGGAAAATTTCCTCCATGCAGCGGCGGGCCGTTTCCTCCGTATAGAAGGGGTTGGGGGCGATGGCCCCCATGCCGCCGGTGTTCAGGCCCTGATCATGATCCAGGGCGCGCTTATGATCCATGGAGGATACCATGGGCTTAATCACCCTGCCATCGGTAAAGGCCAGCACGGATACCTCCGGCCCCTCCAGAAATTCCTCGATGACAATGCGGCTGCCGCTGTCGCCGAACACGCGGTTTTCCATCATATCGGTGACGGCGTTTTCGGCCTCCTCCCGGGTCCTGGCGATGATTACGCCCTTACCCAGGGCCAGGCCATCGGCCTTGATGACGATGGGCAGCGGCGCAGAGCGAAGATAGGCCAGGGCCTCGCCGCAATCGGAAAAAATGCGGCAGGCAGCGGTGGGAATATGATATTTTTCCATCAGATGCTTGGCAAAAACCTTGCTGGCCTCAATCCGGGCCGCCGCCCGGGAGGGGCCAAAGGAGGGAATGCCCGCCGCCTCCAGCGCGTCCACCGCGCCCAGGGCCAGGGGATCATCCGGGGCGACCACGGCAAAATCCACCTTGCTCTGGACGGCAAATTTCACGATGCCCTCAATATCCTTTGCCCCGATATTCACGCATTCGGCATCCGCCGCAATGCCGCCGTTTCCGGGCAGGGCATAGATTTTTTCGGCCTCCGGGCTTTTTTTCAGGGCCTTGATGATGGCGTGTTCCCGTCCGCCGCCGCCCACAACCAGTATTTTCATAGCAGCTTCTCCTTCCGCAGCCCTGCTTCTCAGTGATGGAACAGGCGCATGCCGGTAAAGGCCATCACCATGCCATAGCGATTGGCGCAGTTGATGACGATATCATCCCGGATGGAGCCGCCGGGCTCGGCAATATACTGCACGCCGCTCTTCCTGGCGCGCTCGATATTATCATCAAAGGGGAAGAAGGCATCCGAGCCCAGGGCCACCTGCCCCCGGGCGGAAAGGAAGGCGTGGATTTCCTCCTGGGTCAGCGGCTCGGGACGGCGGGAAAAATACTTCTGCCAGTTGCCCTCGGCGCATACATCCTCTTCGTTTTTGTTGATGTAGCCGTCGATGACGTTATCCCGGTCGGGGCGGCCCAGGGTATCCAGGAAGGGCAGATTCAGCACCTTTTCATGCTGGCGCAGCCACCAGGTATCGGCCTTGCTGTCGGCAAGCCGGGTGCAATGGATGCGGCTCTGCTGGCCTGCGCCCACGCCGATGGCCTGGCCATCCACCGCATAGCAGACGGAATTGGACTGGGTATATTTCAGGGTGATCAGCGCCACAATCAGATCGCGGACGGCGGATTCGGGCATCTCCTTATTTTCGGTAACGATATTGGAAAGCAGCCCCCGGTCAATTTTGAAATTATTGCGGCCCTGCTCAAAGGTGATGCCGAACACCTGCTTGCGCTCCTGCACCTCGGGCACATAATCGGGATCGATTTTTACGATATTATAATTGCCCTTGCGCTTGGATTTAAGAATCTCCAGGGCCTCGGGCTCATAGCCGGGGGCGATGATGCCATCGGATACCTCCCGCTTGATGAGCCGGGCGGTGGTCACATCGCAGACATCGGAAAGCGCCACCCAATCGCCGAAGGAACACATCCGATCGGTGCCGCGGGCCCGGGCGTAGGCGCAGGCCAGGGGAGAGGCATCCAGGCCCTCAATGTCATCCACAAAGCAGGCCCTCTTTAACGCATCGCTCAGGGGCAGGCCCACGGCGGCAGAGGTGGGGGATACATGCTTAAAGGAGGTGACGGCGGGCAGGCCCAGGGCTTCCTTCAGCTCTTTTACCAATTGCCAGGAATTAAAGGCATCCAGAAAATTGATGTAGCCCGGGCGGCCGCAGAGAATCTCGATGGGCAGTTCGCTGCCATCCTGCATATAGATTTTCGCGGGCTTCTGATTGGGGTTGCAGCCGTATTTCAGTTCAAATTCCTTCATGATGCTTTCCTCTCCTTTACTCGTGCTTGTTGATGATGCGCTGCTCAAAATCGCCGGTTTCAATATCGGTATAGCGGACAAACAGGGAAATCTTATTCTCCGCATGCAGGTTTTCCCAGATTTCGCTGGTGAAGCAGCGGATGCAGGGGGGAATCTTTACCCGCTCGGGCTCGCCCTGGAAGGAGGGAATCACGGGATTGCCATCGCATACATAGGTATGCAGGAAATGACCCAGACCCGGCGTGGCGGGGTATTCATAGAAATAGCGGGCGCAGGCAAGGCCCTGGGGATCGGCGGCCTTGAGGATGGACATTTTATGGCTGCCATCCCGGGCCAGCAGGCCGGAAATGCGGGGGGTGAAATTGGGGGCGTCATCCTCAAACTGGCGGGTGCGCAGGGCGTTTTCCCAGCCTTCGCCCCGGGCGAGGAAATTCCGGATGGTATCGGTCTGATCGCCGTTGGTCACGATAAGGCCCTGGGCGCTTTCCCGCACGGGATGATAGATGATCAGATGGGGATCGGCCATTTTGGCGGGGTCATGGGCCTGGGTGCGGATGCCGTCGGGCTCCTGAACGAAGATGCGGTTGCGGCTGTTGACGCTGCGGCCCATGATGAAATAGGTGGCTACGGCCTTTTTGCCATCCTCGGTGACGCCCAGCACGATGCCGCGGCCGGGATAGGAATTGGAAGAGAGCAGCGCCTGCATGCTGCTGATTTCGTAAACATTCATGGAATCAATCCTCCTTGACGACGACGGTGCGGCCCGCTACCGAAAGCCGGCCCTGGCAGAAAAGAGATACGGCCAGGGGAAGCAGCTTCCATTCGGCTTCCTCCATGATGCGCTTCTGCAGCGTTTCCGGGGTATCGCCGGGCAGCACGGCCACGGCCTTCTGGGCGATGATGGGGCCGCCATCGCATTCTTCGGTGACAAAATGCACCGTGGCCCCCGACAGCTTGACCCCGTACTGCAGCGCCGCCTCATGCACATGCAGCCCGTAATAGCCCTTGCCGCAGAAGGCGGGAATCAGGGCGGGATGCACGTTGATCACGGCGTTTGGATAGGCGTCGGTCAGCTCCTGGGTGAAAATCACCATGCAGCCCGCCAGCACCACCAATTGAATATCCAATTGCTTTAGGAGCGCCACCAGGGCGGCGGTCATTTCCCGGCTGCCGGGAAATTCCTTCCTGGGCAGCACATAGCCGGGAATGCCGGCCCTTTCCGCCCGCTCCAGGGCATAGGCCCCGGCCCTGGAGGAAATCACCGCCGCGATTTCCCCGCCGCCTAGCTCATTTTTCTGCCAGGCGTCGATTAATGCCTGCAGATTGGTGCCGCCGCCGGAAACCAGCACGGCAATGCGCGCTTTTTTCATTCCAGAATCACCTTTTCATCAGATTGGATGATTTCGCCGATGACATAGGCCTCTTCGCCGTTTTCCCGGAGGATGGAAAGGGCCTTTTCGGTTTCCGCGGCGGGCACCACCACGCTCATGCCCACGCCCATATTAAAGGTATTGAACATATCGCGCTCGGGGATATTGCCGGCTTTGGCGATGAGATCAAAGATGGGCAGCACCCGCACGGCGCTTTTCTGAATCCTTGCGCCCAGGCCATCGGGAATGGAGCGGGGAATATTCTCATAGAAGCCGCCGCCGGTGATATGGGAAATGCCCCTGACATCCGTTTCCTTCAGAAGCGCCAGGATGCTCTTTACATAAATGCGGGTGGGGGTCAGCAGCGCTTCCGCAATGCTTTTGCCGCCCAGCTCCTGCCGGGGCGCATAGAGCGCGGGGGGATTCTGATCGATATCAAATACCTTGCGGCAGAGGGAAAAGCCATTGGAATGAATGCCGGTGGAGGCCAGGGCAATCACCTGATCCCCGGGCTGCATGCGCTGCTGATCGATGATTTTTTTCTTATCCACAATGCCCACCGCAAAGCCCGCCAGATCATAATCCGCTTCGGGCATCAGGCCGGGATGCTCCGCCGTTTCGCCGCCGATCAGGGCGGCCCCGCTCTGCACGCAGCCCTCCGCCACGCCGGAAACAATCTCGGCGATTTTTTCGGGGATATTCCGGCCGCAGGCGATATAATCCAGGAAGAAAAGGGGCCGCGCGCCGCAGCAGATAATATCGTTTACGCACATGGCCACCGCATCAATGCCGATGGTATCATGCTTGTTCATCAGGATGGCCAATTTCACCTTGGTGCCGCAGCCATCCGTGCCGGAAACCAGCACGGGCTTTTCCATGCCCTGGATGGGCAGGCCGAAGCAGCCACCAAAGCCGCCCACATCATCCAGGCAGCCATCGGTGCGGGTGCGGGCGATATGCTTTTTCATCAGTTCCACGGCCTTATAGCCTGCGGTAATATCCACGCCTGCCGCGGCGTAGCTATCGGATCGGGAATTGGAATGCATCTTGTTTCCTTCCTTTCTCTGCGCTGGCGGGGAAAAATTATTCCTTGCCGTTCCAGCAGTAAGTGCATAATTGGCAGGCGGGCAGGCCGATGGCCTTGATCACGCCCTCCAGGGATTGAAATTCCAGGGAGGTGAAATGGAATTTTTCGCAGATGGCCCGGCGCATGGCCTGGCCCCGCTGGGTGGAGGCATCGGAATATTCATCCAGATGCTCAAAGCCCTCCTCGCCCTCCAGTTCCAGAATGGTGCGGCGGGTAATCAGATCCATATCGCTGGTGGAGCGGGCGAAATTCAGATATTTGCAGCCATACATAATGGGCGGGCAGGCCGAGCGCATATGCACCGCCTTGGCCCCGTTGGCGTAGAGGAATTCCACCGTTTCCTGCAATTGCGTGCCCCGGACGATGGAATCATCCACAAAGAGCAGGCTCTTATCCTGAATCAGATCATGCACGGCGATCTGCTTCATCTTGGCTACCTGGCTGCGCTGGGTTTTGCTGTTGGTGGTAAAGCTGCGGGGCCAGGTGGGGGTATATTTGATGAAGGGCCGGGCGAAGGGAATATGGCTCTTATTGGCATAGCCGATGGCATGGGGCGTGCCGGAATCGGGAACCCCGCCCACATAATCCACATCCTGGCAGGCGCCGTTTTTTTCATCCTGCTCGGCCATGATTTCCCCGTTTCGGTAGCGCATGGTTTCCACGTTGATCCCCTCATAGGAGGCGGTGGAATAGCCGTAATACGACCAGAGGAAGGAGCAGATGCGCATTTCCTGTCCGGGCGGGGAAAGCTGAATCACGGAATCGGCGGTCAGCTCTACGATTTCGCCGGGGCCCAGCTCCCGCTCGGGCTCATAATCCAGCTTCTGATAGGCATGGGATTCAAAGGAAACGCAGCAGCCGTTTTCGTTTTTCCCAATCAGCACGGGCAGGCGGCCCAGCCGATCCCGGGCGGCGAGGATATGCCCATCCTCCTTAAGGATGAGGATGGAGGCCGTGCCCTCAATCACCTGCTGGGCAAAGCGGATGCCATCGGTAAAATCGCTCTTCTGGTTGATCATGGCGGCCACCAGCTCGGTGCTGTTGACCCGGCCGCCCTGCATGGCGTCAAAATGACCGCCGCTGAACACCAGATACTGATCAATCAGCTGCTGGGCGTTATTGATTACGCCAATGGTGCAGAGGGCATAGGTGCCCAGCTTGGAGCGGATCAGCAGCGGCTGGGGATCGGTATCGCTGATGCAGCCGATGGCCGAGGTGCCCTTCATATCGTCAAAAATATGCTCAAATTTGGTGCGGAAGGGGGAATTGGCGATATTATGGATTTCCCGCTGCAGGCCGATTTCGGGATCATATGCGGCCATGCCGCCCCGCCGGGGCGCCAGATGGGAATGATAATCGGTTCCGAAAAAAACATCTGAGATTGCATCGTGCTTCAGCACGGCACCAAAAAAACCGCCCATATTGCCTCCGTTTGCTTTTGCAGAAATGGTTATGCCGTTTGCGGCGGGAAGGAAAAATCAGCCGAATTCGGCCTGCAGCGCCGCATCCTTGGCCAGCACGGCGGCTGCATCCCCTGCCCGCTTTTCTGCCAGCCGCTCCGCCAGCGCTTCATCCGAAAGGGCCAGCATCTGGGCCGCCAGCAGCGCCGCATTGCCGCCGCCGTTAATGGCCACCGTGGCCACCGGAATGCCGGTGGGCATCATGACGGTGGAAAGCAGGGCGTCCATGCCCTCCAGCGCGGCGGATTTGCAGGGGATGCCGATGACCGGCAGGATGGTATTGGCGGCGATGGCCCCGGCCAGATGGGCCGCCATCCCGGCGGCGGCAATCAGCACGCCAAAGCCCCTTTCCCTGGCGCTGCGGGCAAAATCCCGGGCTTCATCCGGGGTGCGATGGGCAGAATAGATATGCACCTCAAAGGGAATTTCCAATTGGGAAAGCAGCTCCGTGGCTTTCCGGATGACGGGCAGATCGCTGTCGCTGCCCATGATGATGCCAACCTTCTTCACGGCCTGAGACACTCCTTTGAAAAAGATGCGCCGCCTTTACCGGGCAGGCTTGTTTCATTATAGCATGGCTCAGATGAATATGCAAGAAAAATCCTGAATTATTTTCTTTTGATTTTACCGAACGTTCGGATTTTTGCAAAACGAAAGCGAAAAAACAAAATCGGGAAAATCAATTTTTTTCCAGAGCCAGGAAAAAGGCGAACATTTTTCTCCTGCATGGATCGGCCTGCTTTCCTCCTGATTTTCCATGCTTCCCCTCCTTTCGCGGCCTTTCCCAGCATAGCGGGGCGGAGGATAAGGCATATTGGAAGGGAGAAATGAAAAAGCGGGGGAGAGAGCATGGAAAAGAGAATCGGCCCGGGCCGCAGAATTGCCGGGGGGCTTATCCTGCTGCTGGTGGCATGGATGGCCTTTTCGCCAACCGCCCAGGCGCTGCGGGCATTGCCCGAAACCTATCGCATCAGCATCGGTCAATCCTATCGGCTGCATACCGGCGCGGCGGTTTTATCCTCTCAGGATGAGCGGCTGCTTTCGGCGGAGCATACCCTTTCCGGCGTGGAAAGCGGGCAGGCGGAGGTCAGCGTCAATCTTTTCGGGCTTTTGCCGCTGCGGAAAATGCAGGTGGATATCGGCAGAGAAATCCGCCTGATTCCGGGCGGGCAGGCCGTGGGCGTGGCCCTGGCCACCAGGGGCGTATTGGTGGTGGGGGTATCGGATGTATCGGGCCGGAGCCCTGCCCAGGATGCGGGGCTGCGGGCGGGGGATGTGATTGAAAGCATCGATGGCGTTTCCCTTGAAAGCAGCGAGCAATTGAGCCGCCTGGTTTCCCAGTCCGGCGGCGGGCAGATGGCTGTATCCTACCGGCGGAACGGAAAAATGCGGCAGACGCTGCTGACGCCGCTCAGGGATACCGCCTCTGCCGCCTGGCGCATCGGCGCCTGGGTGCGGGACAGCACGGCGGGGGTGGGCACGCTTTCCTATTATAACCCGGAGGATCAGAGCTATGGCGCGCTGGGCCATGCCATTCATGATGGGGATACCGGGCTGCTGCTGCCCGTTCGGATGGGATCGCTGATGGCGGCGGAAATTGTGGATGTGCGCAAGGGGCAAAAGGGCACGCCCGGGGAATTAAGGGGCTCCTTCCTCATGAATCAGGTGGTATTGGGCGATATCAAAAAGAATACCGAATTGGGCATCTATGGCAAAATGCAGGCTGCCCCCGCCCAGCCCCTTTACCCGGAGGGATTGCCGGTGGGGTATCAGGAAACGGTGGAGACCGGGCCGGCCGCCATTCTTTCCACCCTGGATGGCGGCGGCGTCCGGGAATACAGCGTGGAAATTATCCGCGTGAATCATCAGTCCGCCCCGGCGGAAAAGAGCATGGTCATCCGGGTGACCGATCCTGCGCTGCTGGAAAAAACCGGCGGCATCGTCCAGGGCATGTCGGGCAGCCCCATTATCCAGAACGGACGCATCGTCGGGGCCGTCACCCACGTCTTTGTGGATGACCCCACCCGGGGCTACGGCATCTTTATTGAGCATATGCTGGCCGCGGCGGAATAGCATTCCGGGGGAAAAATGGGAGAAATCATTGCGGGGGAACCACTTTTGCGTCAAAAGCGGTTCCCCCGCACCCCTTCCGAAAACCGGCGCTGGATGGAACATGGATTATTTACACATAGTTGAATGCCAGTGAAACAAAGAAGAAATAGCTGTTAGGAATCAAACAGCAATGCTCCTTCAAACACGGAAGCATTGCTGCTGTTTTTCTAATCGCTATTCTTTTTTGCTGATCTGGCATCCAATTTGGCATGATTTATCCATGAACCATCCAGAACCGGTTTGGGAGGGGGCGGGAGGGCGCTTTTGACGCAAAAGCATCCTCCCGCAAGAATCCCCCCGTATCCTGTCCCATTTCCTGCGCTCAGGCTTTGCGAGAGACAGAAATGTTTTGAAGCCGGGCGATTTCCTCGTGAATTTCTTCCACCTCACGGCCTTCCGTCATATCCCATTCGGTTTTCAGCACCTGCAGCTGTTCATGGCGGCTGGCGATTGCGGCGTCATAGTTTCCCTGGATCTCATAAATATGAGCGGCTGTGATTTGCGCGTCGCAGAATTTGGGCGAGGGCTGCAATTCGAAGGCTTTTTTGTAGAAAGCAATTGCCTCGTCATATCGGCAGGCGTAGGCCATGGCATCGGCCGATGCTTTCTGGACATGGATAGTATAATCTGCGCAGGCCGATAAAGCAATCACGGGGAAGGATAGGCGGATATCCGGAAAAGCGAATGCTGCTTTCTTATGCATGATCAATGTCAGGCGCGCATTGAATAGAAGCGCGTCGGAGGTACGCTGCGCTTTGACAGGTCAGGGCATGGGCGCATTCGGCTGGGGAGGGAAACAAACTGTTGCTTGCCAGGAAAGCGATGATGCGGCATAATAGTACCGAGGTGATAAAAATGGAAGCAAAGGATATGATTTTTGAACTGAGACGGAAAAAGGGGATGTCGCAGGAGGAGCTGGCAGAAAAGGTGTTTGTCACCCGTCAGGCCGTTTCGCGCTGGGAGACGGGGGAAACCACGCCCAATATTGAAACGCTGAAGCTGCTCTCCAGATTATTCGACGTTTCCATCAACACCCTGCTGGGCTCGCCCCGGAAGCTGATCTGCCAATGCTGCGGCATGCCGCTGGAGGACGCCATCATCAGCAAGGAAAAGGATGGCTCCCTCAACGAGCAGTACTGCAAATGGTGCTATGCGGATGGGGAGTATATGTACAGCAATATGGATGATCTGATCGATGTCTGCGTGAAGGGGATGGTCAGCCCGGAGCATCCGGAAGGGGAGGTGCGCGCCTATCTGGCGGGGATGCTGCCCAAGCTGGATTACTGGAAGCGATATGAGCAGCTGGGCGGCAATGAGGCGTTTGAGGCATTTAAAAAGCAGCTGATGGAGGAAATCAACGCGCTGCAGATCGCGGGCATGCCCCGGGTGACCCGCCTTAACGCCCTGGTGGGCAGCTATATCAATCTTGCATACAGGCTGCCCAACGGCAGCATGGTCAAATATCTGGATGACCAGGCCACCTATCTGGGCAATCAGCTGGAAAGCGAATTTGGCGGGGAGAGATGCTTTGGCATCGCCGCCAATATGGATTTTATTCTCGTCTGCAGCTATGAGGCAAACGGCGAAAACCCGGAACTGATCCTATACAAAAAACGATAATCCGGCGGACGAAAAAAGGGGCATCCCCTCGGCGCTTTTTACGGCGGGAGGGGATGCCCCTGCTATTTGGAATATGTGATCAATCAGCCGATTTTATCGCAGCCCATGTAGGGACGCAGCACCTCGGGAACGGTGACGGAGCCATCGTCATTCTGGTAATTTTCCAGAATGGCGGCCACCGTGCGGCCCACGGCCACGCCGGAGCCATTGAGGGTATGGCAGAGCTGGGGCTTGCCCTTGGCGCCGTCGCGATAGCGGATGGCGGCGCGGCGGGCCTGGAAATCCTCGCAGTTGGAGCAGGAGGAAATTTCCACATACCGGTTATAGGAGGGCATCCAGACCTCGATATCATAGGTTTTGGCGGCGGAGAAGCCCATATCGCCGGTGGAGAGGCACACCACCCGATGGGGCAGACCCAGCAGCTGCAGCACCTTTTCGGCCTGGCGGGTCATGGATTCCAATTCCTCATAGCTCTGCTCGGGCTTGGTGATCTTGACCATTTCCACCTTATTGAACTGATGCTGGCGGATCAGGCCGCGGGTATCGCGCCCGGCGCTGCCGGCCTCGGCCCGGAAGCAGGCGGAATAGGCGCAGTGGCGGATGGGCAGCTTATCCCCGTCCAGAATCATATCCCGGTAGAGATTGGTAACGGGCACCTCGGCGGTGGGAATCAGGAAGGTATCCTGATCCACCTTGTAGGCATCCTCCTCAAATTTGGGCAATTGGCCGGTGCCGGTCATGGTAGCGCGGCTGACCATGTAGGGGGGCAGCACCTCGATATAGCCATCTGCGGCATGGGTATCCATGAAGAAATTGATGACCGCCCGCTCCAGCCGGGCGCCCAGGCCGCGATAGACGGTAAAGCGCGCGCCGGAAATCTTGGCGGCGGATTCAAAATCCAGGATATTCAGATCGGTGCCGATATCCCAGTGGGCCTTGGGCTCCCAGCCGAACTGCCGGGGCTCGCCCCAGCGGCGCTGCTCCACATTTTCGGTATCATCCTTGCCCACCGGCACGCTTTCATGGGGGAAATTGGGCAGACGCATAAGAATGGCGTTGATTTTCTCGTCCATTTCGCCTACCTGCTTATCAAGCGCGGTGATTTCATCGCCCACCTGACGCATGGCCTCCATGATTTCGGCAGCGTCGCCGCCCTGGCGCTTCACCTGGGCAATCTTCTTGCTTTCCTCATTGCGCTTGTTTTTCAGCGCCTCCACCTGGCCCAGGGCATCCCGGCGCTGGGCGTCCAATTCCAACAGCTCGTTGACATCAATGGAGGAATTGCGCTTCTGCAGCGCATCGATCAATTCCTGGGGGTTCTGGCGAATTCGTTTGATATCCAGCATGGCCATTCATCCTTCCCGTTTTTTTCAATAAAAAAACCGCCCACCACAGGGACGGAAAAACCGCGTTGCCACCCCGATTGATATTCCCGGGCGGGAATATCCCCTCGTCTGCGCTGTAGGGGGCGCGCCCCGGCGGCTCATCGCCGCCCGCTCCAGGGTGGATCGCGGCCCAGCGCCTCTGCCTTGCACCAACCGGCATCTCTCTTGACACGCAGGACACCGCCATTCCCTTTCCACGCGGTATAGGGGCATTATAGCCCTTTTTTCATGGAATTGCAAGAGGAAACGGCAAAGAAATCCCCCGAAGCGGCAAAAAAAGTGCGTTTTTCCCGCCCGGGCGGGGGAAATCATTTTTCCTGCTTGCGGGGGGAAAAAAACTGCGGTATACTATACGCGAAAGCATTTATCCATTTATCAATGAAAGGATGGTTTGATTTATGAAAGTTGCCATTGCCTTTGATCCTGCCGGGCTGCCCCTGCGCGCCGCCATTGAGGAAACGCTGGCCGCCCTGGGCGCGGAGGCCGTTTATTACGGAATCAATGAGGGCGATCCCCGGGATTATCCGCTCTTTGCCGTCCGCGCCGCCAAGGCCGTTGTTTCCGGCGAATGCGACCGGGGCATTATCGCCTGCGGTACGGGCGTGGGCATTTCCATTGCGGCCAACAAGGTGAAGGGCATCCGCTGCTGCTGCTGCTCCGATTGCTACAGCGCGAAGATGACCCGCGCCCATAACGACGCAAACATGCTGGCCCTGGGCGGCCGGGTGGTTGCGCCCGAGCTTGCCAAACTGATTGTGGAGCATTTTATGACCACCGAATTTGAGGGCG
Organism: uncultured Oscillospiraceae bacterium; assembly: GCA_964549135.1. Classification (GTDB taxonomy): domain Bacteria; phylum Bacillota; class Clostridia; order Christensenellales; family Aristaeellaceae; genus RUG563. The sequence continues at coordinate 14,386 of CAZJUJ010000035.1, read as the reverse complement.
GACGGCATCAGCGCCGCATCGATATGTTCCAGCTGATTGAAGAGGGCCAGCCCCTGGAATAAGAGGAGAATATGGCAAAGCCGGAAAAAACCAATGTGATGCGCATCCTGGATCGGCTGAAAATCGCCTATCGGGAATATTGCTATGCCGATTCGGGGGCGATTAGCGGCGTGGATGTGGCCCGGGTGCTGGGAAAGGATCCCGCCGCCACCTTTAAAACCCTGGTGGCAGAGGGCAAGAGCAAGACCCACTATGTTTTCATGATTCCCGTTGCGGAGGAACTGGATCTGAAAAAGGCCGCCGCCGCCGTGGGGGAAAAGGCCATGGAGATGCTCAAGGCCAAGGAGCTGTTGCCCCTGACCGGGTATGTGCATGGCGGCTGCTCGCCCATCGGCATGAAAAAGCCCTTCCGCACGCTGATTCATCAGTCGGCGGAGCAGATGGAAAATATCATGTTCAGCGCGGGCAAAATCGGCTATCAGGTGGAATGCAGCCTGGCGGATCTTCGCCGGGCGGTAAAGGTAGAGGCTGCCGATCTGATCGTCTGAGGCGGCTGGAAAAATCTTGTACTTCCCGGGAAAATGGGATATAATAAGCATGCGCCTTGGCGCAGGGAAGGAGAAAGCAACATGGCTGATCTTGAAAAGGATATTATTGAGCTGGAGGGCGAGAATGGCGAAAGCATCCGCCTCTGCGTGGAGCGGTATTTCTTCTATAACGGGGATGAATATGTATTGCTCAGCGATGACTGCGGCGATGCGGCGGAGAACGAGGAAATTTCCCGTTATGTGATGAAGGTGCAGCCCCTGGAAAGCGAGGACGGCGAGGACGGCGAGGAAATGGAGGAGTTTGTGCCCGTGGAGGAGGAGCTGATGGAGCAGCTCATCCAGGTGGTGGAAGCGACCTTCGACAGCGATGAGGAATAAGCGCTATTTCCATGAATGACGTTATTGCCCGGAAACTGAAAATGCTGCCCGATTCCCCCGGCTGCTATCAGATGAAGGAGCAGGGGAAGATCATCTATGTGGGCAAAGCGGTCAATCTGAAAAACCGCGTGCGAAGCTATTTCCATGGCCGCGATCACACCCCCAAAGTCGCGGCCATGGTTTCGCATGTGGATGATTTTGATATCATTCTGTGCCGCACCAATCTGGAAGCGCTGATCCTGGAATGCAATCTGATCAAGCTGCACAAGCCCTATTACAATATCCTGCTGAAGGATGACAAGCATTATCCCTACATTCGGGTGGATCTGCGGGAGCATTATCCCCGCTTTACCCTGGCCCGGCGGCAGGAGCAGGATGGGGCCCGGTATTTTGGCCCCTATATCGGGGCCACGGCGGTGCGGGATGTGCTGGAGGCGCTGCGGAAGATTTTTCCCCTGCGCACCTGCAATCTGATGCTTCCGCTGAAAACCCCCCGGCGGCCCTGCGTCAATTATGAGATTGGCCGCTGTCTGGGCCCCTGCTGCGGCAAATGCCCGGAGGAGGAGTATCGCGCCCTGGTCAGCCGGGTGGTTGCCTTTCTGAGCGGCAAATATCAGGATGTAACCGCCGCCCTGCAGCGGGATATGATGGCGGCGGCCCAGGCCCTGCAATACGAAAAGGCGGCCCGGCTCCGGGATCAGCTGCGGGATATTGAGGGGCTGATGCAGCGGCAGCAGGCCATTCAGGTCAGCGGCGCGGAGCAGGATGTTTTCGCCCTGGCCCAGGATGATCTGGATGCCATGGCGCAGGTGCTGTATATCCGCGGCGGGAAAATGGTGGGGGGCGATTCCTTTCCTTTGCCCCGGGAGGGCAAGGAGGAGCCCGGCGAGGTGCTTTTCGATTTCATCGTGCAATTCTATGATGAAAGAAAGCCCGCCCGGGAGGTGCTTTGCCCCTCGCTGCCGGGGGAAATCAGCGCCGTTATGGAGGAATGGCTGCGCAGGCAGCGGGGCGGCGCATGCACCCTGGTGGTTCCCCAGCGCGGGGATAAGCGGGCGCTGACGCTGCTGGCGGAAAAGAATGCCAGGGATGCCCTGGAAAAGCGCAATGCGCGCAGGCAGATCCAGTATGAGCGCACCATTGGCGCTTCCGAGGAATTGGCCCGGGTGCTGGGCATGGCCTCCGTGCCCCGGCGCATTGAGGGCTTTGATATCAGCAATACCCAGGGCGTGCTTTCCGTGGCCTCCATGGTGGTTTTCATCGATGGCCAGCCCGCATCCCGGGAATATCGGCATTATCGCATCAAAACGGTGGAGGGCGCCAATGATTTCGCCTCCATGAAGGAGGTGCTTTCCCGCCGCTTCCGCCGCGCCATGAGCGAGGATCCCCGGGAAAAATGGCCCATGCCCGATCTGGTGCTGATCGATGGCGGCCCGGTGCAATTGCAGTTTGCCCGGGAGGCCATGCTGGAGGCCGGGGCCGATGTGCCCATGTTCGGCCTGGCGGAAAGGCTGGAGGAAATTTTCCTGCCCGGTCAGGAGGAATCCATCCTTCTGGATCGCCATTCCCCCGCGCTTCATCTGATCCAGCGGATCCGCGATGAGGCCCATCGCTTCGCCATTACCCATCATCGCGGCCTGCGCGGCAAGCAAAGCGTGCATTCCGCGCTGGAGGATATTCCCGGTGTGGGCCCCACCCGCAGGCGCAATCTGCTCCAGTATTTTAAGACCGTGAAGGCGATCCGGGAAGCATCCCTGGAGGATATCCGCGCCGTGCCCGGCATGTCCGCCCCCGCCGCCCAGGCCGTCTACGCCTGGGCCCATCCGGAGAGCGGGGGGAACGGGGAACAGTGAAATATTGCGGGAGGATGCTTTTGTGTCAAAAGCACCCTCCCGCACCCTCCCGAAAACCAATACTGGATGGGGCATGGGTGAATGCTGCCAGGTTGAATGCCAGTGGGGCGGAAAAGGTGCATGGCTTTGGAGAAAAAAAGATTGTTGGTAAGTATGCGATTGGTATGAGAGCAGAAGCTCCATTGATCAGCGCATCGGATATTTCTTTCACGGGCATTCAGAAAATTCAGGAATAATTCTATCCCCATCCCGAGGTGGTTTTCGGAGGGGGCGCGGGGGAGGTGCTTTTGGCACAAAAGCATCTTCCCCGCAAAGAACCAATAACAAGAAAGGAACAATATGAGTACATCGCGATTTGCGTTATTTGTTGATTTGGAGAACTGCGGGGCGAAGGTGGCCACGCTGAATAACATTCTGGAGAAGGTAAAGATCCGGGGCGACATATTGCTGGGCAAGGTATATGGCTACACGGATCGGTTCAGCGATTTAAAGGAAATCTTATTATCCAATACGTTCACGGTGGTGCCCTCGCTGCGGCACGGGGTAGCGCAGAAGAATAATGCGGATATTCTGCTGGTGCTGGATGCGCTGGAGGTAGCCTACACCAATCCGCTGATTGATTCCTTCTGCATTGTATCGGGGGACAGCGATTACACGCCGCTGGTAGGGCGCTTAAAGAGCATGGGCAAATTTGTGCTGGGCATCAGCCGCAGCGAGGTTGCCAGCACGATTTTCATCAATGCCTGCAATGAGTTTCAGTTTCTGGAATCCGTATCCTCGGTCAGCCGGGATAAGCGGAACAAGCAGAAGCAGAGCAAGGATGAGCCGCTGGACGATGCGGGGCTGAATAAGCTGCTGGAGGGCATTTTATCCGAGCAGACGGATGAGGATGAAATGTATGCCAGCGAATTGAAGGGCGTGCTGCTGCGGCTGCGGCCCGATTTCAATGAGAAGGCCTTTGGCTGCGCCTCCTTTGGCAAGCTGCTCAACAAGCTATCCGCCAAATTCGGCAGCATCCGGGTGAAGAATGATAATTACAATGTGCTGGTGGCGCTGAATGCCGATGCGCCGGATGACGGCAAAATCCGCCAATTGACCCCGGAAAACTGGCGGAATGCCTTTTCCGAGCAATTGCAGCATTACAAGGATGACGGCTTTGAGCGCATCAATCCCTCCATTCTAAAGGCGGATATTCAGGCCGCCTATCCCGATTACAGCGAGCGCGCCATTGGCTTCAAGCGCTTTTCCGATGTGCTGCGGCAGATGGAGAAGGATAGCCTGCTGAAATTGGAAATGGATGGGCAGAAGAATATGCTGATCAAGATGCTCTGATTTTCTTGGGGATGGAAGAAAATGCCGTTTTCATCCGTTCTATTGCCGATATGACGCCAAACGAAGGAGGAATACAGATGCAGCCCGTTTTTTCTGTGATCGTGCCCTGCTATAATGAGGAAGAGGTTATTCAGGAAACGCACAAGCGCCTGACCCGGGTGATGAAGGAAATGGGGGAGGCCTACGAAATCCTGTATGTGGATGATGGCTCCCGGGATGGAACGGCCCGTCTTCTGCGGGAAATCGCATCGGGGGATGAAAGCGTGCGCGTGCTGCTGTTCGCCCGGAATGCGGGGCATCAATCGGCGGTAACGGCGGGGCTGGATTACGCCGCGGGGGATGCCATTGTGATCATTGATGCCGATTTGCAGGATCCGCCCGAGATCATTCCGCTGATGGCGGAAAAATGGCGGGCGGGGGCCAAGGTGGTTTTCGGCCAGCGGAAAAAGCGGGAGGGCGAAACCGCCTTCAAGAAAATTACCGCCAGCGTCTATTATCGCCTGCTTTCCTGGCTGACCGGCGGCATGGTGCCCCGGGATACGGGGGATTTCCGGCTGGTGGATCGCCAGGCCGCCGATGTGATCCGCAGCATGCCGGAGCATAATCGCTTCCTGCGGGGCATGTTTGCCTGGGCCGGCTTTCAGCAGGAGGCCGTTTTGTATGACCGGGATAAGCGCTTTGCGGGCAAGACGGAATATACCCTGAAAAAGATGCTGAAGCTGGCGGCGGACGGGATTTTTTCCTTCTCCATGAAGCCGCTGCAGTTCATTGCTTACCTGGGCCTGGGCTTTCTGGGGGTATCGGGATTAATGCTGCTGATCCTGCTGCTGGCGCTGATCTTTGGCGCATCGGGCGGCCTTTGGTGGATGGCTATGCTGCTGCTTTTCTGTACGGGCTGCGTGCTGACCGCCCTGGGCATCGTGGGCGAATATATCGCCCGGATCTATGATGAATCCCGGGGCAGGCCCCTGTATATCATGGCAGAAACCCTGGGCTTCGGGGAGGAACAGTAACGGGGAGAGTAATTGCGGGAGGATGCTTTTGCGTCAAAAGCACCCTCCCGCACCCTCCCGAAAACCGGCTCTGGATGGTTCGTGGGAGGTTCCTGCCAGGTTGAATGCCAGATCAGCAAAAACGAATAACAATTAGAAAAACGACAGCAATACTCCTGCATTTGGCAAGGGCATTGCTGTTTTATTCCTTACACCTATTTTCCTTTTGCTTCACTGGCATTCAATCTGGTTCGCATAAGCAGCAATGCTTTTTTGTTTGGCAAGGGCATTGCTGTTTTGTTCACTACAACTATCTTTCTTTTGATTCACTGGCATTCAATTTGGTTTTCTCCCTCCATGAAGCATCCAGAGCCGGTTTTCGGAGGGGGTGCGGGGGGAACCGATTTTGACTCAAAAGTGGTTCCCCCGCATAATATTCCCCTGCAATATTTTCCCCGTCCTGTCCCTCGTTTTTCTGTTGCCTGGGGAATGGGGAGTATGGTATAATAAGAAAAAAAGCGTATCAGAGAAAGGATACACACCCGATGACAGGATGGATTTCTCCCCGGGAGGCGGGGCTGGAGGAAAAGTGGATTATCCGGTTTTTGAAGCGGATGCAGCGGCAGCACATCAATCTGCATTCGGTGCTGATGCTGCGGGGGCAGCATATCTTTTTTGAGAAATACTGGGCACCCTTTGATGAAAGCACCATTCACCGGATGTATTCGGTGACCAAGACCTTTGTTTCCATGGCCATTGGCTGCCTGGCGGACGAGGGAAAGCTCGCCCTAACCGATCCCATTATCCGGTATTTTCCGGATAAGCTGCCAAAGCAGGTGCCGCCCGAAATGCAGGAGCAGACCATTGAAGAGATGCTGATGATGAGTACCTGTCAGGCGGAGGGGCATTCCTGGTTTCAGCCCGGGGTGCATGACCGCACGGCATTCTATTTCGCCCAGAAGCCCGATAAGCCTGCGGGAACCAATTTTTATTATGATTCCAACGGCTCCTATATTCTGGGGGTGCTGGTGGAGCGGGTCAGCGGGATGCCGCTGATGGATTATCTGCGGAAAAAGCTGCTGGATCGCATTGGCGGCTTTGAATCCGCCGTGCTGCTCAAAACCCCGGATGGAGCCCCCTGGGGGGATTCCGGGCTGCTTTGCACGCCCCGGGCCCTGGCGCGCTTTGCCAGGCTGGTAATGAACATGGGGAATTGGGAAGGCGAGCAATTGGTAAGCCGGGCGTATGTGCAGCGGGCCATTTCGAAAAGAACCGATAATAATCCGGAGGGCGGGCGGCGCTATGATCAATGGGGCTATGGCTATCAGATCTGGCGCACCTTTGAAAACAGCTTTTCCTTTAACGGCATGGGCAGCCAGTTTGCCATCTGCGTGCCGGAGCGGGATTTCATTTTCGTCTGCACCGGCGATACCCAGTTGACCTCCCAGACGGACAGCCCAGCCATTTTTGACGGCGTTTTTGAGGAAATCGTGCATCATCTGGACGGCGGGACGGAGGACGCGGGGGAGGAGACGCTGGCGCAGAAAGATCAATTGAGCGTCGCCCTGGGGGAAAAGGAATCCGCCTTTCAGGAAAGGCTGCAGGGCGTTTCCTTCCAATGCCAGGAAAACCCCATGGGCATTTCCTCCTTCCGGCTGGAATGGACGGGGGAGGAGGGCGCGCTGCTTTATGAAAACGCCCAGGGGAAAAAGCGGCTGCACTTTGGCATGAAGAAAAATATCTTCTGCAAATTCCCGGAGGAGGGCTATTCCGATGCGCGGGGCAACGTGCATGAAAGAAACGGCTTTCTGTATGACTGCGCCGTTTCTGCAGGCTGGGTGGAGGAAAGAAAGCTGCAGCTTCGGGTGCAGGTGATTGATCGGTATCTGGGCATTCTCATCATTACCCTGGGCTTCCGGGAGGATGGGGTGGCAGGGGTCAGGATGAGCAAGAGCGCCGAGGATTTTTTCCAGACCTATGAGGGCTGGATGACCGCCCGGGGCACGCTGAAATAAAATCTAAGGAAAAGCGCCCGGCATTTCCGGGCGAAAATAAAGGAGGAAGCAGGAATGGATCGTTACGCGTGGAAGGCTGTCTTAAAGCCCGGAATGAAGGCGGAATACAAGCGCCGCCATGATGAAATCTGGCCCGAAATGGTGGAGCTATTGAAGGCGGCGGGCATCCGCAATTATACCATCTGGAATGTGGGGGATGAGCTTTTCGGCTATTACGAATGCGAAAAGGGGCTGGATTATGCCGCCCGGGCCCAGGCCGAAAGCCCCATCGTGGAGCGCTGGAATGAATACATGCAGGATGTGATGGAAATGCCCCTGGATCCCGATACCGGGGTGCAGCCCAAACTGGAAAAAATGTTTTTCCTGGAATAAGCGGCCCGGCCCGGAAAAACGGGCGGAGACGGCGCGCAGAAGAAAAATGTATTTATTTTGTATCTGCAATATTATGGAAAACGAATTGTGAAATATGCTGCAAATGCGCAGAAATACTTTATTCATTATACCCTTGTATGGCAAAAATAAGGCTATACAAAGGCAAGGAAAAATGATATAATGCAATCGATAACTTCCGAATAGCAAAAGGAGAGATGAACATGAAATCCGCTGAAAGCTTTTTCCGCTGGGCGTTTAACACCCGCGCCGAATCCGTGCTGAAACTGCACGCCGGGCAGATGGTTTCCCCCGATAAAATGTTCCTGAGCTTCTGCTCCCATGATCCGGCCTTTGTTTCCTATGGCCCGGCCGGCCTCAATGCCAGCATCAAGGGCATTGGTTTTTTGCCCAAGGATGAATATCTGGAGGAAACGCTGGAGGCCTACATCAACCATATCAAGACCTTCGATCCCGAGGATAAGACCTATTCCCAGCGCGGGCTGGAGGTGCTGGTCAAATATATGTATGGCGAGGATGCCCGGGATCGGGTGGATTTTTCCAAGGTGGGCTCTCTGGAAATGGCGAAAAAGCACAGCTACGCCAATTACAAGGTCAATCCCGAGGCCACGCTGATTTTCTATCAGCCCCCGGCCATTTCCTATGAGCTGCGCGGCAAGATGGAAATCTATGACGAATGCGACAGCGGCAAGCGGGAGATCTATCAGCAGTTCATCAATGCCCAGCACGATGTCTATCATCATCCCGATATGACCCGCTGGCTGACCCGCCCTGCCTATATTTTCCGGATTGAAGAAATCTATGATAACTGCGTGACCAAGGATGGCTTCGGCGAAAAAATGATCTATCCCTACTGAGCGGCGGAACTGCTCTTGTGTCTCAGGGCGCTCTGCGCCCTGGGCCTTTTTACAATTTCGCAAAGAAGGAGGCGCCCGGCATGAAGAAAAGAATGCGCTTTGGCGTCCTGCTGGCGGCGCTGGTAATGCTTGCATCCGCCTGCGCGGCTGATTATGAGCGGCGGGGGGATACCTCCTCCACCCTGTATATCGGAGAGGTGGCCACGGCCTTCCCCACCTCCTATATGCCCTGGTTTTCCCGGGATGGGGTGGCCCCTACCATTTCCAGCATGGTCTATTCCACGCTGCTGGAATATGATGAAAGCACCGATGAATACCAGCCCAAGCTGGTCAAGGAATGGGCCTATCTGGATCGGGCGGGAAACCCCATCCTGACGGAGGACGGCAAAATCGATTACGACCGGCTGGAGGCGGAATATTCCGGCACGGATACCGCCTGTATTCCCATCCGCTTTGTGCTGGATGAAAAGGCCACCTGGTCTGACGGGGAAAGGGTGACGGCCAGGGATATTTACTTTACCTTCGATCTGGCCGCCAATCAGAAGCTTTCCAATCATGCCGGGGCGCTGGCCTGGGTCAATGATCTGATGCACAAATACGATTCGAACACCGGGAAAATGCGCCGCCAGGGCATCTATACCTATGATACCGGCGCCAATGAAAAGGGCTATCCCATCAGCGAGGAAGAAAAGGATACCGTTTTCTATTTTGAGGTCAGCAAGGTGCTGGGCGCCATTACGCCGCTGGTTTCCACGGTGCTGGTGCTGCCGGAGCATATCTATGCCGATATTATCTCCTTTGATAATCCCATCAATAATACCGCTCCCTCCGAGGCGCTGAGCTATGCCTATCAGCATCCCGTGGGCTGCGGCGCATGGACGCTGGACAGGGAAAAGACCAACGGCCAGGAGATCGTGCTGCATCGGAGGGAGGATTATCATCTCCGGGATGAAAACGGCGATGCGCTCTACAAGGTGGATACGCTGAAATTCATCCTCTATCAGGAAATCAACGTGGCCATCTATGCGCTGAAAAAGGGGCATATCGATGTGCTGGATTCCTCTATTGCGGCCAATTATGCCCGGCTGTTTGAAAAGGAGAATTCGGTCCATGTGGCCTCTGCGCCGGGCCAGTATACCCAGTGCCTGGTGCTGAATCTGAATGTTCCCTCGGATCAAAGCACCCGGGCAAGAGAGCAGCTGAAGGATCCCCTGCTCAGGCGGGCCATCGCCCTTGCCATTGATCAGCAGGCGCTGATTGATTTCGTGCTGGATGGCAATGGCCGCGCGGCCCCGGCAGGGCTGGTGCTGGATGGGGAACTTTTCTCTCCCGAGGCGGATATTCTTGCCGGGAATGGGGCGGATAAGCTGGCGGAGGCCAATCGGCTGCTGGATTCCCTCTATCCCCAGAAGGATGCCGACGGCTACCGGCTGGATGGGGGCAAGCGGCTTTCCTATAAGATTCTGGCCAATCCCGGCATGCAGGATACGGTCAGCTATCTGCAGGTGCTTTTCCAGAAGATCGGCGTGGAGGTCAGCTATGCCGCCGCCGGCAATTCCCCGGAAAGCACCTATCTCTACGGCGGCAATTTCGATATGACCCTCCAGGGCGTTACCCTGACCCCCTCCAACATCGATATTATGTATAACGCCCATTTTTCCAATCTCAATCGTTCCTCCAATTACGGGCGGCTGGTGAATGCGGAAATCAATCAGGGCATCGCCGCCATGCGCGCCACCCTGAACAGGGACAGCAAATTCGAAATGATCCGCGAACTGGAAAAGAGCATTGCCGAGCAGTATTACAAGCTGCCCCTCTATTGCCAGGATGTAACCTCCGTGGCCCGGACGGATCGCTTTACCGGCTGGGTGGTATCGGATGGATCGGGGGTATTCAATCTGGATTCCCTGTCGCATCTTGAGCAAGTGAACGCAGAAGGAAGGTGAAAAAATGAACAAAGCCTATGTGATCAAGCGCATTCTCTATACCCTGTTCATTTTTCTCATCGTGACCACCCTGAATTTCTTCATTCCCCGCATCGGCGTGGACGACCCGGCGGAGCGCTATTATCCCCCCCAGGGCAATATGACGGATATTGAATACAATATCATCAAGCAGATGACCAAAAAGCAATACGGCTTTGATGTCAGCACCTGGGAGCAGTATATGCGGTATCTGAATAATCTGGTGCACGGGGATCTGGGCACCTCCCTGCAGGCGGGCTCCCCCAAGGTGGTGGATCTGATTGCCGATCGTCTGCCCTGGACGCTGGTGCTTTCGGTCAGCAATCTGTTTATCAGCATGCTTATCGGCCTGCTCTTTGGCACCTATGCCGCCTGGAACCGGGGCAAATGGGCGGATCGGCTGCTGATGAATGCCTCCACCATTACCACGGCGCTGCCCTCCTTTTTCCTGGCGCTGCTTTTTTCCCTGTATATGGGCTTTGAATGGGAATGGTTCCCGGCCTATACCGATCCCAGCCTGGTCTCCTCCTTTGATTGGAGCCTGGAGGCCATTGGCCGGGTGGCCAAGAATGCGGCCCTGCCCATTATTGCCATGTCTGTGGGCGGCATCGTTTCCTATGCCCAGTCCACCCGCAACAGCGTGATTGCCGTTTCCAATGAGGATTACGTTGTGACCGCCCGGGCCAAGGGCCTTTCCACCCGGACGGTGATGTATAAGCATGTGCTGCGCAATGCGCTGCTGCCCATCGTTACCAATCTGGGCATGAGCGTATCCGGGCTGATCGGCGGCGCGGTGGTCATTGAGCAGATTTTCAACTGGAACGGCATGGGCACGCTCTTCCTTACCGCCAACAACACCAATGATTATCCCCTGATGATGGGCATTATGCTCTTCCTTTCCGGGGTGGCATTGCTGGGCAATCTGATTGCCGATCTATGCTATTCCCTGCTGGATCCCCGGGTAACGGTAGGAGGTGGCCGCAGATGAAAGGCGCATGGAATCTGATTAAGAAAATCTGGAAGCATCCCCAGGGCCGGGTGGGGCTGATTATTGTGGGGGTGCTGGCGATCTGCGCGATTTTTGCCCCCTATATCGCCCCCTTTGATCCCTATGATGTAACGGCCCGCAGCGAAAAGGGCCTCTCGCCCTCCTGGCAGCATCCCCTGGGCACCACCATTTCCACCGGGCAGGATATTTTCTCCATGCTGATTTACGGCGCCCGGGTATCCCTGATGGTGGGCCTGATCACCGGCATTCTTACCGCGCTGATCGGCGCCTTCATGGGCATTCTGGCGGGCTATGTGGGCGGCATCGCCGATACGCTGATCATGCGGGTGGTGGATGTGATGCTGGTGATCCCCACCCTGCCGCTGACCATCGTGCTGACCAATCTCTTTGGCAAATCCTATTTCATGATCATTTTCATTTTCGTGATCTTTGGCTGGACGGGCCTGGCCCGGGTGATCCGCGCCCAGGTGCTGGTGCTGAAGAACAGCAATTACGTCAAGGCGGCGGAGCTTTCCGGCGCGGGCCGCTTCCATATCATGTTCCGGCATATTCTGCCCGGCGTTTCCCATCTGCTGATCATGAATACCGCCCTTTCCAGCGCGGGCATCATGGTGGCCGAGGCGGGGCTTTCCTTCCTGGGTTTGGGCGATCCCACGGCCATCAGCTGGGGGAAGATGCTGGCTGATGCCCAATCCGGCGGCGCGCTGCTCTTTGGCCATTGGTGGTGGATCATCGCCCCCGGCATCGGCATTTTCCTTTCGGTCTTTTCCTTCATGCGCATCGGCCTTGCGCTGGAGGAGATCTTCAATCCCCGGATGAAGCGGGCGGGGGCCATGAATCGCCTGTTCCGCACGCTGAATAATACCTATATCCAGCAGATCTTTGACGAAATGAACGAGGGCGAGCAGGCCGCGCAGCGGGATGCCGCCAGCGAAAAAGGAGGGGTTCAGGCATGACGGAAGGAAAGCTCCTGCTCAATATCCGTAATCTGAAGGTGGTCTTCCCCTCTGAAATGGGCGTGGTGCGCGCCGTGGAGGGCATTGATCTTTCCGTTCGCGCCGGGGAATGCGCCGCCATTGTGGGCGAATCGGGCTGCGGCAAGAGCGTGACCAGCATGGCCATTATGCGTTTGCTCAATTCCCCGCCCGCCCTGATGAAGGCCGATGAAATGACCTTTGACGGCCATGATCTTCTGCGCATGGAAGAAAACGAACTATGCGAGCTGAGGGGCAAGGATATCTGCATGATTTTCCAGGATGCCCTGACCGCCCTGAACCCGGTTATGACCGTGGGCCGGCAGATGGATGAAATCTTCCTGCGGCATCAGAAGATGAGCAAGCATGAGGCGAAAAAGGCGTCCATTGAGGCGCTGCGCCTGGTGGGCGTTCCCTCGCCCGAGCGGCGGTATCATGATTATCCCCATCAGCTTTCCGGCGGCATGCGGCAGCGGGTGCTGATCGCCATGGCCTTTGCGGTCAAGCCCCGGCTGATCATCGCCGATGAGCCCACCACCGCCCTGGATGTGACCATTCAGGCCCAGGTGCTGGATGTGCTGAAGAAGCTGCAGCAGGAAAACGGCACCGCCCTGATCCTCATCACCCATGATCTTTCCGTGGTGGCGCATATGGCGGATACGGTGCATGTGATGTACAGCGGAAAAATTGTGGAAACGGCCCCGCTGCGGCAGCTGTTCCGTCAGCCCCGGCATCCCTATACCCAGGGGCTGTTGGCCTCCGTGCCCAAGCTGGATCAGTGTACCACCCGCTTTGTGCAGATTCCCGATCAGGTGCCCAATCCCATGCATAAGCCCAGCGGCTGCTATTTCCATCCCCGCTGCAGCTATTGCACCGAGGAATGCAAAAAATGCATGCCAGCGCTGGCCCAGGAGGGGGAAAACCGGAAGGTGCGCTGCCATCATCCCCTTTCGTAAATCAGGAAAACGGGAGGAAGCATCATGAGCAATACAATTAAGCCTTTGGTCAAGGTGGAAAACCTGAAGGTTCATTTCCCGGTGAAGGGAGGCATGCCCTTCGCCGCGAAAAAATATGTCAAGGCGGTCAATGGCGTTTCTCTCCAGATCATGCCGGGGGAGACCTTTGGGCTGGTGGGCGAATCGGGCTGCGGCAAAAGCACGCTGGGCAATGCCATCCTGGGCATGCAGAAGCCCACGGAGGGGAAAATCTATTTCAAGGGTCAGGATCTGAACGCCCTGCCGCCCAGGGAATTCAAGGAATTGCGCCGGGGCATGCAGATGATTTTCCAGGATCCCTTCTCATCCCTGAATCCGCGCTTTGATGTGTATCATATCATTGCCGAGCCGATGCAGATCCGCGGCGGCATGACGGAGGCCCAGATGCGCGCCCGGGTATCGGAGCTATTGCATCTGGTGGGCCTCTCCGATGAGGATATGCCCCGCTATCCCTCCGATTTTTCCGGGGGCCAGCGCCAGCGGATCGGGATCGCCCGGGCCATCGCCCTGAACCCCGAATTCCTGGTCTGCGATGAGCCGGTATCCGCGCTGGATGTTTCCGTTCATGCGCAGATTTTGAATCTGCTGATGGATCTGCAGAAGGAATTGGGCATTACCTATCTCTTCATCTCCCATAACCTGGCGGTGGTGAAGGATGTCTGCTCCCATGTGGCGGTGATGTATCTGGGCTCGATCATGGAGGTGGGCGAGACGATGGATGTCTTCCGCCGCGCGCTGCACCCCTATACCCGTTCGCTGCTCTCCGCTGTGCTGACCGTGGATGTGGATAACGCGCCCCAGCGCATTATTCTGGAGGGCGATATCCCCTCCCCGATTCATACACCCCCCGGCTGCCCCTTCTCTACCCGCTGCCCCTACGCACGGGAGGAATGCAGGCAGCAAAAGCCTGAACTGAAAGAGATGGAGGACGGGCACTTCGTCGCCTGCCACTTCCCCATGCTGGAGGAGTAACGGGGAAACGGGGAAACGGGGATTTTTTGCGGGGGAACCACTTTTTTGTCAAAAGGTGTGGCCCCCCGCCCCCCCCCCAAAAACGGGCAGGGGGGGTTGAGGGGGTG
>CAZJUJ010000034.1:0-30525 GCA_964549135.1 uncultured Oscillospiraceae bacterium | reverse complement strand
GTTTTCGGGAGGGTGCGGGAGGGTGCTTTTGACACAAAAGCATCCTCCCGCAAAATTCATCGTCTTTCCGGCTTCACTGGCATTCAATTTGGTTTTATCCCCCCATGAAACATCCAGAGCTGGTTTTCGGGAGGGCGCGGGAGGGTGCTTTTGACGCAAAAGCATCCTCCCGCAAATTATTCCCGTTTCTTTTCCCCGTTCCTGTTTTTAGGCCCAGTACATATCGCCGGGGTTTTCGTAGATCAGCACTTCCTTAAGGAAGGAGATAGCCTTAGAGAGGCCCTCTTCGCCGCTCATCAGGCCGTCCTCATGTTCGATAGAGATGGGGCCGTCATAGCCCACGATACGCAGGGCGCTCATCATATCCTTCCAGACCTTAGCGTCATGGCCATAGCCGATGGTGCGGAAGACCCAGGAGCGATTCTTCACATCGGAGAAATGCTTGGAATCCAATACGCCGTTGACCTTCACATTGGCTTCATCCAGGGCGGTATCCTTGGCATGGAAGAAATAGATGGCGTCGCCCAGCTTGCGGATAGCACGGACGGGATCGATGCCCTGCCAGAACAGATGGCTGGGATCGAAATTCGCGCCCAGAATATCGCCCACGGCGGCGCGGATCTTCAGCATCGTTTCGGGATTATAGACGCAGAAGCCGGGATGCATTTCAAAGGCGATCTTTTTAATGCCATGCTCGGCGGCGAAGGCGGCGGTCTTCTTCCAGTAGGGGATCAGCACTTCATTCCACTGATACTCCAGGATTTCCTGATATTCCGGGGGCCAGGCGCAGGTGACCCAGTTGGGCTGCTGATCCATGGGGGAGCCACCGGGGCAGCCAGAGAAGGTAACCACCCGATCCACACCCAGCTTTTCGGCCAGCAGCACGGCATTGACGAAATCATCATGATAGGCCTTGGCGATTTCGGCCTTGGGATGCACGGGATTGCCATGGGTGGAAAGGGCGGCGATGGAGAGATCGTATTTCTTGAAGGTATCCTTGAATTCCTGCAGCTTCTTTTCATCCTTGAGCAGCACGGCGGGATCGCAATGGGCCTTGCCGGGATAGCCGCCGCAGCCGACCTCCACCTGCTGCACGCCGCGATCCTTCAGGAATTTCAGGGCTTCATCCAGGCTCCGATCGGCCAGCGCAACGGCCAGAACAGAAAGTTTCATGATGGGCTTCCTCCTTTTGTATGATGGATTTACTGACGCTGAATCACAAAGCATTCCGGCGCACCAGGGCCGGCGTTGAGAAATTCATGCTTTAATACATTATACTGCTGCGGCGGCAATTGCGCAAGCATTTCCGTCAATTCGCCCCGCTCCCGTTCGCCCTCCGCATGCCCCGGATAGGCGCAGATCACGCACACGCCCAGGGGCTTGAGCAGCGAAAGCGCGCCCTCCACCGCCTGCCGGGTGGTTTCCCAGCGGGTGGTCAGGCCCTTATCGCCCCCGGGCAGCCAGCCCAGATTGAAGGCCGCCAGGGCGATGGGCCCCGCAACCTTTTCCAGGATATGCTCATGGCCCAGGCAAAAAAGCTCTGCCCGGGAAAGCACGCCCGCCTCCCGGAGCCGCGCCCGGGTATTTTCCACCGCCTGGGGCTGCACATCAAAGGCGTATACCTTTCCCGTTTCGCCTACCAGGCGGCACAGCGTCAGGGTATCATGACCGTTGCCCATGGTGGCATCCACCGCGATATCCCCCGGCGCAAGAACGGCATCAAAGATTTCCGCCGCAATGAAGCGGGCGGAACGCAGCATAAATTCCATTCGTTTTCTTAAGGGCGGGAGCAGCATTCAGAGAGCCGCCGCCCCTTCCTCCTTTTTCGTATGCAGCCGGGGCATTACAGACAGGCCTGCAGCTTTCTGATTTCCTCCGGGGAAAGGGCGCGCCATTGCCCCCGGGGCAGATCGCCCAGCTCCAGCGGGCCAAAGCGCACCCGGCGAAGCTGCAGCACCTGATGCCCCACTGCCTCAAACATGCGGCGCACCTGGCGATTGCGGCCCTCATGGATGGTGACCAGCACCACCGTGGCAAAGGTTTCCTCCTTGACGATGCGCACCCGGGCAGGAGAGGTTTTATGATCGTCCAGCATCACCCCCGCCCGGAGCTGCCGGAGCGAATCCTGGGATACCTGGGCGGTGACCCGGGCCAGATAGGTTTTATCCACCTGATGGCTGGGATGGAGCATGCGCTCGGTCAGCGCGCCGTCATTGGTCAGCAGCAGCAGGCCCTCGGAATCATAATCCAGACGGCCCACCGGGTACAGGCGCACGGGATAATCCCGGAAATGATCCAGCACGCAGGCCCGGCCCTCGGGATCGGAAACGGTGGTTACCTCCCCTGCGGGCTTGTGATAGATGATGTAATGCTTCTGCGCCTCGGGGCGGATGCGCTTTCCATCCACCCGCACGTCATCCGTTTCCTCTACCTGCACGCCCATTTCCGTGATCAATTGTCCATTGACGGAAACCCTGCCCGCCAGGATCATTTCTTCCGCCCTCCGGCGGCTGGCTACGCCGCATTCGGCCATGTATTTCTGCAGTCGCATGGTGTCTCCTTTATCTTATGCTCGTTTGAGATGAATATACCAAAACAGGATTGCGCCGAGCAGCCCCGGCAGAAGAAAGGGCCATCCCCGGGGCTTATTTTCCGCCTGCCAGGGGCCAGACGCCCAGGAGACGGGCGAGGCCGTCCCGAAAGGTTTTTTCCGGCACGCTCCTTTCCGCATAGAGGGAAATGGAGGCAAGGGTTTCTCCGCCGTCCCGCAGGGAGGCCGTGCCGATTTTCTGCCCCTTTTCCACCCCGGCAGGAAGCGAGGCGGGAAGATCCAGCATCAGATCGGGCCAGGCATCCGTTTTCATCGGCGCGGCCAGATCCCCTGCCGCCCGCACCCGCACGCTCTTTTCCGTTCCGTTTTCCACCGGAATTTCCCGGACGATTTCTCCCTCCTCCAGCAGGGTGATCATCTGCCACTCCCGAAAGCCCTGATCCAGAAGCATTTCTGCCTCCTCAAACCAATTGGGGCAGTTGAGCAGCACCCCGATCAGCAGCATGCCCTCCCGCTCCGCCGCAAATACCAGGCATCGGCCCGCCGCCCGGGTATACCCCGTTTTGACGCCGATGGCCCCGGGATAGGAAGAAAGCAGCCGGTTTTTATTGGTCAGCACCCGATCGTAGGCATGGCCCGCCCAGGGCAGGGAAGCCCGCTGGGTGGATACGATTTCCCGGAAGGCGGGCAGCTTCAGCGCCTCCCGGGTGATCAGCGCCAGATCCCAGGCCGTGGTATGATGATGCTGGGCGGGCAGCCCGTGAGGCGTGGAGAAAATCGTGTTTTCGCAGCCGATTTCCTCCGCCCGGCGGGTCATCAGGCGGCAGAAATTTTCCGCCGTGCCCCCCAGATGCTCCGCAATGGCTACGGCGGCGTCATTGCCGCTGGCCAGCATCAGCCCGTAGAGCAGCTGCTCCAGGGTCATTTCCTCGCCCAGCTCCAGATACATGCTGGTGCCCGGCACGCCATAGGCGTTTTTCCCCACGGTGACCGTTTCGCTCATTTCTCCCATTTCCAGGGCCAGCAGCGCCGTCATGATCTTGGTGGTGGAGGCCATGGGCAGCGCCGCATGGGCGTTTTGCGCATACAAAACGCGGCCCGTTTCCGCCTCCATCAGAATGGCGGCGGCCGCATCTGCCGCCCGGGCACTATTATTATACAGGAGAATCAGCCCAAAGAAAAGCCCCGCCAGCATTCTTTTCATTTCGTCGGCCCTTCCTGCAGCCCGTTTTCCTCCTTTTTGCCAAAGAGCGAACGGATATCCTCCATCAGCTGGGGCGCGCAATTGATGGCCCGCTCCCAGGCGGTGATATGCTGGGCGGGCAGCATTCTGACCCCTTCATCCCCCACCACCAGAAAGCCCACCGGCTGCACCGATACCCCCGCCCCCGAGCCACCGGCAAAGGGCAATTGCCCGGGCACGGCGGGATGCGCGGCGTCATATTCCCCGCCGCCCGCCACAAAGCCGAAGCTGACACGGGAAATGGGAATGATGGTGGCGCCGTTCCCGGCGGCGATGGGCTCGCCCACAACGGTGTTCACATCCACCATATCCTTGATATTCTCCAGCGTGGTCTGCATTAGGTTTCCGATGGGATGATCCATGATGCTTCCTCCTTTTTGCCTGCCGTTCGGGCATGAAGCGCCCCCAGCAGCGCTGCTGCCAATAGCGTGCCCAGCCGCGTTTCCGCTATACAGAGAAAACGAAAGCCGCTTCTGCCCCGGAAAAGGGGCCGCACATCCAGGGAAAAGCGGCGGCTCAGGGCAAAAAGCGCCTGCAGCGCCCCGGCCAGGCAGCAGAGAAGCCCCGCGTTTTCCCCGCCCAGCACCACTTGCAGCCGCCCGCTGAGCCGCACGCCGCTTTTCAGCAGCGGCAGCGCCGCCCCAAGCCCCCGGATGCCGCCCAGGGCCTTGATGAGCCCCGGGGAAGGGGAGGAAAGCGTTTGCCTGCCCGGGCCGCGCCTTCCGGGCAGGGCGGTTTCGATATAGAAATTGCCCGCCTCATCCCGCCGCCCGGCAAAGCGCGTGCTGAATGGAATGCCCCAGAGACGAAGCCCCAGCGCGCAGGCGGGAAAACGATCCTCCCGGAAAAGCAGCGCCCCCGCTTTGACCGGCGCAATCAGCAATAGATAAATAAAAATACACAATCCCGCCAGCATAGCGCCCTCCCTTCTCTGGTCTATTCTGGAGCGCCGGCCGAGGATTCATGCATGCCGGGACGCAAAAAAGCGCCGCTTTCAAAACAGCGGCGCTGCTTGCCCTGCCCTGACCCGGAAAGGGATCAGAAATTCGGCAGATACTGGCGGAATAATCGCTTCAATTCGCTTCGATTGGAAACATTGGCCAGCTGATACAGCTTCTTCAGCCGATAGCAGACGCTGTTGCGGGCCAGAAAGAGATCATTTTCGATCTGCTCGTTGCTTTTATCCTCCAGTATGGCATGCAGAATCTGCATATCCATTTCATCGCTGCCCCGCAGACAGTTTTCCAGACTGCGGATCACCCGGTTCTGCACGCCGATGGTGACGCGGGGCGCCTCCTCCCGGGGGAAAATGCAGGCATCCTGCCGCGGCGGCATAAAGGCGGTGGTTCCCCGGGGGATAATATCGGTGCTGACGGTAATGGTCATATTGGAAAGATAGGGATGATCGGTAATGATCCGCCACATATTCACCGCCTGGCAGCCCATTTCGAAAAACTCATCATTGGCGGTGGAGGTGAGGCTGGGCTGGGTATAGCGGCCAATCAGGGTATCGCCCATCCCCGCCACGAATAAATCCTCCGGTACCCGGATGCCCTTTTCCCGGGCCTGGGCCATGAGCACCGCGGCGATGTAATCATTGGAGCAGATCACCCCGTCGTATTTTTCCGCATGGCTCATGCAGGCGGTAATGGAGGTATCGATATCGGTATCGATATAGTAGATATCCTCCTCGCCCAGGGGCAGGCCCAGCCGCTTGCATTTGCTCAGGTAGCCCTCCACCTTGACCGTATCATTGCTGGAGGCGGGATTCACCCCCGCCAGGGCGATGCGCCTGCGCCCGCAATCCACAAAATAATCCATCAGCTTTTCGATCAGGCCCTTTCGGGCAAACATGATGCCGCTGACGCCATAGCCGAATTGATCAGGAATCACCCCCAGCAGCAGCGGCATCATCCGCCGGGCCTTAAGCTCCTGTACCATATGCTGCGTCCAGCCGGTCTGGGAGCAAAGCACGATGACCGTGGAGGGAAGGCATTCCAATTCATCCAATTCTCCAATATCCGTAAGCTGATGCAGATTATAGCGGTTTTTTGCGCTGCTCTGCCGCAGGCCGTCCAGTACCCGGGAAAACCAGATGGGCAGTATCCGAACGGGCTCCACCAGCAGATATATCGTCGGTTTGGGCATGCTTTTCCCTCCCTTGCGGCCTTCCTGCTTCCAGAAGAAACGGGAATCTTTATTTAATATCTTTTTTCAAACACTTCATTATAGCACGCAGAGAAAAATGGGTCAACCCAAAAATGAACGGCATTCCGGCAGAAAGATTTGAGTTGCTGGCCATATTTTGACCGTGTTATAAATGTATTGCGGCAAACAACGGCTGCCAATGGATTTTTTGAAGGCAGGATAGAACGCACATGAATGGAACCATTACCAACATCCAGCGCTTTTCTTTGCATGATGGCGATGGAATCCGCACGACGGTTTTTCTCAGGGGCTGCAATATGCGCTGCGCCTGGTGCCATAATCCCGAGACACTGGAGGAGCGGGGCCGCCCTCTCTTCTATGCCCGGAAATGCATTGGCTGCGGGCATTACCTGGCGGCCTGTCCCACGGGCGCAAGGAAAATGAATTTTCAGCAGCCCCCCTGCATCGGCTGCGGCAAATGCGCCCAGGTCTGCTATCCCGGGGCCATTGAAATGGCGGGGAAGACCGTAAGCACCGAGGAAATCATGGATGAAATCCGCCAGGATGCGCTGTATTATCGCTATTCCGGCGGCGGGGTGACCTTTTCCGGGGGCGAGGCCCTCTGCCAGCGGGATTTTGTGGCGGAGCTTGCGGCGCGCTGCCGGGCCGAGGGCATAGAAACGGCGGTGGAAACCAATCTGATGCACCGCTGGGAAGATATTGCGCCGGTGTTAAAAGAAATGTCGCTGATCATGGCGGATATTAAGCTGATGGACGGGGAAGCGCACCGGAAATGGACGGGTGTTGGCAACGAAAGAATCCTTGAAAACGCAAGGCGGCTGGGGGAAATGGGCGTTCCCATCATTTTCCGCACCCCCCTGATCCCCGGAGCGACGGACGGCGCGGAAAACCTGCGGGCCATCGCCCGGTTCGTTTCCCGGATTCCCGGGGTGCGCTGCTATGAGCTGCTCAATTTCAATCCCCTGGGCGCGGATAAATATGCCGCCCTGGGGCGGGAAAATCCCTTCCGGGACGCCCGGCCCCTTTCCGGGGAGAAGCTGGCGGGAATTCGGGCGCTGATTGGGGAAGCACGGGTAAAAATCAAAATCAGCTGAGCATTTTTTCATGATGGAAGACGACGCAGAGGGAAGAAAGCATGAGCAGGATTCAGTTTATCAATGCCTATGATGGGCAGAAGCATTATTCCTATGAGGAGCGGCTGGCGCTGCTCCGAAAGCTCAAGATCGAGCAGACCGAGGAAAAGGCCCGGGCGGGCGGCGCGGATGAGGATGATTACGGCCTGATTATTCAGGATGCATATCATTACACGCTGAAGCCCAGCCATGAAAACGGCTCCATTTACGGCTATCGCGCCTGGCGGGAAAACTATATCGCCATTCTGGATACCCATCCGCTGTATGTCAATCCGCTGGATGCCTTTGTGGGCAAGGGCTTTCTGTTTCTGGAGCGGCTTCGGCCCAAGACGAAAAAATGGAATCCCGATTATCCCTTTGATGCGCTGCAGAAGGAATTTGATCGCTACGGCATCATTTCCGGCATCGATAACTGCCATCATTTTACCCCGGCGCTGGAAATCGGCTTTGATTTGGGCTGGGGCGGCATCCTTTCCAAGCTGCGGGAGCAAAAGGCGCTGCATGATGAAAGCCATGCCCTCTTCTATGAAAGCGAAATCATGGTGGTGGAGGCCATCATTCGCTTTCTGAGCCGCATGAGCGATGAATTGTTTTCCCTGTCCCTGGAGGAAAGAAACCCTCAGCTCAGCCAGAATCTCAGGGAAATGGGCGAAATGAACCGCCGCCTTGCTGCGGGAAAGCCCCAATCCTTTAAGGATGCCATTCAATGGATGTGCTGGTTTTCCATGCTGTCCCGCACCTATAACCGCGGCTCTGCCGGGGGACAATTGGATGAAATGCTGCGGCCCTATTACGAACGGGATAAGGCGGCGGGCCAATTGACCGATGAGGAGGCTGTTTTCTATCTGGCCTGTCTCTTTCTGCAGGACAGCCGTTATTTCCAGCTGGGCGGCCCGGATGCCCAGGGGTGCGATACCGTTTCGCATCTGAGCTATCTGGCCCTGGATGCGGCGGACAAAATCAATATTGCCTGCAATCTGACCATCCGCGTGCATGACAAGATGGATCCCGTCTTTTTCCGCAAATCCGTGGAATGCCTGCTGCGCAATCAGCAGGGCTGGCCCCGCTATTCTTCTGATACCACGCTGATGGAGGGCTTTATGCGCTGCGGTTATTCCCGGGAACTGGCAAGAAAGCGGGTGGCTGCGGGCTGCCACTGGATGTGTATTCCCGGCATGGAATATACCATGAATGATACGGTAAAGATCAATCTGGCCAAGGTTTTTGAGGTGGCCTGGCAGGAAATGCTGTCTCTTCCCGGGAAGAAGGATGCAGAAATTCTCTTTTCTCTCTTTGGCAAGCATCTCAAGCGGGCCGTGGATGCCACCGGAAACGGCATCATGCATCATCTTCGCTATCAGCATCTGAGCCAGCCCGAGCTGATCCTGAATCTTTTCCAGTACGGGCTGATTGAAAAGGGCGTGAATGTTACCCAGGGCGGCGCCTCCTATTACAATATGTGCGTGGATGGCAGCGGCATTGCGGTGGCGGCAGATTCCTTTGCCGCCTGCGAGCAACGGGTGGATCAGCAGGGGCTGATCAGCTATGAGGCGCTGAACGTCCTGATGGAAAGCAATTGGGCGGGCACGGAGGGGGAAAGAATGCGCCTGCTGCTTAACCGCTCCCCGCGCTTTGGCGGCGGCGATACCCGGGGCGATTTCTGGGCCCAGAGGATTAACGCCCTTTATACGGCGCTGGTGCGCGATTTGGTGCGGCAGCATCCCGGCATCAATTTCATTCCCGGCTATTTTTCCTGGTCCAATACCATTATGCTGGGCCGGATGGTGGGGGCCACCCCCAATGGCCGCAGGGCCCGGGAGCCCATCAATCACGGGGCCAATCCCAATGCCGGCTTCCGGGGGGATGGGGCTGTGACGGCCATGTGCAATTCCATTGCTGCCATCCAGCCGGGCTATGGCAATACCGCCCCGGTGCAATTGGAGCTGGATCCCGCCCTGGCTGACAGCGAGGAGGGGGTGGATAAGATGGCCGCCATGATCCGGGCCATTCTGGATTCGGGCAATACCCTGCTCAATATCAATCTGATCGATGCAAAAAAGATTCTGGAGGCCCATCGGGATCCCTCCCGCTATCCCGATCTGGTGGTTCGCGTCACCGGCTTTACCGCCTTTTTCTCCATGCTTTCCCCGGAATTCAGGGAGCTGGTGGTGGAGCGGGTGCGCGCTGTGAACGGCGATGCAGTGGCTTCCCTTGCCTGATGCTTTTCAATTTCGCAGGCGCTTCGGCGCTGCAATCATGAGGAGGAATGACCCATGGAGGATGTAAAAATTTATTCGCTGGAAGCCGAATCGGCAGGAAATGCATCCCGGCCCCTGTGCCAGGGGGCAATACGGGGCGCAACCCCCATCCATCACACCCTGGCAGCGGGCAGCAGCCTTTCCCTGCCCCCCTGCGGCGCATATCATATCATGGTGCTGATTGTGGGAAGGGTCGTTTTCCATACTGATGGCGGGGCGTATCCCTGGGCCGAGCGGGTAACCTTTGTGCCCGCCCTGGATAAGGATTTTACCATTGAGGCAGAGAGCGACGCCCAGCTGCTGGAAATCCGCTGGGAGATGCTGGAAAGCGATTATGCCCTCATTGAGGAATACAAAACCGTATTCCCCTATCAGATGAGCTATGCCCTTTCCACCCAGTACCGCGACCGCAACAAGAGTGATAAGACCATCAGCCGCATCATGCTGGAGCAGCGGCATATCCCGCGCTTTGCCATGGGCTCGGTAGAATCCTACGGGCCGGATTTTGTCAAATCCCATGATCATCCCATGCTGGATCAGTTCTTCGTTTCCTTCCCGGAAAACGATATGTTTCTGCTCATTGATTACGAGCCCCACCGCATGCGGGGCAATGAAATTACCCATATCCCCCTGGGCTCCAATCATGGGGTGGATGTAACCGAAAAAAAGCATCTGCATTATATGTGGATTGATTTTCTGATCGATGATACCTCCATGAAGCGCCTGGATACCAGCCATATTCCCACCGGCGTGATGCGGGATTTCACGGAGGAAGAGAAGGGACTGAAATAATATGCTGCAGCCCATGCGCATTGCCCCGGCCCGGGCCTGGCGCACCTACCGGGGCGGAAGGCTGCTGGCCGCTCTGCATGGCCGCAGGGAGGCGGATGGCCCCTTCCCGGAGGAATGGCTCCTTTCCGTGGTTTCCGCCCGGAATCCGGGCCGGGAGCAGATGGAGGAGGGCCTGAGCAGCCTGGAAGCGGATGGCAGCCTGCTCAGGGATTATATCGCCCGGGATCCGGAAAAAATTCTGGGCCGCGGGCGGCGGGAAACGGGCATGCTGATGAAGCTGATCGATGCGGCGGAGCGGCTTTCCGTGCAGGTGCATCCCACCCGGGAGGATGCCATGCGCTATTTCCATTCGCCCTTTGGGAAGACGGAATGCTGGCATATTCTGGGCGGCAGGGCGCAGGCGGGGCAGCCCCCCTGCATTTACCTGGGCTTTCGGGAAAATGTGAGCCGGGGAAAATGGGCCGCGCTTTTTGAACGCCAGGATATTGACGGCATGCTCGCCTGTCTGCACAGAATGCCCGTGCAGGCGGGGGAAACGTATCTGATTCACGGCGGTGTGCCCCATGCCATCGGCGCGGGCTGCTTCCTGGCTGAAATTCAGGAGCCAACCGATCTGACCCTGCGGGCCGAGCGGACGGCCCCGGGCGGTGCGAGCCTTCCCGATGCTGCCTGCCATCAGGGCATCGGCTTTGAAAAAATGCTGGATTGCTTCTGCTACGACGGCTGCAGCCTGGAGGAGGCGCGGCGGCGCTGGCTGATTCCTGCCCGGGCTGCCGGGGAGGAAAAGGGCATGTATCGCAGAACCAGTCTTTTGCGCTATGCGGATACCCCCTATTTCCGCCTGGAAAAATGGGAGATTGCAGGGAAAATGACCGTTCCCGCGCGCCCCGCCTATCACGGCTTTTATGTATTGGCGGGCCGGGGAGAGATCTGCTTTGGGGAGCAGAGGGAGCCGCTTTTCCCCGGCGTGCAGTATTTCGTGCCCGCCTGCGCCGGGGAATACACCCTCTGCTGCGGTGGCGAGGGGCTGCTCATCCTTTGCTATGATGGCCCGGAAACCAAGACCTGAACGAACAAACCGGAAAAGGAGAAAGTAAGCATGTTTTTATCGCTGTTTACCGATGAACTGAATATGGATTTTTATGATGCGCTTCCGAAAATCAAGGAATGGGGTCTGGAATATGTGGATTTCCGGGGAAGGGTCAATGGAAAGGCCATTGAAAACCAGACCGATGCGGAACTCAAGGAGCTGAAAAGGATTCTGGATGAAAATGGCCTGAAGGTGGGCGCGATTCAATCCTCCCTGTGCAAGGTGCATCTGCCCGATGAGGCGCGGCGCAAAAAGGAGGAGGAAAAGCTGGAGGGGCTCATCCGCGCGTGCGATGCCCTGGATTACAGGCTGGTGCGCGCCTTCAATTATTGGCAGCACGGCGAAAGGGAGGAGGGCCTGGGCGATTTGGCCGTTCGGCCCGATATGATGAATCTTGTGCTGGAAATGTTTGAGCCCATCAGGCGGCGCGCCCTGGAGGCCGGGCTGGTGCTGAGCTTTGAAAACTGCGGCCAGACCCCGGATGAGGTCATCGCCTTTCTGGATGCCGTGAAGGTGCCTCTTTGGGGCATGGCCTTTGACTGTGCCAATATGTTTGATATTCTGCCCGAGGCCCGGGGCGATGCCACGGCCTATTTCACCAAATGTATTTACCGGGCCAATATGATCCATGTCAAGGCTCGGGCCACCCTGGATGCCTTCCCCCAGTTCCGCAATGTGCCCTGGGCCCGGGTGCTGCGGGCCGTATCCGCCCGGAATATGGAGATGCCCGTTTCCATCGAAACCCATAATCCCGTGGGCAGCCCCTACAGCCCGGTGGAATGCACCGAAAGATGCATTGCCGCCATCCGCAATAGCTGGCCCTCCGCCGCCCCGGCCAGTGTGGAAAGCGCCCTGGAAACCGCGCCCGAATTTGATCGGCCCTATCGGGAGCAGCCCGTGGGCTTTGCGGTGGTGGGTTTGGGCATGGGCAAAAACCGCGTTCGCCAATTGACCGAAACCTGCGGCACCCGGCTCTGCGGCGTATGCGATGTAAACCTTAAAAAGGCCCGGGCCGTGGGCGAGGAATACGGCGTGCCCTATTCTGATGATTTCAGGGTGTTTCTTTCCGATCCTCAGGTGGAGGTCATGTATGTGGTCACGCCCACCGGCAGCCACATGGATATAGCCATGGAATGCCTGCGGGCGGGCAAGCATGTGCTGACCACCAAGCCCATGGATGTGGATAGCGAAAAATGCGCAGCCGCCATCCGCCTGGCCCGGGAAAAGGGGCTGCTGCTGGGGGTGGATTGGGATGAGCGGCACAGGCTGCGCCAGCTGCAGATCAAGGCCACCCTGGAAAGCGGCTATCTGGGGCGGATTCTTGCCTACAATCAGAATCTTTATGTTAACCGCAGCCAGGCCTATTATGATGAAAACGGCGGCTGGCGCGGCACCTGGGCCATGGATGGCGGCGGGGCCATGACCAATCAGGGGGTGCATGAGGTGGACAGGACTTATACCTATCTGGGCCTGCCCCGGCGTGTTCGCGCCACCATTGCCACCCAGCGCCATCAGATCGAGGCGGAGGATATCGGGGTTTCCGAATGGGAATATGAAAGCGGCGCTATCGTCCGCTATGCTTCCACCACCAATTGTCCCGTGGGCGCATGGTATGCCAGGCTGGAAATCATCGGCACCGAGGGCATGCTGGTGCATACCAGCGGCGGCCCCGAGGGCAATCACACCTGGTGGGGGAAAAACGGGCAATGGACGGAGGAATGCCCCGTGCCTGTCTGCCAGCGCTGGCGGCAGGGCAGCGATAATTTTGCCAATTCCCTGCGTACCGGCGCACCGCTGGATATTGACGGCGAATCCAGCCTTCCTTCCCGGCTGATCCTGGATGCCCTTTATGAAAGCGCCAGGAACGGCGGAAAATGGGTGGAAATCAGAAAATAAGGGGCGGAAAAGGCCTTCCCAGCCATCTATGAAAGGAGAAATGCCTGATGGTTCAGCCCAATGCAGCGCGCCATGGCCGCCGGAAAATCGGCTATATTCTGCGCCGATACGGCGTTTTGTATCTGATGTTTCTGCCGGTTATCGCCTATTATATACTCTTCCATTATCTGCCCCTGACGGGCGTGGTGATTGCCTTTAAGGGCTATACCTTTGCCGGCGGCATCTGGGGCAGCCCCTGGGTGGGGCTCAAGCATTTTACGCGGTTTCTCGGCAATGGCGAATTCTGGCGTGTATTCCGCAATACTGTTTTCCTGGCCGCCCTGCGGATTCTCGTCACCTTTCCCGCGCCCATTATTCTGGCGCTGCTTTTCAATGAGGTACGCAGCCAGAAATACAAAAAGGTGCTGCAGACCATTTCCTATCTGCCCCATTTTGTTTCCTTCGTTATTGTGTACGCGGTGTTTTACAGCTTTCTTTCCTATGACGGCGCAATCAATACCCTGCGCCAGAGCATGGGCCTGGAAAAAATCCTCTTTCTGGGCAGCAAGGCCCATTACCGGGGCATTTTTGTGGGCATGGCCCTGTGGAAGGAAGTGGGCTGGGGCGCGATTATCTATCTGGCGGCCCTCTCCCGGGTGAGCCCCGAATTGTATGAGGCTGCGGAGATTGATGGCGCGGGCCGGATCAAGCAGATTTATCATGTGACCCTGCCCGCCATTCGGCCCATCATTTCCATTCAGTTCGTGCGCACCATGGGCGGCCTATTGGCCGTCAGCTTTGATCAGACGCTGGTCATGAATAACGCCATGGTGGCCGAAGTGGCCGATGTGCTGGGCTTCTATATCTACCAGATCGGCCTGCTCAGCCGCAATCAATTCAGCTATGCCACGGCCATGGGGCTTTTCAATTCTCTCTTGTCGCTCTGCATTGTCATCCTTACGAATCGGGGCGCAAAGCTGATTGATGAGGAGGGCGGCTTATGGTGAAGAAGAAAAAGCTTGCAGGCTACAGCGGACGGCGGGAAAGGGTGACGGTGGGGTATGTGATCGTGCTGGCGGTGCTGAGCCTGATCTGCTTCAGCATGCTCTATCCCTTCTATAATCTGGCGCTGCAATCCTTTTCCACGACCTCGGATATCATTGCCGCCAACGGCCTGATGCTCTATCCCCAGTCCTTTCAGCTGGATGCCTATCGGTATATGATGCGCTACCCCTATCTTTTTCAGTCCTACGGCAATACGGTGTTTATCACCGTGGTGGGCACGCTGCTCAGCATGCTGGTAACCACCCTGGGGGCGTATGTGCTTTCCCGGCAGGATCTGCCTGGCCGCAATCTATTGACCACCTTTGTGGTGGTGACCATGTTTATTTCCGGCGGCATGATTCCCAGCTACCTGAACAAGCGGGATCTGGGGCTGCTCAATACCCTCTGGGGGCTGATGCTGCCCGGCATGATCAGCACCTGGAATATGCTTCTGATGCGCAATTTCATCATGGGCATTCCCCAGGATCTGACTGAGGCCGCCCGGATTGACGGCGCAAACGAGGGCCGGCTGGTGGTTTCCATCGTGATGCCCCTGTCTCTGCCCATCATCGCCACCCTGTCCCTGTTTTACGGCGTGGGCTACTGGAATTCCTATTCCAATGTTATCATCCAGAATACCCGTCCCGATCTGCAGACCACCCAGGTCATCATCCGCAAAATGTATGAGGCGGCATCCATCGATATGGAGGAAAATATTGCCCCGCCCCTGGAGGCCATCCGGGCCGCTACGGTTATGTTTTCCACCGTGCCCATCCTCTGCGTGTATCCCTTTTTGCAGAAGCACTTTGCCCAGGGCCTGATGGTCGGCGGCGTAAAGGGCTGATGCTCCTCATTCTTGGATTTTGCGCTGCGGGCGCTTAAGCCGTAGTGTAAATCAATTCATTTCTTTAGGAGGTAGACCCATGAAAAAATGCAGAATCGTTGCCCTGCTCCTGACGCTCATCCTCTTGGCCTCCCTGGCCCCGCTGGCCCTTGCGGAGGAAAGACCCACCATCACCATCATGATGACCAACAATGGCCGAACCTGGGATCCCGAAAGCGCCAACAACAAGCGGATCATGGAGATCCTGGGCGTGAACCTGGATGTCACCCTGGTCGATACCAACACCATGACGCTGAGCTTTTCTTCCGGCGATCTGGCGGATATCGTGACCCTGCCCAACCTGACCTTTACGGAATTTGTGGATTCCGGCTATCTGCTTCCTTTGGATGAGCTGGTAGAAAAATACGGCGAAAACATCAAGGTTCCCCTGGATGATTTCGCCCGGAGCTGCGTTTCCGTCAACGGCAAAATGTATGCCCTGCCCTACGAAAACAACAACGTGAAATATTTTACTACCCTGCGTGCCGACTGGCTGGAAACCCTGGGGTATGATCTGAGCAGCTATCCCCAGCTGGCGGGCTCCGATATTTACGAAATTCCCCTGGCGGATTACGAAAAAATGCTGGAGGATATGACGAAGAAGGATCCCGATCGGGATGGCAAGGCCAATACCTACGGCCTTTCTACCTACAGCAGCTTCAATGATCAGATCGCCTTCATGTCCATCTACGGCGCTTTCGGCGGCGTGCGCGGGCAGTATTATGTGAAGGAGGATCAGCTCTGGGCCTACGAAATCACCGATGAATACCGCAATGCCCTGGTGGAACTCAATAAGCTCTGGAAGATGGGCGTGATTGATCCTGAAATCTTCATTCTGCAGAAGGATCAGGCCAAATCCAATATCATGAGCGGCAAGCATGGCTCCTATGTATCCTGGTGGTCTACCCCCTACGAAATGATCCGCGACGGCATGTATGATCTGCAGCCCGCCACCAAGTGGGCCACCGCCGTGATCGTGGGCCCCGAGGGCTATAAGGGCGCCAAGGATAATGGCCGCGTTACCATCACCACCTCCATTACCACCGCCTGCAAAAATCCCGAACTGGCCATGCAGGTGCTGGATAAGCTGCACAGCGAGGAATGCTGGTGGCTGATCCGCTACGGCATTGCGGGCGATCATTACAACCTGGATGAAAACGGCCGCTACAACGGCACCCGTACCGAGGAGGGCCAGCGCCTCTTTGAAGGCATGACCATGGATACCCTCTATCCCCTGGTTAACGCCATCGATTGGGAAAATGCTGCCAATTCCATCCCGCCCACCGATCCTATCATGCTGATCCGCCATGGCATGCTGGTGCATCAGTTCGTGGATGCGCCCCTGTATTACGATGCCGCTTATGGCCTGGCGCAGCCGCAGGAAAGCATGGATTATGGGGTGGATGTGACAAACTGCGTTTCTTCCTATAACATGAAATTCATTACCGGCGAACTGGAAATCAATGATGCCAACTGGGCGGAATACCTGGAACAGTGGCAGCGGACGGGCGGCGCGGATATTCTGGCTGCCTATGCCGAGGCCTATAACGCCAAGAACGGCACCGATGTGGAGCCCGCCCTGTAACGAATTCCAAATTACGGGGACGGGACACGGGAAAAAATTTGCGGGGGGGGAGACTTTTGCGTCAAAAGTCCCCTCCCGCGCTCTTCCGAAAACCGGTGCTGGATGTTTCATGGAAGAATTCTGCCACGCTGAATGCCAGCGCAGCAAAAAAGAATAGCAGCATTAAGAATAACAGCAATGCTTCTGCGTTTGGTGGAGGCATTGCTGTTTGTTTCCTTACCACTATCTCTCTTTTGCTTCACTGGCATTCATCTTAGTTATAGCCCTCCATGAAACATCCAGAGGCGGTTTCCGGAGGGCTGCGGGGTGCTTTTGACGCAATAGTGGTTCCCCCGCAAATTATTCCCCGTGTCCTATCCCCGGTTTTCAGGCGGGGGCTTGTATGGAAATAATTGTACTATGCTTTTTGGTGATAGAAATCTTGCCTTCTTTATGTTAGACTGATCGCACAGCCAACGAGGCTGGGAGGCATAATGCATGGACTTTCTAAAAGGCGAAAAATGTTTCTCTTTTCTCTATGACGGAAAGCCGGTTTGGGAGCAGGCCATGACCGCTTCTGTCGAAGAGGCCGGAAACACGGCGACAATTACTTATCTGCTGCCGGACGGGCTGAAAATGACCCATCTTGTGACCCGCTATCCCGCCTTTAATGCCTGCGAGTGGGTAACCTGGTTTGAAAACACCGGCTCCGTTCCCAGCCAGATTATCAGCCAGCTTTGGGATGCCGATGTCACCCTTCCCTTTCCCCATCAGGATAACCAGCGCGCCACCGCTTTTGTCGGAAAGCCGGAGGCTGGAACCAGAATCTACGCGCCGAAGGGCTCCAATTGGGGCAAGGATGAATTCTTCTGTGATGTCGATGCCCTGGAAGGCAATGAGTACATCCATCATGCGTATCCGGGCGGGAAGCCCAGAACCTACCATAGCCGCGGCGGCCGTTCTTCGGATCTGCAAGCGCCCTTTTTTCATGTGCATTATCAAGGCACGGGCGTTATTTTTGCCATTGGCTGGAGCGGGCAATGGAACGCCGCGATCGCGCGGCAGGAGGATAGCCTGACCATTCAGACGAAAATTGAGGATACCCATTTCCGCCTGCTTGCCGGGGAAAAAATCCGAACATCTTCCTTTGTCATGATGCGCTATACCGGGGATTTTGACGAAGCCCAGAATACATGGCGGAGATTGATAAAAACCAGCTTTTCCATCATCGGCCGGCCCGGTCGCCCGGCGCAGCTGCCCTTGTGCGCCGGGATCTGGGGCGGCATGCAGACGGAGCATGCCCTGGAGCGCATTCGGATGATTCGGGAAAATCACCTTCCCTTTGAATATATCTGGATGGATGCCGGAAGGTATGGCAATGGAACTCTCTCGGCTGATGGTTCCACTGCTTCGGCCGAGCCAGCGGCTGATCGCCCGGATGCTTTTCCCCTCCGCGGAAAGTTTCAGTATACTTTCCCGCTCTTTTATGCTAAGATGTTGGTAGTGACTCATTGCGCTGCTCCTTTCGTCGTTGTCTGCAAACACTATTGTAAAGGAGTTTTCTCTCTGAGTCACTACTTTTTTTGCTGTTGCACTTACATTGTATATTCAAGCGCAAAAGCATCCTCCCGCAAAAATACCGTTCCTTCTTATTTCCCGCCCCCCGCAGCCCGGAGGAGGCGCAGGGCGTCGCGCATGGCGGCATAGAGGTTTTGGTCTGCTTCGGTCATGGCTTCCTTCAGGGGCATGGGTCGGCGGCAGATAGGCAGCACGGCGGTCACGCCCTGGGCGTAGGCATCATCCAGCGCGCCCTCCGCGCCGCCAACCAGGGCGATGCAGGGCACATTTTGCTTTTTCGCCCGCCGGGCCACCCCGATGACCACCTTGCCCCGCAGGCTCTGGCCATCGATTTTGCCCTCGCCGGTAAAAACGGCGTCTGCCTCCGGGAGCAGCGCGTCAAAGCCGGTCACATCCAGCACCGTTTCAATGCCCATCTGCAGCGTGCCGCCCAGCAGGGCCGCCATGCCGCCGCCCATACCGCCGGCTGCGCCCGCCCCGGGCAAATGGGTGGCATCCATGCCCGTATCCAGGGCAGCAATGGCGGCAAAATGGCGCAGACCGTCATCCAGCCGCCGGATCATTGCGGCGTCCGCGCCCTTCTGGGGGCCAAAGACAGCCGCCGCGCCCTGGGGGCCGCAGAGGGGATGATCAATATCGCACATGATGCGGATTTTTTTCCCGGCAAGCCTTGCCCGGGCGGCACTGACATCGATCCGATCGATATTTTTCAGCGTTCGGCCCACGGGGATAAAGGCGTTTCCCTCCCGATCCAGAAACCGCACGCCCAGGGCTGCCGCCGCGCCGCAGCCGCCATCATTGGTGGCGCTGCCGCCAAGACCCAGAATGATTTCCTCCGCCCCGGCGTTCAGCGCGGCGGAAATCATTTCGCCCGCGCCATAGGTGGTGGTTTCTTCGGGATTTTTTCTCTCGCCGACAAGGGGCAGACCCGCAGCGGCGGACATTTCCACCACGGCGGTTTGGGGGGAAAGCAGGCCCCAATCGGCCTGCAGCCTTTCGCCCCAGGGGCCGGTGACCGTCATGGATATTTTTCTGCCGCCTGCAGCGGCTAAGAAGGCGTCCACCGTGCCCTCGCCCCCATCCGCTACCGGGATGGAAATGCACCGGGCGCCGGGAAATTCCTTTTCCGCGGCCCGGGCCATCCCCTGGCAGACCTGGAGGGAGGAAAGACTGCCCTTAAAGGAATCGGGAACGAAAATAAATGTCGCCATCGCTTGCCTCGCTTTATTCGCTCATGCCGCGGAAGCCCTTGCCGATGATTTCGCTGGAGGAGGTGATGGTAATAAAGCTGTGGGGATCGGTGGAGCGCACAAACAATTGCAGCCGCACGGCCTGGGAGCGATTGACCACCGTCATGATGACCGTGCGCTTTTCCCCGGTAAAGGCCCCGGCGGCCTCGGTAATGGTTGCGCCGTGATGCAGCTTCTCCATAATGAAGCGATTGATGGGCTCGGGATTGGCGGTAATGATCTGGAATACCTTGCAGGTGCGCAGGTTATCCGTTACCGTATCCACCAGGATGGATTTGGCAAAGAGGCCGAAGAGGGAGAAAAGCCCCGTTTCCATGCCGAAAACAAAGCAGGCGCTGATTGCTACCGCCAGATCGGCCAGGGCCAGGGCCAGGCCGATATTCATCCGGGAATATTTTTTCAGCAGCATGGCGATGACATCCGTGCCTCCCGAGGAGGCGTTGACATCAAAAAGGATGGCTGCGCCCACCGCCGGGATGCCCACCGCAAAGACCAGCTCCAGCAGGGGCTCGCTGGTCATGGGCGCATCCATGGGGATGAGCCGCTCAAACAGCAGCGTCAGCAGGGAATAGATAATGCTGGAATAGGCCGTGCGCAGGCCAAAGCCCCGGCCCAGAAAAACCAGGCCGATGAGCAGAAGCAGAATATTCAGGATCAGATTCAGGGTGGCCGTGGTCATGTGGGGTATCAGATCGGCCAGCACGATGGAAATGCCCGATACGCCGCCTGTGGTAAAATGATTGGGAAACTTAAAGAAATACACGCCCACGGCGGTCAGCACCGTGCCCAGGTTCAGATAGCCGATTTCCTTCCACCAGGCAGGGGAAAAGAGGGCGGTTTTTTGCGCGGCCGTCATTTTCCGAACCCCATTTCCAGCAGCCACCGGCAGCAGCCGTTCGTCCAGTCAGATACCGGCGGCTTTTCGGCTGCCAGGCCCAGGCCATGCTGCCCATCGGGGTACACATGCAATTCGAAAGAAACGCCGTGATCGGCCAGGGCCGCCGCCAGATTCAGGCTGTTCTGCACGGGCACGACCCCGTCATTGGCAGTATGCCAGAGGAAGGCGGGGGGCGTATCCGCCGTCACGTTTTCCTCGGCGGAAAAGCGGCGGAGCAGCGCTTCATTCTGCCATTCCTCGCCCAGCAGGTTTTTGCGGGTGCCCTCATGGCCGTATTTCCCCATGGAGGCCACCGCATAGCAGGGAATAAAGGCATCGGGCCGGGAGGACAGGCGCTCAATGGGATCCTCGCTTTCGGGATTGCCTGCATCATAGAGCGTGGCCGCCGAGCAGCAGAGATTGCCGCCGGCAGAAAAGCCCAGAATCGCCACTTTTTCATAGCCCAGGGAGCGCACCAGGCGAATGGCGCGCTTGGCATCGGAAAGGGGGGCCTCCCGATGGCAGGGATAGACCCGGTAATCCAGCACATAGGCGGCAATGCCCTGGGCGTTGAGCATCCGGGCGATGGGCGCTCCCTCATGGGGCGCCTTTCCGCTGTAGCCGCCGCCGGGGCAGACCACCACCGCGCCCCGGGCGTTTTCCGCCGGGAAGGGGGCAAGAGAGGGTTGGCTCTGCTCCGGGCTGAAAGCGGTATAGGGGGCCTCGCCGGGCCAAAGCATGATTTTTTCGCTCATTGTGATCGATCTCCTTTTATGCAATCATGGGTTTATGATTCGTTCCTATGGCGGCCTGTCCTTTTTCCGGGCAGGCGCATCCCTACTTTACACCATTTTCTTTTTCCGCGCAACCTCTTTTGCATTTTTATCCCGCGCTCCCGGAAGAAGGGCGGCCCTGAAAGCCTGCCGCTGACAATTCAGGCGAATTTTTGTATCTTTCGGGCGCTCTGATCTGGCGCTTTCCTGCCCGGCGTGCTATACTTCCTTTCGCAGGGTAAACCAAGCACAAAGGAAAGGAAGAAAGAAAAAATGACTGGCAAAAATGCAAAGCGATTGGTTCTGGCTGCGGTAATCCTTGTGGCCGCTGCTATTCTGTTCAGTATCTGCACCACTCAGGTGCCTACCGGCAATACCGCCATTATCACCACCTTCGGCAAGGTGGAGGATTATACCCTGGAGGCCGGCTTCCATTTCAAAAGCCCCTTCCAGCAGATCATCCTGATGGATAACCGGGAACAGAAGAAGGAATTCTCCACCCAGGCCTTCTCCAGCGATATTCAGCAGGTGGATATCACCGGCTCTATCAACTATGCCATCAACAAGGCCACCGCCATGAACCTGTTTAAGGAGGTCGGCACCGATTATTTCACCAAGCTCATCAATCCCCGCATGATGGAAAATACCAAGGCGGTCTTTTCCAAGTATACGGCGGAAAATCTGGTGGGCGCCCGGGAGGAATTATCCACCAAGATCCGGGATACCATGAGCCAGGAAATGGAGCGCTACGGCATCACCATCATCTCCGTTTCCATTGAAAATGTGGATTTCACCGATGCCTTTACCGATGCCGTGGAGGCCAAGCAGGTGGCTGCCCAGAAAAAGCTCCAGGCCGAAATTGAGCAGGAGCAGAAGACCATGGAAACCGAACAGCAGGCCCAGCGCCAGAAGATCGAGGCCGAGGCTGAGGCGCAGGTGCAGAAAATCGCCGCTGAGGCGGAGGCCTATGCCATCACCACCAAGGCGGAAGCCGAGGCCGAGGCGAACCGCAAAATCGCAGAATCCCTGACCGGCGCGCTGATTGAATTTACGCAGGTGAACCAGTGGAACGGCGAACTGCCGCAGTATGTGTCCGGCTCTGCTGCTGAGGCCCTGCCGATCCTGAACCTTACGGATATCCAGGACCCGGAGTAAACCACGGGGAGAAACGGGAGATGGAGTGGGGAATAATTTGCGGGAGGGGACTTTTGACGCAAAAGTCTCCTCCCGCAATTGTTATCCCCGTTTTCCCGTTGGCGGTCAATCTCCGAAGGAGATCCCCATATCCCGGGCAACCTGCACCATCTGATGATCCGGGGGCACCAGCTTGGGCACGCCGGCGATTTCGGAAAGCCTGTTATGGGTGATGGTATTGCCCGCCAGGGCGACGGTGACGCCGTATTCCTCCTTGGCGATAAGCTGGGCGGCGTGAACGCCGAACTGGGTGGAAAGCACACGATCATAGGCAGAGGGAGAGCCGCCCCGCTGCACATGCCCCGGCACTACTGCCCGGGCCTCCACGCCCACCAGCTGGGAAAGCTCCTTTGCCACCCGATCGGCAATGCCGTTAAAGCCATTTTCGGCGCGCAGGGCATCCCGCTCCTTGCGCTTCAGCTTGGCTTCCTTCTTATCCATGGCGCCCTCGGCCACCGCCAGAATGGAAAATGCCTTCTTGCTCTTGGCCCGGGCCTCTACCACCTTGGCAACCTCCCGGATATCATAGGGGATTTCGGGCAGCAGCACCACATCCGCGCCGCCGGCCAGCCCGGAATACAGCGTCAGCCAGCCCGCCTTGTTGCCCATGATCTCAATGACCATGCAGCGGCCATGGGAGGCGGCGGTGGTGTGGATCCGGTCAATGACCTCGGTGGCAATATCCACCGCGGTGTGAAAGCCAAAGGTGAAATCCGTGCCGAAAATATCGTTGTCAATGGTCTTGGGCAGACCGATGACATTTAGCCCCTCTTCGGATAAAAGATTGGCCGTTTTGTGCGTGCCATTGCCGCCCAGGGTGACCAGGCAATCCAGCTTCATCTTTTCATAATTCGCCTTCATGGCCTTGACCTTGTCAACCTTGTCCTCCTCAATCACGCGCATATTGCGGAAGGGCGTGCGCGCCGTGCCCAGAATCGTGCCGCCCAGCGTCAGAATGCCGGAAAACTGGCTGCGCTTCATCTCCTGCCATTCGCCTTCAATCAGCCCGCGATAGCCATCCTGAATGCCGACAATTTCTACATCCTCAAACATTTCATAGGCCGCCCGGGCAACCCCGCGAATCGCGGCATTCAGCCCCGGACAATCGCCGCCGCTGGTGAGAATACCTATCCTGCGCTTCATATCTCTTCTTTGCTCCTTTCAAATGCTGTGATGGGAGGGACGGGCCTTTGGATGCTAAGGAATCTTTCTCCCACCAGTAATCCTCGTCCCCTTTTGCTTCTCTGGCATTCAAGCTGGTATTACTTGTTTTGTATCATCCAGAGCCGGTTTTCGGGAGGACGCGGGAGGGGACTTTTGACGTAAAAGCATCCTCCCGCAAGAATCCCCGCCTTTCCCCTGGGCTCACTTTTTCAGGCCCAGGATGCCCAGGAGGGAGCGGGTGAGGCTGCGGCCCACCTCGCGGCCGGCGCTGGTGGTGGCCGATTTGGTAAAGGAGGAAATCAGCTGTTCGCCGAAGGTCATTTCGCTCTGCTTTTTAGCGGGCTTTTTGGTTTTTTCCGCTTTTACGGCGGGCTGAACCTGCTGCACGGGCTGCTGCACGGGATAGACGGGCTGGGCCGGGGCCGGGAAGGCGCTCTGCGGGGCCTGCATGGTGGGCATGGCCCGCTCCTCGTATTGGCCGGTCTGGGGATTATAGACCCGGAAAGCCACGGGCTGATAGACGGGCTCGGGCGCGGCGGCGGGCTGCGCTTCTGCAGGCAGGGGACGGATCACCCGGGTCTGGGCCGCGCCGCTCTGGGCAAAATAGCGGGAAAGAATTTCGTAGGCGCTTTCGGGATCCACGGGGGTATCATATTTGGCGCCGATCATATCGGTTTCCAGGAAGGTTTTGCGCAGCTCATCGGAAATGGCCCCGATCTGGGACTGGGGCGGCAGAATGACCGCGCGCTGCACAATGGAGGGCGCGCCATCCTCCTGCAGGAAGGAAAGCAGCGCTTCGCCCGTGCCCAGATCGGCAATGGCCGCCTCGGTATCAAAGGCCGGGTTCGGCCGGAAGGTCTGGGCCACGGCGCGCACCAGCTTCTGCTCCTGGGGCGTAAAGGCGCGCAGGGCATGCTCCACCCGCCCGGAAAGCTGGGAAAGCACGGAGGAGGGGATATCGGCAGGGGACTGGGAAATGAAATAAACGCCCACGCCCTTGGAGCGGATCAGCCGGATGACCTGCTCCACCTTTTCCAGCAGCGCCTTGCTGCAATCATCAAAGAGCAGATGCGCCTCATCGAAGAAAAAGACCATCCGGGGCTTATCGCTGTCCCCCTGCTCGGGGAGCAATTCGTATAATTCGCCCAGCAGCCACAGCAGGAAGGTGGAATACATGGCCGGGCTGCGGAAAAGCGTATCCGCAGCAAGAATATTGATCATGCCGTTGCCGTTTTCATCCTGACAGAGCCAATCGGCAAGCTCCAGGGCGGGCTCGCCGAAAAACCGATCGCCGCCCTGATCCTCCAGAATGGCGATGGCGCGCTGAATGGCGCCCACGGTGGATTTGGCCACGTTTCCGTATTCCAGCGTGTAGCGGGAGGCATTTTCGCCTACATAGGCCAGCACGGCCTTGATATCCTTGAGATCCACCAGCAGCATATTTTCATCATCCGCAATGCGGAAAATGATATGCATAACGCCGGTCTGGGTTTCATTGAGGCCCAGCATCCGGGAAAGCAGCAGCGGGCCCATTTCGCTGACCGTGGCGCGCACGGGATGCCCCTTTTCGCCGTAAACATCCCAGAAGGTGACGGGGCAGGGGCGGAAGGAAAAGCCGGGCACGCCGCAGGCGGCAAGCCGCTCATCAATCTTTGCGCTGCCCGCGCCGGGCTTGCACAGGCCCGCCAGATCGCCCTTGACATCGGCCAGGAAAACGGGCACGCCCAGCTGGGAAAAGCCCTCGGCCATCACCTGCAGCGTGACGGTCTTTCCGGTGCCGGTGGCCCCGGCAATCAGCCCGTGCCGATTGGCGAGAGAGGGCAGCAGACAGACCGCGCCCTCCTGAGAGGTGCCAAGCCAGATATTTCCGTTGAGAAGCATGGGGAGAACCCTCCTTTGTGATGACGGGAGGCCCGCCCTGAAAACGCGCGTCCTCCCGATTTATTATTGTGGAATCGCAGGCCCGGAAGGGGCGTCAGCCCTCCTCAAAGAGGATCGCCGCCGCCTGGGCGCTGATGCCCTCCTGCCGGCCCTCAAAGCCCATTCTTTCGGTGGTGGTGGCCTTTACGGATACCCGGCTTGCGGGGATGCCCAGCCCCTCCGCTACCGCATGGCGCATGTCCTCCATGTAGGGGGCCAGCCTGGGGGCCTGGGCGATGATGGTAATATCCACATTGCCAATGGAAAAATGCTGCGCGGCCAATAGCTCCGCCACTTTTTTCAGCAGCACCATGGAGGAAATGCCCCGGTATTCCTCGGCGCTGTCGGGAAAATGCCGGCCGATATCGCCCAGTGCCGCCGCGCCCAGCAGCGCGTCCATCAGCGCATGCAGCGCCACATCGGCATCGCTGTGGCCCAGCAGCCCCCTGTCACAGGGGATTTTTACGCCGCAGAGCCATAATTCCCGGTTTTCCGTCAGCCGATGGGCGTCATAGCCCATGCCGAGCCGGGGCGTCGGGGAAGTATTCATACGCAGATCCTCCGGGGATGTGAGCTTGATATTTTCCTGATTGCCCATGACCAGATGCACGGGGAAGCCCGCCGCCTCCATCAGCGCGGCATCATCGGTATAGCGGGCGGCGGCCCTTGCATGGGCGGAGAGCAGATCCTTTTTGAGAAACCCCTGGGGGGTTTGGGCATGAAAGAGCAGGGCGCGATCGGGGGTTTCCGTTACCCGGCCCGCCGCATCGGCGATTTTGATGGTATCCCGGGCGGGCACGGCGGCCACGGCGCTGCCGTTTTTTTCCACACCCGAAAGCACCCGCAGGATGGTTTCCCGGCTGACAAAGGGCCGCGCCCCATCATGAATCAGCACTGCTTCGCAGGCGGGGGAGAGGGCCATAAGCCCCCGCAGGGCGGATTCCTGCCGGTCTGAGCCGCCGGGAACGATTTTGTCTGCGGAAAGGCCATGCCCGGCCAGAGCGGCGGCAAAAAGATCCTCCTCGCCTGCCCGCACCACCAGCACAATTTCATCCACCAGCCCCCGGAAGGCCTGCACGCATCGGGCCGCCGCGGGCATGCCGCCCACCGAAAGCAGCGTTTTATTGCCCTTTGCACCCATCCGCACGCCGCTGCCGCCGCAGAGAATCAGGGCGGCGGAGATCATGAATCCTCCTCCGTCAGCAGGCGGATGATCGTTTCATAGATTTCCCCGGCCTTTTTGGGCCATTTGGCCGCCAGCTGCCCGGCCATTTCCCGGTTGGGCAGGGAAAGGGTAAGGCGCATCATATCCATCTCCTGCTCGATGACGGAAAGCGTCAGCTCATATTCGCCCCGGCTCTTCTGCCGGATTTCGTGGAGATACTGGGCCTCCTCCTGGAATTTCTGCTTCCAGATGCCGCCTGTTTCCTCCAACAGATCCTTTACGCTCCTGGGCACCCGGCTGCCAAAGAGGGAAAGGGCCTCCCGCCCGGCATCGGTCACCTCATAGAGATTGCCCGCCCGCTTCTTGCTGCGGACGGCCTGGCCCCGGGCGCAGAGATCGCCTAGGGCAAACATCATATCAAAATAATTCATCAGATCATGCTCAAAGAGAAACTGCAGCAGCTGCAGCTCCGTGCAGGGGGAAAGCGCCTGGAGCGAATAAAGCACGATCAGCCGCTGCTCGTCATCGGGCGCGCGGCGCGGCGGATGAAGCGTCATAGATAGCCTCCGTCCATTTCGTAAAATTGCTTCCCGCTTCGAAGGGGGAAGCCAAAGGGAGCGATGGAAAAATCGCCGCCCTGCAAATCAATGATATAATTCTGAAAAAAGAAAAAAAATCCTGCCGTTTTCCCGATAAAAAGAAAAAACGGCGCGAAGAAAGGGCAAAGACGGACAAAATGAAATTATTTATCTCATGGGGTGCGTTTTTTCTTGCGCGTTTGCTTGACAGAAGCGCGTGAAAGGCCGTATAATATTGAACTGGAGAAGAGGCGGAGAATTCTATCGATTCACCGCTCCTATACATTAAAAGGAGGCAAATCCCCATGGCTACGAAATTGACCATTGACGGTAATGGTGCAGTCAGCCACGTCGCGTATATGTTCAGCGACGTCGCCGCGATCTACCCCATCACGCCGTCCTCCACCATGGCTGAGTATGTTGACGAATGGGCTGCTCAGGGCCGCAAGAATCTCTTCGGCCAGACGGTGCATGTCGCCGAAATGCAGTCTGAAGCCGGCGCTGCCGGCGCTGTGCATGGCTCCCTGGCCGCCGGCGCTCTGACCAGCACCTTTACCGCTTCCCAGGGCCTGCTGCTGATGATCCCCAATATGTATAAGATCAGCGGTGAATTGCTGCCCAGCGTATTCCATGTATCTGCCCGCGCCCTGGCCGCCCATGCCCTTTCCATCTTCGGCGACCACAGCGACGTGATGGCCTGCCGCCAGACCGGCTTTGCCATGCTGGCCTCCGGCTCCGTTCAGGAAGCCATGGATATGGCCCTGGTCGCCCATCTGTCCACCCTGAAGGGCTCCGTTCCCTTCCTGCATTTCTTTGACGGCTTCCGCACCAGCCACGAAATCCAGAAGATCGATGCTTATGAGCTGGACGAAGTGAAGAAGCTGGTTGACTGGGACAAGGTAAACGAGTTCCGCGCCCGCGCCCTGAATCCTGAACATCCCCATCAGGCCGGTACCGCCCAGAACCCCGATATCTATTTCCAGAACCGCGAAGCGGCCAACAAGTATTACGACGCGATCCCCGGCATCGTGGAAGCCTACATGAAGAAGGTTGCCAAGCTGACCGGCCGCAGCTACAAGCTGTTTGACTACTACGGCGCCGCTGACGCCGAGGAAGTCATCGTGGCCATGGGTTCCGGCTGCGAAACCATCCATGAGACCCTGGATGCCATGCTCAAGAAGGGCAAGAAGGTCGGCGTGATCAAGGTTCACCTCTATCGTCCCTTCTCTGCCAAGCATTTCCTGGCCGCCGTGCCCGCCACCTGCAAGAAGATCGCCGTGCTGGACCGCACCAAGGAGCCCGGCTCCCTGGGCGAGCCCCTCTACGAGGATGTATGCGCTGTGCTGGCTGAAAACGGCCGCAAGGATATCGTTGTTGTGGGCGGCCGCTATGGCCTGGGCAGCAAGGAATTCAATCCCACCATGGTCAAGGCTGTCTATGACAATCTGGCCAAGGCTGCGCCCAAGAACCACTTCACCGTGGGCATCAATGACGACGTGACCAAGACCAGCCTGAAGCTGGGCAAGCAGTATAACGTGGCCCCCGCCGGCACCGTTTCCTGCAAGTTCTATGGCCTGGGCTCTGACGGCACCGTCGGCGCCAACAAGAACTCCATCAAGATCATCGGCGATCATACCGATAAGTATGCGCAGGCCTATTTCGCCTATGACTCCAAGAAGTCCGGCGGCCTGACCGTATCCCATCTGCGCTTCGGCGATGTGCCCATCCGCTCCACCTATCTGATCGATGCGGCTGAT
The DNA here is from genome assembly GCA_964549135.1 of uncultured Oscillospiraceae bacterium. Lineage (GTDB taxonomy): Bacteria > Bacillota > Clostridia > Christensenellales > Aristaeellaceae > RUG563. The sequence continues at coordinate 1,667 of CAZJUJ010000034.1, read as the reverse complement.
TTCATCGCCTGCCATAACCCCGCCTAGGTGACCATGTATGACATGGTGACCTCCCTGAAGGACGGCGGCACCTTCCTGCTCAACTCCCAGTGGGAGCCCGAGGAAATGGACGCGCATCTGCCCGCTTCCATGAAGCAGCTGCTGGCCAAGAAGAAGGCCAAGTTCTACACCATCAACGCTATCAAGCTGGCCGCGCAGGTTGGCATGGGCAACCGCATCAACACCATCATGCAGGCCGCTTTCTTCAAGCTGGCCAACATCATCCCCTACGAAGATGCGGATAAGTACATGAAGGCGTATGCCAAGAAGACCTACGGCAAGAAGGGCGACGCGGTGGTTCAGAAGAACTGGGACGCTATCGATATCGCTATTTCCGGCCTGAAGGAAGTTCCCGTGCCCGCTGAATGGGCGGATGCCACCACCGGCGCCGTGCCCATGAAGGTGGAAGCCAGCGAATACTTCGATAACCTGGTTCGTCCCATCCTGGCGCAGGAAGGCGACAATCTGCCTGTGTCTGCGTTCGATCCTCGCGGCTTTGTGCCCACTGGCACCACCCAGTATGAGAAGCGCGGCATCGCCGTGAAGGTTCCTGAATGGGTTGTGGATAACTGCATCCAGTGCGGCCAGTGCTCTCTGGTTTGCCCCCATGCCTGCATCCGGCCCGTGCTGGTGAAGGAAGGAACGGACAAGCCCGAAGGCTTCGTAACCAAGAAGGCCATTGGCAAGGAATATGCCGGCTACGAGTATCGCATGCAGGTCAGCCCCATGGACTGCACCGGCTGCGGCAACTGCGTAGAAGTCTGCCCTGCCAAGGTCAAGGCGCTGACCATGCAGCCTCTGGATTCCCAGCGCAAGGAAGAAAAGAATTGGGAATTCGCCATGAAGCTGCCTAAGCCCGAAGTGACCATCAACCCCAACTCTGTTAAGGGCAGCCAGTTTATGCAGCCCCTGTTTGAGTTCTCTGGCGCTTGCGCCGGCTGCGGCGAGACCCCCTATGTGAAGCTGGTTACGCAGCTGTTCGGCGATCGGATGATGATTGCCAACGCTACCGGCTGCTCCTCCATCTATGGCGGCTCCGCTCCCACCTGCCCCTACACTGTCAACGAAAAGGGTCATGGCCCCGCTTGGGCGAACTCTCTGTTCGAAGACAACGCCGAGTTCGGCTTCGGCATGAACCTGGCCACCACCCAGCGCCGCGCCAAGCTGGCTGAAACCGTCCAGGCCCTGATCAATGTGGAATGGGCGCAGGCCGATATCAAGGCTGCGGGCCAGGAATGGCTGGATAACATGGAAGATGCTGAAGGCTCCCGTGCGGCGGGCGAAAAGCTGCTGGCTGCCTGCAAGGATGGCATCGACCTGACCGGCACTGAATGGGAAGGCAAGGATTGCAATTGCGATGCCTGCCGTCTGGCCAAGGAAGTCATTGCCAATGCGGATCTGCTGACCAAGAAGTCCATCTGGATCTTCGGCGGCGACGGCTGGGCTTATGACATCGGCTACGGCGGACTGGATCACGTGCTGGCACAGAACCAGGATGTGAACGTGCTGGTTTTGGATACCGAAGTGTATTCCAACACCGGCGGACAGGCCTCCAAGTCCACTCCCACCGGCTCGGTTGCCAAGTTTGCTGCCGCCGGTAAGCGGACCAAGAAGAAGGATCTGGGCCT
>CAZJUJ010000033.1:0-31343 GCA_964549135.1 uncultured Oscillospiraceae bacterium | reverse complement strand
AGACTTTTGAGTCAAAAGTCCCCTCCCGCACCCTCCCGAAAACCACCTCTGGATGTTTCATGGAGGGTTCCTGCCAAATTGAATGCCAGAGCAGAAAAAAAGAGCAGCAATCAGAAAAACAACAGCAATGCTTCCGCATTTGGAGAGAGCATTGCTGTTTGGTTCCTTGCTGCTTGTTTTTCCTTGCTGCCTGTTTCCTTTTGCTTCACTGGCATCCAACTTGGTTTTGCCTTTTTGTATCATCCAGAGGTGGTTTTCGGGAGGGTGCTTTTGACGCAAAAGCATCCTCCCGCAAAAATCCCCATCCTTCCCCCATGGCTTTCTTGGAGGGGTGCGGGGAACCGTTCTTTGGCAACAAAGAATGGTTCCCCGCATATTTACCTTCCCGTTCCTCCTCCGTCACTTCACCTGCAGTTGGAAGGAGATTTCGCCGGTTTGGCCGCCCTGATAGAGCAGGGCGTCATCGGCAGAGTAGGGGGTAAGGGTATAAACGGCGGTAACGTTTACCATGCCGTCGGGGGCGTTTTCGATGATGGAGCGGAGGCGCAGGCCTTTTTCCAGTTGCGCCTGATAATCGGCCTTCCATTCGGGGTGGGTTTCCATACGCTGGCGCATTTCCTCTTCATAATCGGCGCGCATGAAATCCAGCTGTGCTTCCAGCACGGTATAGACATTGCCCGCCTCATCCCGGAAGGCATCCATGCTGGTAGCAAGATCGCTTAGCTGATCGCCATTCAGATAGAGCTGATCCAATTCCAGCAGAAGCAGCTGCTTGCCGGGGGCGATCATTTCCTCCACGGGGCCAAAGGCGCCATTGACCCAGAGCCAATGGATAGCGCGATCCTCGCCATCGGATTCAGGGCTGGGATCGCCCTCCGGGCCCACATAGGAGCCGTCGGCATCCAGATTCCACATGGGATGCAATTCCGTGGTATCCGGGCTCAGGGGCGCGGCCGCAAAGGAGACGGCCAGGAAATTCTGCTCCTCCACCCAGGCCGCATCCTGAACGCCGATGCGGATCTGCTGCTGCGCGGAGGCCGTCTGAGGGATATCGGTCTGCAGGTTCTGCAGAATCGCCGCGTATTTCTCCGGCTCATAGGTCTGATAGGCGGTAAAGCGGGTGTTGTAATACCATTCCAGGCCTCCGGAGAGCAGGGCAAAGGCCGTGCTGCACAAAAGAATGGTGATCAGGGAAAAGACAAGAACGGTTTTCAGCGCCGTGCGTTTCATGGGCGGTTCCTCCTTCTGTGAGGATAGCCTGTGGATCATGACGCGCATGCGCGATTCGAATTCCGGGCTTATGGCGGGATAGCCGCGCTTCAGGCTTTCGGGATCCAGTTTCATCACAGGCTTACCTCCTCTTTCAATTGTTTTTGCAGGGCCTTCCGTGCGCGGAATAGCCTATTCTTTACGGCGGGCACGGAAAGCCCAAGGGCAATGGCCGTTTCCTTTTCCGTCATGCCCTCCATGTATTTGAGCAGAAAGGGCGTGCGCAGGGGATCGGGCAGCGCGCTGATGGCCTCATGCAGGCCGGTTTCTTCAGCATCGGCGGCGGTATCCTCAAGGACGGCGGCATTCTCTGTGGGAATGCTCCGGCAAAGATGACGGCGCATGCTGCAGCATTCGTTGATTAAAATGCGCATCATCCATGCCCGCTCCGCCCCGGCACGGCCCTTCTCCCGGGCCTGCCAGGCCTTCAGCAGCATCTGCTGTACGGCGTCCTCGGCATCATGCCGGTTTTTCAGGATGCTGTACGCTGTCCTGAAAAATGACGCCATCCATTGCTCGCTGACGGCAATGTAGGTTGCTTCATCCATGGGCTTCTTCCCTCCGGTGCTGACTGTGATCACACTTATAAAACGCAACAGACACGAAAAAGGTTAGCTGATGAGGATTTGTTTTTCGGGACGGGAGAAATAATTGCGGGGGAACCACTTTTGCGTCAAAAGCACCCTCCCGCACCCTCCCGAAAACCGGCTCTGGATGGAGCGTGGCAGGTTTCTGCCAAATTGAATGCCAGAGCAGCAGAAAAGAGCAGCATTCAGAAAAACAGCAGCAATACCTTCACGTTTGGTGAGGGCATTGCCGCTTTAATTTCTACACCTTCTTGCCTCTTGCTTCACTGGCATCCAACTTGGTTTTGTCTTTTTGTATCATCCAGAGGTGGTTTTCGGGAGGGTGCGGGAGGGGGCTTTTGGCTACAAAAGCCTCCTCCTGCAAATATCCTCGCCTTTTCCCCAGCCCAGGGCTTTGATGACCTCGCCGGCCAGGATCATGCCCATAACCGGCGGCACAAAGGAGAGGCTGCCGGGCAGGTGGCGGCCGTTTTCGCAGAGGATTTCCCGGGGCTGCATGGGCGGCTCGGTGGAATAGACCACCCGATGGGCAAGGATGCCGCGTTTTTTCAGCTGGCTGCGCAGCACCCGTGCCAGGGGGCAGACGGAGGTTTCGTACAGATCCGCCGCCTGAAAGCGGGTGGGATCCATTTTATTGCCCGCGCCCAGGGCGCTGATGATGGGGATATGCATCTGATGCGCCCGTTCAATGAGCAGAACCTTGGAGGAAACGGTATCGATGGCATCCACGATATAATCATAGGCGGAGAAATCAAAGGCATCCGCCGTTTCGGCAGAAAAAAACTCGCAGCGGGCATGCACCGCCGCCCGGGGGTTGATATCGAGAATGCGCGCCTGCATGACCTCGGCCTTTTTCTGGCCCAGGGTGGAATGCAGGGCGGGGAACTGGCGATTGATATTGCTCAGGCTGACCTCGTCATCATCCACCAGGGTCATCTGCCCGATGCCGCCCCGGGCCAGGGCCTCTGCGCAGGCCGCGCCCACGCCGCCCACGCCGAAAACCGCCACATGCGCCTGCCGCAGCCGCTCCATGGCTGCATCGCCCAGGAGCAGGGCGGAACGGGAAAATTCACTCATAAAAATGCCTCCTTCCGGGGGAATAGACCTGCGAAGGCCCGGACGGAATCAATCCGCCGGGCCCTGACCGGGGCGCGCCCGCCCTTTTTCAGGAAAAGCGCCGCTCCAGCTCCTCATATTTTTCGTGGGTGATCAGCGCATCATGCTCTGTCCCCTCCAGCCGCACCACATACGTCCAGCGCCCGTAGGGGGTAATATCCCGAATGGCGCGCAGATTGATGATATAGCTTTTGTGGCAGCGGAAAAAGAGATCGGCATCCAGCCGGCTCTCCATTTCTGAAAGGGTTTCGGACAGCACATAGCGCTCGCCCTTGCCGGTATAGACCACGGTGGCCCGTTCCTCCCGCTGCACCAGCAGAATATCCATCTGATCGATAAAGGATATTCCGTCCCGATGGCGCAGCATCAGCCGCCCTGCCGTCTTCTGCCCGGCCGGCCCCCGGGGAGCGGGCAGCGGCGCCAGGGGCGAATGAGACAGGCGATCGCTGATCCGCTTCAGGGTCTGCTCCAGCCGATCCAGCTTGAAGGGCTTGACCAGATAATCAAAGGCATAGACCTCAAAGGCCTCGCTCATGTATTCTTCATGTCCGGTGGCAAAAATCAGGATGCAGCCGGGATTCTGATCCTGGATCAGCCGGGCGCATTCCACGCCCGTTTTTTCCGGCATATCCACATCCAGAAATACCACCTGGGGCGCGCATTTTTCAAAGAGCGCCATGGCCTCCTGGCCGCCTGCGGCCTCGCCGATTACGCAGAAGCCCGGGGTGGACTGGATTTTTTTGCGCAGGATCAGCCGCATGCCGGGATCATCATCGGCAATCAGCACCGAAATAAGGGCGTTTTCCTTCATGCGCGCCTCCCGCAGCGCCGTTCAGAGGGACGGCGCAGAATTTCGCCGATGATCACGCCGCGCACCAATTCCCGGGCCGCCGCTTCGCTGTCCGGCTGCTGCGGCATTTCCCGCGTCTCCTCCTGCGTTTCATGCAGCATGTATTCATGACAGGCGTCCTCGCCCTCCGGCCCGATCTGGGCCGGGGCGGGCGCAGGGATAGTGGCGGGAACGGGCGCAGACACGGGCGCAGGCGCAGGACGGGCGGGCGCAGAGGCCAGCGCGGCCTGATCCGTAGGGCTCCTTGCCGCGACGGGGCGCGGGGCGGCGTCCCGGGGCGGGACGGCGGTCTTTGCAGATGCCTGGTTTTTCTTGGCTTTACTGAATTTGGTTACGATGGAAAGCACAATGATTAGCAGCGGAAGCAGCGCGCTGAATGCATCCTCCATGGGACGCCTCCTTTCCCGAATGCTGGGCCGGGCGCATTATTTCTTGCCGTCCAGGGGCTTGGCGCTGTCCATGGCCGGGGCGGTCGCCTTGGCGATGCCGGTGCGCATTTCGGTATCAGCGATGGTATTCTGCATCTGATAATAATCCATTACGCCCAGCTTGCCCTCCCGCAGGGCTTCGGCCATGGCCAGGGGCACCTGGGCCTCGGCCTCCACCACCTTGGCGCGCATTTCCTGCACGGCGGCCTTCATTTCCTGCTCATGGGCGACGGCCATGGCCCGGCGCTCCTCCGCCTTGGCCTGGGCGATGCGGCGATCGGCCTCGGCCTGATCCATCTGCAGCTGCGCGCCGATATTGCGGCCCACATCCACATCGGCAATATCGATGGAGAGAATTTCGTAGGCGGTGCCCTTATCCAGGCCCTTATTCAGCACGGTCTGGCTGATCAGATCGGGGTTTTCCAGCACGGCCTCATGGGTCTTGGAGGAGCCGATGGTGGTTACGATACCCTCGCCGACCCGGGCGATGATGGTTTCCTCCCCGGCGCCGCCCACCAGCCGCTCGATATTGGTGCGGACGGTAATGCGGGCCTTGGCGCGCAATTCAATGCCGTTCTGGGCGATGGCGGCCACGGGCGGGGTTTCAATCACCTTGGGCAGCACGCTCATCTGCACGGCCTGCAGCACATCGCGCCCGGCCAGATCGATGGCGCAGGCGGTGGTAAAGGAAAGATTGATGCTGGCCTGCTTGGCGGAAATCAGGGCGTTGATCACCCGCTCAATATTGCCGCCGGCCAGGTAATGGGTTTCCAGCATATCGGTGGTTACCTGCAGGCCGGCCTTGCGGGCCTTGATATAGGCGTTTACGATCTTCTGGGGCGAAATGCGGCGGAAGCGCATGCCGATGAGCGAAATGATGCGCACCCCCGCGCCCGAGGCCCGGGCATTGATCCACAGTCCCAGGGGCACATAGCGGAAAAACACGGCGGCCAGAATGATGACGACTGCGATGATGATGAACCAGAGAACGAAGAAATCCATGATAAATCCCCCTCCTGTATGATTGATAATGCAAGGACGAAATGAATCAGCCCTCGATTCTGCGAACGACGATGCGGTTTCCCTCTACCGCCAGCACCCGAACCCGCGTGCCCTTTTCCAGATAGCTGGCTTCGGAAACCACATTCAGGCGCACCCCGTCAAAATCCGCAATCCCGGCGGGATTCAGCACCGTCAGGGTCTCCCCTTCCCTGCCCAGAAACGCCTCGGTTTCCTCATGATCCATTTCCTTCGTTTCATCATGCAGGATCAGGGCGGAGCGGGAAATTTTCCCGCTGGCGGCGGATTTGATGGAGATGGATATGCTGATGCCTGCAATGGCCAGGGCGATCAGCGTAACAGCCAGGCCCGCTGCCGGGCCGTAATGCATCCAGGTCAGCACGATGCCGGTAACGACCAGCAGAATTCCTGCGATGCCCGGCAGCCCAAAGCCGGGCACAAATACCTCCAGCACCAGCAGGGCCACGCCCAGGCCGAGGCAGAGAATTAAGGGCAGATTGGTAAGAATAAATTCCGCAATGGCTTCCATGATGGCAGTAAACCCCCTTCATTTTCCTCTGACAGAAATATCATAGCATGAAAAGGCGGCGGAGGAAAGGGGGCGCGGCTCAAAACCGCGCTTTTGCGTCTGAAATGTCAGGCAGGGCGGCGGCCAGGCGCTTCACATCCTCCTCATAGACCGGGGCCAGATCCCGCCGATAGATGATGGAGGCGGGATGATACAGGGCAAAGAGCGGAATGCCCGCGGCGCTTTCCAGCCATTGCCCGTGGCACATGCCGATGGTGACCGCGCTTCCCGCCAGCGCTTTAAGGGGCACATTGCCCAGCGTTACCAGCGCACGGGGGCGCACGGCGGCGATTTCCTTCATCAGCCAGGGCGTAAAGAGGGATAATTCCTCCTTATTAGGGGCGCGGTTGCGGGTGCGGCCGGTGGGGCCCTTTTCCGTCGGCCTGATTTTGACCACGTTGGATACGAAAATCTCCTCCCGGCCAAGCCTGGCCAGGGACAGAAATTCATCCAGATTCTTTCCCGCCTTGCCCACAAAGGGGCGGCGCTTGATCACCTCGGTTTCCCCCGGGGCCTCGCCGATGAGCATCAGCACCGGGGCCTCTCTTTTTCCATCCCCCAGCACCATGGGTTTATCCTCTCCGGGCCAGAGCGGCCGGAAAAAGGCAAGCATTTCCTGATAAACGGTATCAAGCGCGGTCATGAAATCCCTCCAGCAGATGGATTGATTTAAGGGGCCCTTACCCCTCCCTTAGCTTATCCCGGATGGCCTTCATATCCTCCCAGGCCTCCCGTTTCTTGCTTTCATCCCGGAGCAGGGCGGCGGGATGATAGGTGGGCATAAAGAAAACGCCCTTCCGCTCCACCCATTTGCCCCGATCCCGGGTGATGCGGATCTGCTCCCCCAGCACGGCCCGGGCGGCGGTGGCCCCCAACAGCACGATCACCTGGGGCCGCACCAGCGAAAACTGGGCCCGGAGATAGGGCAGGCAGGCCGCGGCTTCCTCCGGGGTGGGGGTGCGGTTCTGGGGCGGGCGGCATTTGACCACATTGCAGATATAGGTTTCCTCCCGGGTATAGCCGATGGCGGCGATCATGCGGGTGAGCAATTGCCCGGCCCGGCCCACAAAGGCCAGCCCCTGCAGATCCTCATCCGCCCCGGGGCCTTCGCCGATGAACATCAGGCGGGCGTTTGCGCTGCCCTGGCCCGGCACCTTATGATGAATCTGCCGGCACAGGCCGCATTTCTGACAGGCCTCAATCTGGGCGTGCAGGCTATCCCAGGAAACCTCCATGGTGCATCCTCCCTTTCCAGTATGCCCGGAAAAAATGGCGTTTGAGAAAAAACGGGAAAATCTTTTTTATTTACAGGAACCGGGTACGCAGAATGGCGAAGGTGGAGGAAATATCCTGGGAGAGCCAGGAAAGCAGGCTGAAGAGCAGCGCCAGAATCAGAAAAATCGATGCGATGCCCACCACAACCCCCAGGAAATTCATCATGCCTGCGGCCACCCGGTATCGATCGCGCTTTTCCTGGGCCTCCCAGTCTCTGTGAAAATTATCCTGATGCTTCTGCATGTACTGCCTCGGTTTTCTGCCCCGGAGAGGGGCGGTTTTTTTGCGATGCTTTCTGCGGCCCGGCGCGCCTATACATAATCCATCCAGGGCGCGGCGGCATCCTCCCGACCGGTGAGCGCGCCCTCGGCGGAAAGGCCGGGAAAGCTCTGCTGACGAAGGGCCTCATACACCACGATGGCCACCGAATTGGCCAGATTCAGGGAGCGGGCCTCCGGACGCATGGGAATGCGCACGCAGCGATCATACACCCGGGAAAGCAGGGATTCGGGAAGCCCCCTGGTTTCGCAGCCGAAAACGAGAAAATCCTCCGGGCCATAGCTGGCCTCGGTATAGGCCCGGGGCGCTTTTGTGCTGGCAAAATGAAAGACCGCGCCGGGATATTTTTTCATCAGCGTTTCAAAATCGGGCAGCACCTGCATATTCACCATGGAGAAATAATCCAGCCCCGCCCGCTTCATATATTTATCCGCCAGCGAAAAGCCCAGCGGCTCAATGAGGATCAGATCGGTGCGGGTGGCGGCGCAGGTGCGGGCAATATTGCCGGTATTCTGGGGAATTTCCGGCGCATACAAAACGACGTGCATGGCAATTTCCTTCCAGTCTGTTTTTGCGTTCAGGCGATTTATGGCTTACTCTTTTTCCGGGATGCAGGCGCGCATGGCCTGCCGCAGGCCCAATAGCTGCAGATCCCGCAGCTGCGCGGAAAGCTGCTCGGCCAGGCCGTCTATTTCCCGCAAATCCTTTTCCCAGATCATCTGATCGGAAAGCACGGCATAGGCCAGGGTTTCCGGGGGCATATCGGGGCTGAGCCGGGAAAAGGCCAGCAGCACCTCTTCTTCCTCTTGCACCGGATAGCTTTCCCCCTCCCGCAGGCCCTCATAGGCCCCCTTCGCATTCCGCCGGGCCCCGGAAAAATACATGATCAGCGCGGCCAGCCCTATGCACAGGCAGGGGGGCAGCAGCCCTTCCCGGCTTTCATATTTTCTCAGGATGGGCAGCGCCTGCTTTTCCCAGGCGCGCACGCCATTCTGCAATAGGGCATGCAGAGGCCGGGAAAGGGCAGGGGATTCCATTTCGCCGCAGATTTCCATGGCCAGCTGATCCACATCCGCCTTTTCCAAAGGAATGCAGGGCATGATTTCATGCAGGAGCGCATGGCCCAGAAAGGCGCGGATGCCCTCATCCTGCATGCAATCCTCCACCGTATTGAGCCCGGCCAGATAGGCAGCCGGGGCGATGGTGGAAAGCAGCGCGCCCTCCATCACCATTTTCTGCCGCTGCAATGCGGCCGTTCTCTCCGCCATGGGAAGCATTCCTCCTTTTTCATCCTCCCCTTATTTTACCAGACAAAGCGCCGCCTGTAAAGCGGCAGGGCGAGGGGGAAAGACCCCGCCGAAAAGAAAAACGGCCCGCTGCTTTCCCGGGCGGGAAAAGCAATGGGCCGACAGGCAATTGCGGCGGCCCGGGCCTTTTGTTATCTGCGGGCAGCCGGGCCGTTTTTTTCTTCCTTCCAATGCACGCAGGGCATATTTCCCGCCGCTTTTTTCAGCCTGCGGCCGGGATTGACCAGGGTGGGATGCCCGCAGAGGCGCAGCATGGGCAGATCGCTTCTGCTGTCCCCATAGGCATAGGAGGCGGAAAAATCCGCCTGAATGCCCTGGGCGCTGAGATATTCCCGGATGCGGCGCACCTTTTCCTCGCCCTTGCAGTTTTTTCCCGCCTGCCCATCCCCGGCAAGAGGCGTGCAGAGCAGCGCATCCGCCGGAAGGAGCGGCAGCACAAAATCCATATAATTCTGGGTGGAGGCAGAAACCAGCAGCACCAGATGGCCCATTTCCCGATGCCATTCCATCTGTGTCTTGCCCGCCGGGAAAAGCCGGGGGAGCAATTCATCCGAGGCGAAAAAGGCGTCCAGGGCCGTGCGGCGATCAGGGGATAGATGCCGCCGGAAGGAAAGGGCGCGCGTCTTGGCCTCCTCCTCGGTGATGCGGCCCAGCTTATACTGCAGGGCGGCCAGGCAGGCCCGGGCAAATTCGCCCCTGGAAAGCGCGCCCAGACGCCGGGCCGTGCGCAGATAGGAAATGATGCTGTCCCCGCGGATGAGGGTGCCGTCAAAATCAAAGAGCGCCAGAATGGCCGTTGTCTTTTCCATGCCGTTCCCGCCTTACCGCGCCATGGCCTGGGTCAGCTCCCAGCCGTAGAGGATTTCCTTCTGATGGCGCACGGCGTAGGGGCCGGTGGCCTCCGCCTCGGACATGATCCGGGGGAAATGGAGGCAGATATGCCCCGTCATGCCGTTATTGGCGGTATGATCCACGGTATGGCCCTTGCTGTGGATGGAGGCGATATACACCCGGCCATCGGAGAAGATTACCCACACATATTTGGGATCCCAGTTATCCTCGCCGTTGATCTCATAGAGGATTTCGGTATCCTCCCTGGTGGGCGGCTCGGAATCGGCATGCTTGCCGAAGGAGAACATATGCAGATTGAAATGCAGCCCGGAATCGGGATCATAAATCACCACATCGGGCATCAGCTTGGCCCGGGCGCGGATCTCGGTATACCAGTTGGCATAGCGCACCTCGGAGGCATCGGGCGGGGTAAAGCTGCTGCTTCCGGTATTGGAGGCAGAGGAATCGGTGCCGGGGACAGTAAGAATGGCATTGGAGGCGGCGATGGCGGCGGAGGAATTGAGCCGGGTCAGGGTCATTTTGCCCGCGATGCCATCGGCGGTCAGGCCGTTTTTGCGCTGGAAGGCCACCACGGCGTTATAGGTGCGGGGGCCGTAAATGCCATCGGCGGCGTTCAGATACCCCAATTCCACCAGCCGCTTCTGCATGGCGGTAACCGCCTCGCCCTGATCCCCGGAAGAAAGCTTGGAAACAGCGGGCTGGGTGGGGGCGGCGGTGGCGGCGGGGGGCGTAGTGGCCATAATGACCACGCCGCTGCTGCCGTTTAGCTTGCTGCGGGTGGCCGCGCCCACCACGCCGTCGGCGGTCAGGCCGTTGGCACGCTGGAAGCGGCTGACGGCGCTGGCGGTGCCGGTGCCGAAAATGCCGTCAATTTTCCCGCTGTAGTAGCCATAGGTTGTAAGCCAGGTCTGCAGGGTGATTACGCCCTCCCCGCTGCTGCCCAGGCGCAGGGTTTCCAGAACGGGCGCGGGGGTGGGGGTGGCAGGGGCCGCCGTGGGGAGGGGCAGGGCGGCGGTGGTGGCGGGAACGGCGGAATCGGAATAGAGCCGCAGCTGGGTATCCAGCCCCGCAATGCCATCGATCTTCAGGCCGTTCTTTTTCTGGAAGGCCCGGACGGCGGCAATCTCATCGCTGTCATAGATGCCGTCCGCTTCGGCGGTATAATAGCCCAGCTCCTTCAGCCGCATCTGCAGCCGCTCCACCGCTAGGCCCCGGGTGCCATTCTGCATGATGATGACGTTCTCCGCAGTCAGGGGGGTATTGGCGGGAGCCGTGGTTGCGGGCACATAGGCGCCGGGGGTGGCGGTGGGGGCGGCCAGGGCGTTCAGCAGGGTCTGGGTCTTTTTGCCCGCCACGCCGTCCACATAGAGATGATGCTCTGTCTGGAAGGCGCGCACCGCCTTCTGGGTGGCGCTGTCAAAGGTGCCGGTCACGGTCTTGGTATAATAGCCCAGAGCCGCCAATTGCTGCTGCAGCCGGGATACGGCCTCGCCCTTGTCATTCAGGCGCATTTCATAGCCCTCGATCAGGGGCAGGGTTTTCACATCGGTTTTTTTGCCCCGGCTGTTCAGGGGCTTTCCTTCAAAGATCAGCTGCTGCATTTCCGGGGAAGTGATGCCGTCCTGCTTGAGGCCGTTCTTTTTCTGGAAGGCCTTGACGGCGGAAAGGGTGGCGGCGTCATAGCTGCCGCTGGCGCTGCCGGCATAGAAGCCCAATTCCTTTAGCGCCTCCTGCAGGGCGGTTACATATTTTCCGGTGCTGCCGCTGCGCAGATAGGGATAATTGGCCTGGGCCTCGCCATCCGTATCCAGAGCTTCCCCGGGCAGATACTGGGCGGGAATATAGGCAAATTCCGCGGCGATATAGCCCGTCTTGCCGCCGCTGGATACCTTAAGATACTCCCCCTCCATGGAAAGCACGGTAATCTCTGCGCCCCTGGAAAGGGTGGCAAGGCGGGTGCTGGCGCTGGAGGCGGCTTTGCGCAGATTGACCGAAGACGTGGTATAGGAGGTATAGGGATACAGGGGCGCATCGGTGGCAGAGGGGGCATAGGTGGCGTAGGGCTTGGGGGTAGTGGTGGGCTTGGGGGTGGCGGTGGCATTGGCGGCGGGGGCGGAAGCGGCATAGAGCAGCGCCCGGGTGGCGCTGTCCGCCCGGCCGGTCTGGGAAAGCCCGGCCTTTTTCTGGAAGGCCTTGATGGCGCGCACCGTGCCGCTGCCGCAGGCCCCGTCAATGCTGCCGGTATAATAGCCCAGGGTCTTCAGCCTTTCCTGGAGCTTTTTTACCATGCTGCCGCTGCTGCCGGAGGCGATCACGGCGCTGTCCAGATAGGATACGGTTTTGACGGCTGCGGCCTTGCCCCGGCTGTTTTTCGGCTTGCCCTCAAAGAGCAATTCCTGGGTTTCCCCATCGGCCACGCCGGTCTGGGCAAGGCCGTTCATTTTCTGGAAGGCCGTGACCGCGCTTTTTGTGCCAGAGCCGAATTTGCCGTCCGCCTGACCGGAATAGAAGCCAAGCTCGTCCAGCGCCTCCTGAAGCACCGTGACCTTATCCCCCTGATCACCGGAGGCAAGCAGGGTATAGGCGCTGCTGAAAGGGGCGGAAGGGACGGCGGTGGTCTGGGGATAGGCGGCATCGCCGGTGGCGATATAGCGCTTGAGGACATAGCCTCTCTGCCCCTCATAAACCACGATATAATAGCTTCCGCTTTCGCCGTCAATCAGCAGCGCATCCCCCTTGGGAATGGTGCAGAGGACGGCGGCGGTATCCTGGGGCTGCTGGCGCAGGCGCAGGCTATCGGTGGTAAAGCCCACCATGGGATAGCCCGCCGCCGCCGCGCCGAAAACAGGCAGCAGGCAGCCAAGGGCAAGCAGCAGGGCAAGCAGGCGGCAGAAAAAAGAATGACGCATCGGGCAAAACCTCCATCCGGGCGCAAAAGGGCGCAGGAATACACAATATCAATTTATTCTATTTCATTTCCGTAACAATGTCAAGGCAGATTTTTCATAAAGTTGTAACATTTTCTTGAAAGAGCGGCTGGTATTCCGGGCATGCTATGCCAGGAAAGGAAGGGAAGCCGATGAAGAGGAAATGGGCGGCGATTCTTTCGCTGCTGCTGGCCTTCTGCTTTGCCGCCGAGGCAAAGGGAGCGACCATCGCCTGGGGGGACAGGGGGAGCGATGTGCTGAAAATTCAGCAGCGGCTGCGGCAATACGGCTATATGCAGGGCGAGGCGGACGGCATTTTCGGCCAGGAAACCTATGATGCGGTGATCTGGTTTCAGAAAAAGAACGGGCTGAAGGCGGATGGGGCGGTGGGCCCCGCCACGGCGGCGGCCCTGGGCATCAGGTTGACGGAGAGCGGAAAGGCCAGCGCCGCCTCGGCCTCGGAAAGCGAGATACAGGTGCTGGCCCGGCTGGTGCATGGGGAAGCAAGGGGCGAGCCGTATGTGGGCAAGGTGGCAGTGGCGGCGGTGGTGCTGAACCGGGTCAAAAGCGCCGCCTTTCCCAATACGGTCAGCGGCGTGGTTTATCAGGCGGGAGCCTTTGACTGCGTGGCGGACGGACAGATCAACCTGACCCCGGACAGCGATTCCATCCGCGCCGCCCGGGATGCCATGAACGGCTGGGATCCCACCGCCGGCTGTCTCTACTATTATAATCCCGCCACCGCCACCAACGCCTGGATCTGGAGCCGGGAGGTGCGTTTGAGCATCGGCGATCACGTTTTTGCCGTATAGAAGGAGGGCGTGCATGCGGAAAAAATATCTGCTGCCGGCCGCCATTCTTTCCGTGCTGCTGGTGGCGGCCGGGGCGCTGGCGGCGGCGGGCTGGCAGGAGGCGGCGGAAAGGAAAATGCGGCTGCGGGAAATCTATGAGGGCGCGGTGCTTTCCGCCCTGCGGCAGACGGAGGATATGCGCCTGTGCCTGCAGAAGGCCGTGCTTTCCCAGGATCGGGAAACCAGCGCCGCCTATCTCAGCCAGGTCAGCAGCGGCGGGGCCCAGGTGCAGCGCAGCCTTTCGCTGCTGCCTCTTGCCCATACCGCCAATCAGCGGGCGATGAAATTCGCCAATCAATTGGCAGATTATGCCGATTCCCTGATTCGCAAGGGGGAAATCACCAGCCAGGATTACCGCCAGCTGGGGCAGCTCATCGAAGGCTGCCAGGCGTATACTCAGGCGCTTTCCGCCGCCCGGGAGGAGCTTTCCGCCGGGGCGCTGGCCGGGGAGGGGCTTTTCCCGGCAGGGGAGGAAGCCCCGGGCTATGACAGCGCCGTTTCCTATCCCACGCTGATTTATGACGGCCCCTTTTCGGATGCCCGGGAGCGGCCGGGGGCCGGGGCGCTGGCGGAACTGAAGGAAATCAGCCGGGAGGAGGCGCTTTCGCTGGCTGCCGGATTTGCGGGACGGGAGCGGGTGGTATCGGCCATTCCCGGCACGGACAGCGGCGGCGATATTCCCTGCTATGGGGTGACGCTCCGCCTTTCCGATGTGACGCTGGAGGCCGCCGTTACCCGGCAGGGCGGCAAAATCCTCTGGATGGCCCCGGATTCCGCCGATTTCAGCCAGCAGAAGGGGCTGGAGGAATGCCGGGCGGCGGCGGAGCAGTTTCTCTCCCGGCAGGGCTATGGGCAGATGGAACCTACCTTTTTCCAGGCGTATCAGGGCGTGGGGGTGATTTCCTTTGCCGCCGTGCAGGGGGATATTCTGCTCTATCCCGATCTGATCAAGGTGCAGCTGCGGCTGGATAATGCCCAGGTGGTGGGCTGGGAGGCGCGGAATTATCTGCTGAATCATCGGGAGCGGGGCGCGCTGGAGCCCGCCCTTACCCCGGAGGAGGCCCGGGCAAAAATCAGCAGCCGATTGGACATCCGGAAAAACCGCCTGTGCGTTATCCCCACGGAGCAGGGGGAAAGGCTCTGCTATGAATTTCGGGGCGTCTTTCAGGGGGACACCTATCTGGTCTATATAGACGCCGAAACCGGCGAGCAGGCGGAGCTGCTGAAGCTGGTGGAGGGCGAAGCGGGGCTGGAGGCCGTATAGCAGAAAAATATGCCGCCCTTTTCAGAAAAAAACAGCCCCCCGGCCTGCACGCGCCGGAGGGCTGATCGCCGTTTCGGTAAAAGGGACGCGGGCCGCATCCCTGGCTTTATTTTGCCAGACACAGAATTGTCAGCAGAACGATGCCTCCTGCCCAAACAAGCACGCCGCCGACGGCGCTGCAGAATCGATAAAAATCCGATACCTCGACCTCATCCAGATTCTGAATGGTAAAGAGATGCTCGAGCTTAAAAATCCATTCCGGGTGATATAGCCCTGCATAGCCAAGCCCGGGAAAGATAAGCGTGACGCCCAGGGCGGGAAGCACTCCAACGAGCTGAACATTGCCGAAAATGCAGGCGCAAAGCATCAGCAGGATATGGAGCGCATACATCCCCGCCAGCAGGCAATGGCCGATTTTCTGGCGGCGGGTCTCCTTCTTCTCCTGGCGCGTGCTTTCCTCCCGCGCCATTTTGAGGCTCACCTCCCGGGCGTTTTTCTGCATCGGCCTGCCGCAGCCCTGACAAAACATCTGGTTTTCGGGATTCCCCGTGCCGCAGCGATGACAATACTTCATGAGCGTCCCCTCCTTCAGTACTGCCAGTATAGCAGATGCTTTCGCTTCTGTCGATCAAAACGCGCGAAAAGATACAAAAATCCGTCTGCTCTGTCACGCTGTCTGCATCTCGGTAAAGCAGCCCTCCCGAAAACCAAGAACGGGGATTATTTGCGGGAGGGTGCTTTTGACGCAAAAGCATCCTCCCGCAATATTATCCCCGTTTCTTCTCCGTTTTTCGATCAGACGGGCATGGTGCCGTCCTGGGTGTTGAAGGCGGAAGGATCGGCCTTCAGCTGCTGGGCCTGCCGCCACTGGAAGAACTTAACGGCGACCTGGGGGAAGAGGGCGTAGGAAAGCACATCCTCATCCTGCTGGCTATACTGGGCGATTTCCTTACGGTAGCCTTCAAGTTCGGGGGCCAGATCATCGGCGGGGCGATGGGTGATCACCTTCGCATCGCCGATGCACTTTTTGCGCACCTCTTCGTTCACAGGGGCGGGCAGGCGGCCATATTCGCCGCGGAGCAGGCCCTTGCTTTCCTTGGTGACCATCTTATAGCGCTCGCCGCCCAGCACGTTCATCACGGCCTGGGTGCCCACGATCTGGGAGGTGGGGGTAACCAGGGGCGGATAGCCGAAATCGGCGCGCACCCGGGGCACTTCCTCCAGCACCTGATAATACTTATCCATGGCGTTGGCCTGCTTAAGCTGGCCGATCAGATTGGACAGCATGCCGCCGGGCACCTGATACTGCAGCGCCTTGGCATCCACGGCCAGCACCTTGCCGGCATCGCGCCAGTTATCCTTGGTGAGGCGATCGGATACGGTGCGGAAATGCTCGGCAATCTGGGCGAGCAGATCCTCATCCAGGCCGGTATCATATTCGGTGCCCTTCAGCGCGGCCACCAGCGATTCGGTGGCGGGCTGGCTGGTGCCGCCGGCCAGGGGAGAAAGGGCGGTATCGATAACATCCACGCCCGCTTCCACGGCCTTGAGCAGGGTCATGGCGCCGGTACCGGCGGTATTATGGGTATGCAGCACGATGGGCAGCTTGGTATTCGCCTTGAGCTTCTTGACCAGGGAATAGGCGTTAAAGGGCAGCAGCAGGCCCGCCATATCCTTGATGCAGATCAGATCCGCGCCCATGGATTCGATATCCTTGGCCAGCTTGACGAAGTATTCCTCGGTATGCACCGGGGAGGTGGTATAGCTCATGGCTACCTCGGCCAGGCCGTTATATTTCTTGGTGGCCTTGACGGCGGTTTCCATATTGCGCAGATCGTTCAGCGCATCGAAGGTGCGGATGATATCGATGCCGTTATCGATGGATTTCTTGACGAAATAATCCACCACGTCATCGGCATAATGCTTGTAGCCCAGAATATTCTGGCCGCGCAGCAGCATCTGCAGCTTGGTATTGGGCAGGGCCTTGCGCAGGGCGCGCAGCCGATCCCAGGGATCCTCATTCAGGAAGCGCAGGCAGCTGTCAAAGGTGGCGCCGCCCCAGCATTCCAGAGAGAAATAGCCCGCCTTATCCAGCTTTTCGCAGGCCGGCAGCATTTCATCCAGCCGCATGCGGGTGGCCGCCTGGGACTGGTGCGCATCGCGCAGAATGGTATCGGTAATTTTGACTTTCGCCATCATGAATCTCCTTTCGGATGGCGAGGGCCCTTTTTCAGGCCCCCGCCGGGTATCGCCGCCTCCCCCCGGGCTATGCCCGGCGCGGAAGGGCGGCAGAAGCATATGCCAGAGAAAATCAGCCGAACATGCTCAGCAGCACGCCCGCCGCGATGGCGGAGCCGATAACGCCCGCCACATTGGGGCCCATGGCATGCATCAGCAGGAAATTGCCGGGGTTTTCCTTCTGGCCCACCGTCTGGGAAACGCGGGCGGCCATGGGCACGGCGGAAACGCCGGCAGAGCCGATGAGGGGATTGATCTTGCCGCCGGATAGCTTGTTCATCAGCTTGGCCAGCAGCAGGCCGCCGGCGGTGCCGCAGCCAAAGGCGAAGACGCCCAGCACGATGATCTTGATGGTATCCAGGCTTAGGAAGGTGCTGGCGGTAGCGGTGGCGCCCACGGTGATGCCCAGGAAGATGGTGACGATATTCATCAGCTCGTTCTGGACGGTCTTATTCAGGCGCTCCACCACGCCGCATTCCCGCATCAGGTTACCCAGCATCAGGCAGCCAACCAGGGGCGTGGCGCTGGGCAGCAGCAGGGACACCAGAATGGTGACCACGATGGGGAAGAGAATCTTTTCCTTCTTGGAAACGGGGCGCAATTGCTCCATCACGATCATGCGCTCCTTCTTGGTGGTGAGCAGCTTCATGATGGGAGGCTGAATGACGGGCACCAGGGCCATATAGCTGTAGGCCGCCACGGCGATGGGGCCCAGCAGATGGGGGGCCAGCTTGCCGGTCAGCCAGATGGCCGTGGGGCCGTCCGCGCCGCCAATGATGCCGATCGCGCCGGATTCCGCCGGGGTGAAGCCCAGCAGCGTCGCGCCCACAAAGGTGATGAAAATGCCCAGCTGAGCGGCAGCGCCCAGCAGCAGGGTCTTGGGATTGGCGATGAGGGGGCCAAAGTCCGTGCCTGCGCCTACGCCGATGAAGATCAGGCAGGGATAGATGCCCAGCTTCACGCCCAGGTACAGGTAATCCAGCAGGCCTGCGGTAATGGTTTTCCCTGCGGCGGCCAGTTCCACGCCCAGGGAGGAATACACGATGCCATCACTGATGTAGGCGGCGGAATCCTTAATAATGACGGAAACGGATTCAGCCAGGAGCGTTCCATCCTCGGCAATCAATCGGCCCGCGGCATCGAGCTGCGCGCCCACGGAAAAGGACGAGGTGATCTGGCCGATCACGTTGCCCGAGGCGTTGAGGATGGCCCCGGCGTTATTGACGGTCATTTCCCCAAGGTTGTAAAGATCCTTGGAATCCACCAGCACCGCCCCGCCAAAGAGGCTCCAGTTGGCATGGCCGCCGGCGAATAATTCTTCATGGTATACTTCGCTGCCCAGCAGGTTGGTCAGCAGCATGCCAAAGGCGATAGGCAGAAGCAGCAGGGGCTCAAATTTCTTGACGATTGCCAGATAAATCAGCACGCATGCCACGCCCACCATGATCAGCGCCTGAGGATTCTGCAAAAACTGCGCGATGCCCGATTCATTGGCCAGATCCACCAGGGTCTGCACGATATCAACAGTCTGTGTCTGCACGCAAATCTTCTCCTTTCGGGTACTGTTTTTTACCGAGGGATCAGTTTATCACGCACAGCACATCGCCGGAATTGACGGAAGCGCCCTTGGCAACGTTGACCTGGGCGATGGTGCCGTCCTGAGGCGCGAGAATTTCATTTTCCATCTTCATGGCCTCCAGAATGCAGAGGATATCGCCCTTCTTGACGGAAGCGCCCTGACTGACCTTCACATCCAGGATGGTGCCGGGCATGGGGGAATTGATCTTGAGGCCGCCGGCAACGGGCGCGGCGGGCTTGGCAGCGGGCGCGGCCTTGGGGGCGGGGGCGGGGGCAGCCGCCACGGGAGCGGGAGCAGCGGGAGCGGGGGCAACGGAGGAAACGGAGGGCGCGGCGCCCACTTCTTCCACTTCTACTTCATAAGCAACGCCATTGACGGTGATATTGAATTTACGCATGATTTTTTTCTTCCTTTCGCAGTTTCTGCCCATGCCGCTGGGGCAGGGCCATTGCAATCCCTGCGCGCTTCCTGCGCGGATGCTTACAGGCGGCTGTAGATCTGTTCATCCCGGGCGGCCCGGGCGCGGGCGGTGCTGCTCTGGCAACGGCGCACCCGGCGCACCACAAAGCCGCTCTCTTCCTTTTGCCAGACGGCGGCAATGGCGGCGGTGATCACGGCGATCAATTGTTCATCGCTTTGCGCCTCCGCCTGGGGCAGGCTTTCCTCCGCCGGCTGGGCGGGGGCAGGGGCTTCCGCCTTGGGGGCGCTTGCCCGCTGGCGGGTCAGGCAGGACATGCCGTAAATGCACAGGATCAGAATGATCAGCCCCACGAAAACCACCAGCATGCCAATGACCGTGGTGGAAAAACCAAGCATCAATTTATCCATGCTGTTTTCCTCCCCTTACAGCGGCAGATTGCCGTGCTTCTTGGGCAGGTTCACATCATGCTTGGCGGCGAGCAATTCCAGGGCGTTGATCAGATACTTGCGGCTTTCCGCAGGCTCGATCACATCGTCCACCATGCCCTCCCGGGCGGCGGCAAGCGCGCCGCAGGCATGGGCGTATTCCGCTTCCAGGCCCTCGCGGCTTTCCCCGGCGGCCAGCTTTTCGCTCTCCAGGGTCTGCACGGCGGCCTCCTTGGTCAGGGGCGCAATCATGGCGCCGGGCCAGGCATAGGCCATATCCGCCATGCTCTTTCCGCCCATGGCCACATAGGCCGCGCCCACGGCGTTGCCGGTCAGAAGCGCCAGCTTGGGGGTGGTGGCCTCGGCATAGGCATAGATCAGCTCGGCGGCCCCGCGCATCAGATTGCCCTGCTGGCAGGGGCAGGGAACGGCCAGGCCATCGGTATTGACCAGAGAAACCACCGGCAGATGATAGCAATCGCACAGGCGCACGAAGCGAGCGGCCTTTTTGCAGTCATCGGCGGTCAGGCGGCCCTGATCCTTTTCATGATCGGCGGCCACCAGGCCCACCGTGCGCCCGCCCAGGCGGCACAGGGCCACGCGCATGGCGCTGCCGTAATGCTTATACAATTCGATGAGCTGATGATTATCGGCGATATCCGCCATAAGAGAGGATACATCCTCGGCATTATCGCAGACCATCAGGCGGTTGAGATCATCCGCCTCCACCAGGGGCGCATCCTCCATATTGCAGGCGGGTAGCATATCCACCAGCGCGCTGATCAGGGCGGCGGCCTCCTCTTCGCTTTCGGCAGTCAGGGCAACGGCCCCCTGCTTTTCCATGGTTTCCGCGCCGAAAAGCTGCTGGGCGGTCTTTTCCCTGCCCTTTTCGCCGTTCATGACCAGGGCGGTATGCAGGGCGATTTCGCCGGCCTTTTTCACCTCAATGGCGATATCGCAGACCTGGGTCAGCATGGTGGCAAGGCCGCGGCAGGGGCCCATTACGCAGGCGATCAGGGGGCATACCCCGGAGAGGCGGGCCATGGCGCTGAGAATCTCCGCATAGGCGGGCAGCGCGGAAGCGCCCTCGGTAATTTTTACGCCGGCGCTGTCCAGCAGGGCCACCACGGGGGTGCCCGTGACCTTGGCCAGATTCAGGGTCTTGAGAATTTTCGCGGCCTGCGCCTTGGTCATGGCCCCGCCCATGGATGCATAATCCTGGGCAAAGCAGCTGACCGGCTGGCCGCCGATGGTGCCCACGCCGCAGACCACATGGCTGTCCCTGCGCAGGGCGTCGGTTTCCGCGAAGCTGCCCGCGTCAAAAAGCTTGGCGATTCTTTCCCGAGCGGTGCATTTGCCGTCGGCGTGCTGTTGGGCGATGCGCTGGGCGTCGCCCTGCAGGATAGCGTTTTTTTCGGTTGCTATGGCCTGCATCTGTTCCGTCATGTCCATTCCTTTTCCCCCATTCTTTTGATTTTTCCGGTGATAGAGGTGTGGGAAAATATGCTATGGATTTCTTTGCAAAAAAGAAATCTCATCCTAACCCATATTCTCCTATTCGCCGCAATCTTCCCTTTCCCTGCCTGGATATGGCAAAAAATCTCTTCTTTTTTCTTCTGCGCAGAAAAGAACGGCAAAGGGACGGCAAAAGGATCGGAAAAACGCTGGTAAAATCTGCCAAAATTATGAAACGGGTCGGAATATGGGTTGCATTTTCCAGACCTAAATGGTAAAATATGCAAAACAGGCGTGCTTCCCTGCGCGCCGGAAAAAGAGAGAGAGGTTTTGAAAATGAAGAAACGCTGGATTTGCCTGCTGCTGGCCCTTGCGATGGTGCTGCCCGTGGTCGCGGCTGCCCAGGCGGCCACCGATCTGAGCAGCTTCGTTCAGGCCCGTTTCCGCAAAAGCTATGCGGTCTATTCCGGCCCCGGCGAATACTACTATCGCTCCAATAACGGCAAGGCCACCTATGGCGGCGGCGGCGTGGCCCGGGTGTACGGCGTGATCGGCAACTGGGTCATGATCGGCTATGAAACGGGCAAGGGCGAATACCGCATCGGCTACATCACCCGCAATGCCATGAACGAAATCTATGATGTTACGGGCCGCATCAATTATGATCTGTCCTTCTCCGGGCGGACGGTAACGCTGAGCGGCACCTATTCCTTGACGGACGATCCCATCATCTATAATACATCCATTGCCACCCTCTATTCCGGTACCCAGGTAACCGTTCTGGGCACCATGGGCACCGATTGGACGTATGTAGAGGCCATGGGCTCCACCGCCCCCGTGCGCGGCTTCATCCGTAACATGAGATCCGGCACCTCCGGCGGCAATAACCCCACCTACACTTCCGGGGGCTCCTCCGCCAATACCTATTACAATTATCAGGTATCCAATCGCGGCGGCTATCTGCCCGATTTCCAGCTGGTGGATTTCCCCCGCAGCTATAATGTCTATTCCGGCCCCGGCGAATTCTATTACCGGGCCAATAATGGCGCTGCGGTCATGGGCGGCGGCAAATGCCGTCTCTACGGCGTGGAAAACGGCTGGGCGCTGATTGGCTATGAACTCAGCAGCGGCGGCTATCGCATCGGCTATGTGAAGGAATCCGCCATTCCCCAGCAGGGCCTGAGCATCCCCAAGCTGATTTTCAGCGCGTCTACCAGAAGGCTGGTGCAGAATGCCTCCCTGACGGATGACCCGATCCTTAACGGCACGGTTATCAAGAATCTCAGCGCCGGGGATCAGGTCACCTATCTGGGCCGCCTGGGCAGCAGCTGGGCGTATGTGGAGGTCATGGGCTCCTCCAGCCGGATGCGCGGCTTTATCCGCGTTTCTGCCCTGGGGATGTAAAAGTCCTGCGCCTTGGTTGACAGGGGGAGGCAGGGTTTGGTATACTGGGGGGCGAAACCCCACCGGTATTATTCAAACGAAGGAGAGAGAATCACCATGAAAAAGCTGCTTTCCCTGGCCCTGGCGCTGATGCTGCTGCTGGGCAGCACCGCCGCCCTGGCGGAAACCGAGGGCTATACCTTTTATCAGCATCCCACCCTGGGCTATACCCTGGAATATCCCGGCACCTGGCTGGCCCTGGATTCCGCGAATTTTGAAGTGCTGATGACCAGCATGAGCGATGATGAAGCGCTGGCGGATCTGGATCTGGCCTCCGTCATCCCGCTGATTTCTCAGCAGCAGATGACCATGTTCATGGAACTGAACGGCACCAATGTCAATATCGTCGCGCAGGATGTGGGCATGAGCCTTACGGCTGAGCAGTTTCTGCCCATGATGCCCCAGATGGGCCAGCAGGTGATCCAGTCCCTGCCCGGCGCAACCCTGATGGACAGCGGCTCCCTCTATGAGGTGAACGGCAAGCAGTATTGCAAGCTCTGCGCCGCCTACGAACTGAGCGGCAGCCAGCTCTACGCTTTCCAGTTCTATGGCTTCTCCGGCACTACCATGATCCTGGTGACCCTGACCCTCAATGCCGCCTCTGATGTGGACGCGGTGGAGGCCTACACCGATCATATGCTGGCTACCCTGAGCTTCTGACCCCGGAGGAACGGGGAGAAATATTTGCGGGAGGATGCTTTTGCGTCAAAAGCACCCTCCCGCACCCTCCCGAAAACCGGCTCTGGATGAATCATGGCAGGTTCTTGCCAGATTGAATGCCAGATCAGCAAAAATGAGTAGCAACAAATGAAGAAAACAGCAATGCCTTCACGCTTGATGAGGACATTGCTGTTTTGTTTATTACTGCTTGCGCTCTTTTGCTTCGCTGACATCTTATCCGTTTGGAATAAGCAGCAATGCCTTTACACAGGCGCGGGTATTGCTGCTTTATCATTTACATCCTGTTCTCTTTTGCTTCACTGGCATCCAATTTGGCAGGATTCACCCATGAACCATCCAAGCCGTTTTTTTGAGAAGGATATTCTTAGAAGCCAGAGACTTTCATTTTTTTGCTTCACTGGCATCCAACCTGGTTTTATCTTTTTGTTTCATCCAGAGGTGGTTTTCGGGAGGGTGCGGGAGGGTGCTTTTGACGCAAAAGCATCCTCCCGCAAATATTCCTCCCCGTTTCCCGTCCCTGTTACAGCAGCACGACGCCGGCTTTTTCGCAGGCTTCGCGGGTTTGGGGATCCCAGTAGGAGGATTGCACCTCGCCGATATGTGCCTTTCCCAGCAGCAGCATACACATACGGCTCTGGCCGATACCGCCGCCGATGGTAAAGGGCAATTCGCCCCGGAGCAGGGCCTGATGGAAGGGCAGGCTGCGGCGCTCTTCTTTTCCGGCCAGGCGCAATTGCCTCTCCAGGGATTCAGGGGAAACGCGCACGCCCATGGAGGAGATTTCCATCGCGCAGCCCAGCACATCATCCCAGAACATAATATCGCCGTTCAGGGCCCAGTCATCATAATCCGGTGCGCGGCCATCATGGGGCACGCCGGATTTGAGGGCGCCGCCGATCTGCAGGATGCCCGCGGTTTTATGCTCCCGGACGAAGAGGTTTTCCCGTTCCTTGCTGGTTTTGCCGGGGTAGAGATCTTCCAATTCCTGGGTGGTAACGAAGGCAATCTCCCGGCAGAGGGAAACGGGCAGGCAGGGATATTCCCACTTGAGCAGATCCAGGGTAACGCAGATAGCGGTAACGATGCGCTGCATGGCATCCTTAAGGGTATCCATGGTGCGATCCTTTTCCTCAATCACCTTTTCCCAATCCCACTGATCCACATAGACGGAATGCAGATTATCCAGCGTTTCATCCCGGCGGATGGCGTTCATATCGGTATAGAGGCCCTCCCCGGCGGGAAAATGATAGCGATGCAGGGCATAGCGCTTCCATTTGGCCAGGGAATGCACCACCTGGGCCACATCGCCGGTTTCCAGCATATCAAAGGAGACAGGCCGCTCCACGCCGCTGAGATCATCATTCAGCCCGGATGCGCCATCCACAAACAGGGGCGCGGAAACGCGCTTAAGATGCAGGGCATGGGATAGATTGCTTTGAAAGGTTTTCTTGATCAGGGAAATGGCCTCCTGCGTATCATAGAGGGACAGGGTGGATCGATACCCCGCCGGAATCACGGTATGGCTCACCAACAAGGCCTCCTTCCGAAAAAGTGATTTCAGGATACCAAGGAAGGGAGTTTTTGTCAATGACGGCGGCTGTTCTTTTGCTGATTCTTTTGGGCATGCGGGGGGAAAATCAGGCGATCAGCAGCCCGGAGGCAATGCTGCCGCAGAGCCAGGCCGCCAGCGCGGCGGGAATGATATGCCGGGATTTTTTGATGCCTGCCGTGCCCAGATAGAGGCCGCAGGTGTAAAAAACCGTTTCGCTGGAGCCCATCATCACGCTGGCCACCAGGCCGATGCGGCTATCCGGGCCATAGGCGGCGAAAAGCTCCTGCAGCATGGCCAGAGAGGCCGAGCCGGAGAGGGGCCGCAGCAGCATCAGGGGAATGACCTCCCGGGGAATGCCCAGAAGGGAGAGAACCGGGGCGCAGAAATCGCAGAAATGCGCCATCAGCCCGCAGGCGGAAAAGGCGCGAATGGCGCAGAGCATGGCAATCATGGAGGGCAGAATGCGCCGTGCGGTTTTTAGCCCCTCCTCCGCGCCCGTCAGAAAGGCATCATACAGCGGCACCCGGGCCCGGGCCCCCGCCAGCAGACAAAACAGAAGCAGTAAGGGCAGAAGCGCGCTCATTCCTTCCCCTCCATAAGCCTGCAGGCCAGTATGCCCGCGGCGGTAGAAATCAGGGAGGCAAGCAGCCCCGGCCCGGTAATCGCGCCGGGAGACAGGGAGCCCGCCGCCGCCCGGAGGGAAATGACCGTGGAGGGAAGCAGCTGCACGGAGGAGGCATTGATCACCAGAAACAGGCAGAGGGCATTGCTGGCCGCTTCGCCGGTGGCCATGCGCCGGGCGGCCTCCATGCCCATGGGGGTGGCGGCATTGCCCAGGCCCAGCATATTCGCCGCCAGATTCATGGCTGCCGGGGCCAGCGCATCATCGGGCACGCCCCGCCCCAGCAAAAGCCGCAGAAGGGGCGCAAGCCTTTTCGCAAGAAGATCCAGAAATCCCGCCTGGCGCAGAATCTCAATCATCCCGCAGAAAAACGCAAAGCCCCCCGCCAGGGAAAGCGCGGCGCTGACGCCGCCCTCCGCCCCCGCAAGCAGGGCGGACATGACCGTATCGCCCCGGCCCGTCAGCAGCGCGAATAGAAGGGAAAAAACAAGCAGGATTCCAAAAACCAGGTGAAGCATCTACGACCTCCCTATTATGGACGAATTTGAAATAATTTGTAAAATCGTTCCATTTTTACAGGGAAAATACTAAAAAACGCAATTTTTTCTTGACAGATTGAGGCGTTGATTGTAAAATGAACATGCCTTTTTGAAAGACTGCTAACGGAACACAGGAGGAGAAGAAATGAAATCTACAGGTGTAGTCCGGAAGCTGGATGATTTGGGGCGCATCGTGATTCCGATCGAGCTGCGCAGAACGATGGATATCGCCTTGCGTGATACCCTGGAGATCTTTGTGGAAGATGATAAGATCATCCTGAAGAAGTATCATCCTGCCTGCATTTTTTGCAATGATGCCCGGGACGTGATCCATTATAAGGACAAGCTGATCTGCCAGCGCTGCCTGGAGCAGCTGAAAAAGGATCTCTAAACAGCAGAGCCACTTATTTGCGCGCCGGGGGCGCGCTTTTTTTGCGGGCACGAAACAGCATATGCCCCGCCCTTCTTTGTGATGCCTCCCCCGGGCCGATGAAAAAAATTCCAGAAAAGCAGGATTTTTTCCGAACATTCCTCCTTTTTGGGCTGGCAATATTCGTATTTTTGTGCTATACTGTGAAATCGGTGATTCTATCCCCCGGAGGAGGAAGCTTTCTGATGGAAAAGATCAAGCGCAATGAACGGCTGGCCGTGATGACCCAGGTGCTTACCGGATCTCCCAACCGGATTTTTACCCTGTCCCATTTCTGCGAATTATTCTCTACCGCCAAATCCACCGTCAGCGAGGATGTGGCCATTCTGCAGGGGGCCATGCGCCAGTTTGGCCTGGGGCAATTGGAAACGGTGACCGGCGCGGCCGGGGGGGTGCGCTATCGGCCCATCGGGATGCGGGCCTATTCCCGGGATTTTGTGGAAATGATCTGCGATAAACTGCGGGAGCCTACCCGGCGGCTGCCGGGGGGCTATCTGTATTTTTCGGATATTCTTTCCGATCCGGAACTTGTGCAGGGCATGGGCAAGCTCATTGCCGGGCAATATTATGATGTAGGCGCAGATTTTGTGCTGACCATGGAAACCAAGGGCATTCCCGTGGCCCTGGCTGCCGCCGAGGCCCTTCGGGTGCCGGTGATTATCGCCCGGCGCTCCACCAAGGTCTATGAGGGCAGCGCGGTGAATATCTCCTATGTATCGGGCTCGGGCACCATCGAATCCATGGCGCTTTCCCGCCGCGCGGTCCGGGAAGGGCAGCGGGCGCTGATCGTGGATGATTTCTGCCGGGGCGGCGGCACGGCCCGGGGCATGGCGGAGCTGATGAAGGAATTTTCTGTCACGGTGGCGGGCAGCTGCTTCGTGCTGGCGGTGGAAAGCGAAAAGCGGCGGCTGGGCCCCGGGGAAAAGGCGCTGATGCTGCTTTCCGATATGCGGGAGGGAGAGGCCTTCTCCATCCGCCCGGCGGACTGGATCGGCTGATTTTTCCGCCCTTGGGGCATACCTATGCGAAACCGCGCTTGTCAGGCCAGTAAGCAGGCCAAAGAGCGGCGGTGTGCAAATTTTCGAAAAAGTGGTGCTGCCACTTTTTCGGTCAAGGAGCGTTTATGCGTGCAATTGTGGGCCTGGGCAATCCGGGCGAAAAATACAGCCATACCCGGCATAATGTGGGCTTTGATGTGATCGATATCCTCTCCCAGAAGCTGGATATCCCGGTCAGAAAGCTCAAATGCCGCGCCACCATCGGCGAGGGCATTTTTGCCGGGGAGAAAATCGCGCTGATCAAGCCCCAGACCTTTATGAATCTCAGCGGGCTGACGGTGACGGATGCCCTTTCCTGGTATAAGCTGGAGCCCAGGGAATTGCTTTTGATCGTGGATGATATTGATCTGCCCCTGGGCCAGGTGCGCATCCGCGCCAAGGGCGGGCCGGGCACCCATAACGGGCTGCGCCATATCGTGCAGTGCAGCGGCACGGGGGATTTTCCCCGGGTGCGGGTGGGCGTGGGCGCGCCGCCCCCGGAATGGGATCTGGCCGATTGGGTGCTGAGCAAATATGCCGATGAAGCGGCACGAAAAACGGCCTTTGATGCGTATATGCTGGCCGCAGATGCGGCGCTGTGCTGGGCGGAGCACGGTATCGACCTTGCCATGAACCGCTATAACAAACGCCATGCTGAATAAACTGATGGAATATCTGAGCGCCTCCCCGGTTATCAGGGAGGCGTTTGACGCGGAAAAACCGGGGGCAATGGCCCTCTATGAAATGGCGGAGGGGCAGCGGCCCTTCTATGCCGCCGCGCTGGCCAGAAAAACCGGGCGGCAGATTCTCTATATCGCGCCCTCGGATGCCGCGGCCATGCGCGCCGCCGATGACTGCGCCGCCTGGCTGAATGGGGGCGCGGCGCTGCTGCCCGCCCAGGAGATTCAGTTCACCCGGGGCGTGGCCAGCCGGGAAAATGCGTTTCAGCGCCTGGCTGTGCTGCAGAAGGCGCGGCTGGGGGAAATCCGGGTGCTGTGCGTGCCGGCGGATGCCATTCTCAATCGCATGCTGCCCCCGGAAAAATATGAGGAGCATGCGGTGCGGCTCAAGGAGGGCGGCCGCATTGAGCCGGGGCAGATGGTGGAGCAGCTGGTCAAAATGGGCTATGAGCGGGTAGATATGGTGGAGGGCAAGGGCCAATGCGCCCTGCGCGGCGCCATTGTGGATGCCTTCTCCCCGGCTGAAAACGGCGCTACCCGCATCGAATTCTGGGATGACGAGGTGGATTCCATCCGCGCCTTTGATCCCATCAGTCAGCGCAGCCTGGATCGGATGGAAACGGCCATTTTCTACCCGGCGGTGGAATGGCTGCTTTCGGAGGAATATGCCCCCGTGATCCGGCAGATGATCCGGGCCCAGAGCGCCCGGCTGCCCGATAGCCCGCTGCTGGCCGGGCTGCCGCCGCTGCCCGAAAGCGGCGAGGAAGCGGAGGAAAAGACGGAAGACCGGGAGGAAGCGTATACCCCCGCCTTCCGGGTATATGATACCGGCATTGATCGGCTTTTGCAGGATGCCGATCAACTGGAAAAGGGGCTGCAGCATCCCAATCTTGCCTTGTGGGCCGGGGCGGTGCAGGCGGAAAGCGCCTGGCTGTGGGAATATCTTGATGATCCCATCATTCTGGTGGAGGAGCCCGAGCGCACCCGGGCCCGCTGTCAGGATCGCCTGAGCGGCTTTGCCGAGGATTTCAGGCTGACCCTGGAGCGGCAGGAGGCCGTGCCCGAGCAGGCGGCACTGCTGCGCACCTGGGAGGAGGCCGAGGAGGCGCTGAGGGGCCGCCCAGTCAGGCTGATGCAGGATCTTTTGCGGGGCATGGGCGAAATAAAGCCCGCCGCCATCCTGCGCTTTGCGGGCGTCAATGCGCCCAAATATGTATCCCGTTTCAAGGAACTGGCGGGGGAGATTGCCGCCTGGAAGCAGGAGGGCTATCTGGTGCTGCTCATGGCAGGGGGCGAGGCCCGCAGCCGGCGGCTGCAGAGCGCCCTGACCGAACTGGATATCCCCGTGCCCACCTGGGAGGAAAGGCCGGCGGCGGATGCGGCCATGGCTGCCATCTGGCCCATGACCCTTTCCCGGGGCTTTGTGCTGCCCGAATGCAGGCTGGCGGTCATTGCCGACAGCGATATTTTCGGCGCGGGCTATCGCAAAACCCGCACCCGGAAAAACGCCGGTGAACGAATCGAGGCCTTTACCGATCTGCGGGAGGGCGATTATGTGGTGCATGAGGCCCACGGCGTGGGCATTTTCCGGGGCACCGTGCGTCTGCAGAGCGAGGCCACCTATCGGGATTATCTGCTGATTCAGTATCAGGGCAATGATAAATTGTATGTGCCCACCGATCAATTTGACCGGGTGCAGAAATTCATCGGCGGTCAGGATAATCCGCCGCCCCTGAATTCCCTGAGCGGCAATGAATGGGAGCGGCAGAAAAAGAAGGTCAAGGCCGGGCTGAAAAAGCTGGCCTTTGATCTGGTGGCCCTTTACGCCGCCCGCCAATCCAATCCCGGCCATGCCTGCTGCGAGGATACCCCCTGGCAGCGCCAGTTTGAGGATGCCTTCCCTTACGAATTGACCCCCGATCAGGAGAAGGCCGTTGCCGAAATCAAGCATGATATGGAATCAGCCGCCAATATGGATCGGCTGGTCTGCGGCGATGTGGGCTATGGCAAAACAGAGGTGGCCCTGCGCGCCGCCATGAAGGCGGTGATGGATGGCAAGCAGGTGGCCCTGCTGGCCCCTACCACCATTCTGGCCCAGCAGCATTATTACACCATGCTCAAGCGCTTTCGGGATTTCCCGGTGGAAATCGATGTGCTTTCCCGCTTCCGCAACGCCAAACTGCAGAAGGAAACCATGCAGAAGGTGGCCGAGGGCAAGGTGGATATTCTGGTGGGCACGCATCGCCTGCTTTCCAAGGATGTGCGCTTTAAGGATCTGGGGCTATTGATCGTGGATGAGGAGCAGCGCTTTGGCGTGGCGCACAAGGAGGCCATCAAGAATTACAAAAAAACCGTGGATGTGCTGACCCTCTCTGCCACCCCCATTCCGCGGACGCTGCATATGTCCATGGTGGGCGTGCGGGATATGAGCCTTTTGCAGACGCCGCCTGAGGAGCGCTATCCCGTGCAGACCTATGTGCTGGATTATAATGATGCCGTGATCCGGGATGCCATTATGCGGGAATTGAGCCGTCAGGGCCAGGTCTATTTCCTCTATAATCAGGTACGCTCCATTGATCAGTTTGCCGCCCGGCTGCGCGCGCTGGTGCCTGAGGCGCGCATTGCCGTGGGCCATGGGCAGATGAAGGAAAGCCTGTTGGAGGATGTGATGCTGGATTTCTATGAGGGGAAATTCGATGTGCTGCTTTCCTCCACCATTATTGAAAACGGCCTGGATGTGCCCAAGGCCAATACCATCATCATCTATGACGCCGATCGCTTCGGCCTTTCCCAATTGTATCAGCTGCGCGGGCGCGTGGGCCGCTCCACCCGGGTGGCCTATGCCTATTTTACCGTGCGCCCCGATAAAATGCTCTCCGAAACCGCCCAGAAGCGTCTCTCTGCAATCCGGGAATTTACCGCCTTTGGCTCGGGCTTCCGCATCGCCATGCGCGATCTGGAAATCCGGGGCGCGGGCAATATTTTCGGCCCGGAGCAGAGCGGCAATGTAGCCACCGTGGGCTATGATATGTATTGCCGCCTGATCGAAGAGGCCGTCCGGGAGGCCCGGGGCGCCCAGGGCGAAAGCCTGCCCTTCTCTGTGGAAACCCGGGTGGAAATCAAGGTGGATGCCTATCTGCCTGTGGAATATGTGAAGGGCGAAAGCCAGCGGATGGAGGTATTTAAGCGCATTGCGCTGATTAAGCGCAGAGAGGACAGGGAAGATGTGATCGAGGAGCTGATCGATCGCTTCGGCGATGTGCCCGAGGCGGTGATGAACCTGATCGAAATCGCGCATCTGCGGGGCATCTGCGGCCGCCTGGGCATTTCACGGGTTCATTATGTGGCTGGGGCAATGGTCTTTAAGCTGAGCCCTGGTGCATCCCCTGATCCTGTGAAGCTCTACGCCGCCCTGGAAAAAACGGATAACCGCCTGCTCCTCTCCGCCTCCCGCGAGCCCGCAATCCTTCTGCGCGATCCACGCCAGCCCGCAGACGCACTCCTCCGCCTCTCCGTCCCCATCCTGGAAAAAATCGAGGCCCTCTGCTGAAATGGGGACGGAGGAAAAGGACGGGGATTTTTGCGGGAGGAGGCCCGTTGGGGGGAAAGGGGTTGGCCCCCCCCCCCCCCCCCAACCCCGGGGGCGGG
>CAZJUJ010000032.1:0-31528 GCA_964549135.1 uncultured Oscillospiraceae bacterium | reverse complement strand
AGAAGTAGCCATCCTCATCCCGCCAGGCGGTATCGCCGGTGTGATAGAGGCCGTCATGCCAATTGCCCATCACGTTGCGGTCGCTGCTGCCGTAATAGCCGGTCAAAAGGCCGCAGGCGGGGCCATCCTCCGTATGGATAACGATTTCGCCCGTTTCGCCCACCGGCACGGGATGGCCCTCGGCATCCACAATATCCACATGATACAGCGGCGTAGGCTTGCCCATGGAGCCCACCTTGGGGGCCATGCCCACCAGGGTGCCGATAATCAGGGTGGATTCGCTCTGGCCAAAGCCCTCCATAATGGAAACGCCGGTGGCCTCCCGGAATTTGTGGAAGACCTCGGGGTTCAGCGCCTCCCCTGCGGTGGTGGCATGGCAGATGGAGGAAAGATCATATCGGGAAAGATCCTCCTTGATCAGCATGCGATACATGGTGGGCGGGGCGCAGAAAGTTTTGATATCATAATGATGGAAGAGCGGCATGATTTCGGCGGCATGGAAGCGATCAAAATCATAGACGAAAATGGCGGCCTCGCAGAGCCACTGGCCAAACATCTTGCCCCAGAGCGCCTTGGCCCAGCCGGTATCCGAAATGGTCAGATGCAGCTTGCCGGGTATCACACAATGCCAGTATTTGGCAGTAATGAAATGCCCCAGGGGATATTTGTGATTATGGCAGACCAGCTTGGGATAGCCGGTGGTTCCGCTGGTAAAGAACATCAGCAGGGGATCATCGCCCCCCGGCGCATCGGGCGTGCGGGGATAGATAGTGGAATAGGCGGAAAAGGCGGCGTCAAAATCCAGCCAGCCCTCCCGCTGCCCGCCGCAGAACAGCTTGTGCTGCACCTGGGGGCATTCCCGCAGCGCCTCCTCGATTTCGGAGGCGGCATTGCCATGGCTGGTACACAGCACCGCGCTGACCCCCGCCGCCTGGAAGCGATAGATGTAATCCTTGCAGAGCAATTGATCGGTGGCCGGAATGGCAATCGCGCCGATTTTTTCCAGCGCCAGCATGGAAATCCAGAAATGATACTGCCGCCTGAGTACCAGCATCACCCGATCCCCCCGGCCAATGCCCAGGGAGCGGAAATAATTGGCGGCCTGATTGGATAGCTCGCTGAGATCCCGGAAGGTAAAGCGCCGCTCCTTGCGGTTGATATCCAGATGCAGCATGGCCAGTTGATCGCCCCGGGTGCGGGCCAATTCATCCATAATATCAAAGGCGAAATTGAAGGAATCAATATCGTGATAATGGATGGCGGTCAGCGCGCCCCGCTGATCCTCCCGGGCATCGATAAATTTTTCGCAGACCAGGGCATGCTGGGGCTTGGCGGCCACGATCTCTTCATGCTTGCTGGGAGGCACGGTCTCTTCGCCCGGAATGACGATGGCCATAAAGAGGCAATCCTGCCCCTCGGCGGCAATCATGCCATGGGGCGTGGAGGAATCGAAATAGATGGAATCCCCCTCCCGCAGGGTTTCGGTGTGATCGCCTACCTGCACCCGCAGCACGCCGGACAGGATATAGTCAAATTCCTGGCCGGAGTGGGTGATGGTCTGGATGGGCGCGGCCTGCTGGGCGGGATCATAGGAATAGCGGGTAAAATAGGGCTCCACGATCTTCTTGCGGAAGAGCGGGGCCAGATTGCGCATCTCGATGCCCTTGATATCGGTGGTAACCTCACCCTGTCCCTTGCGGGTAACGGTATAGGAGGAAAGCCGGGGGCTGGCGCCCTCGATCAGATCCACAATATCCACGCCAAAGGCCAGGGCGCATTTATGCACAAAGGTAAAGGGCATTTCCGCCGCGCCGGCCTCATAACGGGCGCAGTCCGCCACGCTTACATCGGTCAGCCGGGCCAATTCCTCCAGGGAATAGCCGGAAATTTCTCTCAGCTCATGGATTCGGGCGGCCACCTCCCGAAGCATCCGGGGCGCCTGAGCGGCTGATGTCATCATTACAGTATCTCCTCCTTCGCAAGAGACGCACAAAAAAGCCCATCTCAAAGCCATTCTTCTTTGAGACGAGCTGAAAATCAACCCGCGGTACCACTCAAATTGCGCAGCTGCCTGCGCCCCTCAGGGGCTCTGCTAAGCCCTTCGCACTGACGCAGCGTATCTCGGAGGCCCCTACTGCATTTTTCAGGGCCCCGGCTCGGAAGCGACCGCAGGAGCGAGCGCCGCCGCCGGCTTTCAGCATACGCCGGCTCTCTGTGCTTGGCCCTCAATCCGCCTTCTCCGTCATCGCCATTGGCTATGAAATTAAGCATAGTGTACCAAACGAAGCGGCCCTTGTCAATCGCCCAGCCGGGCTTTTTTGCGTGCCTGTACAAAAGAAATACAATCCTCCGGGATTGACATTTTCTCGGGAAGAGAGGATAATTTTCTGTAAGCATCTCCCCGGCATGGAGATGCGAAAAAAGGGGGGCCTATGAAGCGCATTATCGTAATCGCCGGGCATTACGGCAGCGGAAAAACGGAGCTGGCGGTGAGCCTGGCCCTTTCCCTGGCAGAAGAGAAGGAAAGGGCATATCCCCGTCTGGCGCTGGTGGATCTGGATGTGGCCAATCCCTATTTCCGCTCCCGGGAGCAGAAGCAGCTGCTTGAAAGCCACGGGGTCAGGGTCTATTCCGATACCTTTGACGGCCCGCTGACGGCGGAGCTTCCCGCCCTGACGGCGGCCCTGCGCGCCCCCTTGGAGGATCCGGGCTGCCAGACCATCATCGATCTGGGCGGCAATGACGCCGGGGCCCGGGTGCTGCGGCAGTTTGCCAAGTATTTTGCCGGGGATGCGCATGAATTATGGGCGGTCATCAATTTCTGCCGCTATGAAACCGCCTCTCTGGAAAGCGCCCGGGCCCATGTGGAGGCCATTGAAGGGGAGCTTTCCATGCGGGCGGACTGCCTAATCAATAATACCCATCTGCTCAGGGAAACCACACCGGATATTATCAAAAAGGGCCATGAAATGGCTATGACCCTTGCCCAGGAAATGGGCAAGCCCCTTAAGTACACCTGCTATCCCGCAGGCATCGTATCCCCCGCTTCGCTTGAGGGCATTCCCGCCCTTCAGCCGCTGGGGCTGTATATGCGGCCTGCTTATCTGGATAAATAAGGAATTCTGAAAGGAGAAAAGGAAGGATGCGGGCGTTTCATCTTGTTTTTCACCCGGACAAATGCAAGGGCTGCGAATTATGCAAATCTGTCTGCCCCAGGGGCGTGATCGATATGAGCGATCAGGTCAATCTCAAGGGCTATCATCCCGCCTGTGCCCGGCAGGAGGAAAACTGCATCGGCTGCCAGAGCTGCGCGCTGATGTGCCCGGACGGGGCCATTGAAATCTATCAGAAGGAGGAGGGCGACCAATGATCACAGACAAAGTGCTGATGAAGGGCAACGAGGCCTTTGGCGAGGCCGCCATCCGCGGCGGGGCCCGGTTTTATTTCGGCTATCCCATCACCCCCCAGAGCGAGGTGCCTGAATATATGAGCCGCGAATTGCCCCGGCACGGCGGCGTATTTATCCAGGCCGAAAGCGAGCTGGGGGCCATCAATATGGCCTATGGCGCAGGCGCGGCGGGCGGCAGCGTGTTTATTTCCTCCTCCTCCCCCGGCATCGCCCTGATGCAGGAGGGGATGAGCTTCCTCTGCTCCGCCGAGGTGCCCCTGCTGGCCCTGAACGCCTCCCGGGGCGGCCCCGGCATCGGCGGCATTCAGCCCGGCCAGGCCGATTATTATCAGGTCACCCGGGGCGGCGGCAACGGCGATTACCGCATTCCCGTCTTTGCCCCCTGCAATATCCAGGAGGCGGTGGATCTGCTCTATGAGGGCACCGAAATGGCCCAGACCTGGCGCAATCCCATCATGGTGCTGGTGGATGGCATGATCGCCCAGATGATGGAGCCCGTGCGCCTGCCCGAATACAAGCCCGTGCTGAAGCCGGAGGAAATTGCCGCCGCCCGGGATTGGGCCTGCACCGGCTATAACGATCGGCAGGGCGCGGGGAACCGCCGGGTGGTCAAATCCCTGCGCATGCAGCCCGAGGATCTGGAAAAGCACTGCGAATATCTCTTTGAAAAATATGCCCGCGCCGAAAAAGAGCTTTGCCGCTATGAAACGGAAAATCTCAAGGGCGCGGAGGTGGTCTTTGTGGCCTTTGGCACCATGGCCCGCATCGCCCGGGAGGCCATTGAAATCCTGGCCGCCCAGGGCATCCGCGCCGGGCTCATCCGCCCCATCAGCCTCTGGCCCTTCCCCAATAAGGCCTTTGACGAAATCGATTATTCCACCACCAAGGCCGTCATCTCTGCCGAGCTTTCCATGGGCCAGATGATCAGCGATGTGCAGATTGCCGTGCGCGGCCGTCTGCCCGTCTATCTTGCTCACCGCACCGGCGGCATGGTGCCCGTATCGCCCGAGGTTGCCGCCCGGGCCAAGGCTGTGTTGGAGGGATTGAAATGAAGCCAGTATTTGAGTATACCAAGGGCATGACCGAGGTGCCCACCCATTACTGCCCCGGCTGCACCCATGGCATCGCCCACCGCATCATCATGGAGGTGCTGGATGAAATGGGCATGCTGGGCAATGTCATCGGCGTGGCCCCCATCGGCTGCTCCGTCATGGCGCATAAATACATGAATGTGGATATGTGCGAGGCCGCCCATGGCCGCGCCCCCGCCGTTGCCAGCGGCATCCGCCGGGTGCATCCCGATAAACTGGTCTTTACCTATCAGGGCGATGGCGATCTGGCCTCCATCGGCACCGGCGAAATCGTCCATGCCGCCCAGCGCGGGGAAAAATTCACCACCTTCTTTATCAATAACGGCATCTACGGCATGACCGGCGGCCAGATGGCCCCCACCACCCTCATCGGCCAGAAAAGCACCACCTCCCAGAACGGCCGCAGCAAGGAGCTGAACGGCATGCCGCTGAAAATGAGCGAAATGCTGGCCACCATTGACGGCGCGGTGTATATCGAGCGGGTGGCCCTGGATTCTCCCGCCCATGTGCGCGCCGCCAAAAAGGCCGTGCGCCGGGCCTTTGAAATCCAGCAGCAGGGCCTGGGCTTCACCCTGATCGAATTCCTCTCCACCTGCCCCACCAACTGGGGCATGACCCCCGTCAAGGCCCTGGAATGGGTGCGGGAAAAGGTGATGCCCTATTATCCGCTGGGCGTATTATGCGAACCGAAGGAGGCGGATGCAGAATGAGCACCTACAAAATGTTCTTTGCCGGCTCGGGCGGCCAGGGCGTGCTGATGATGGGCCAGATCATCTGCTATGCCGCCATGCTGGAGGGCAAGGAGGTCACCTTCCTTCCCTCCTACGGCCCGGAAATGCGGGGCGGCACCGCCAATTGCACCGTGGTGGTTTCGGATAAGCCCGTTTCCTGCCCGCTGATTTATGAGGCGGATATTGCCGTGGCCATGAATCTGCCCTCCATGGATAAATTCGAGCCCATGGTGAAAAAGGATGGCTGGCTCTTCTTCAATCAGTCCCTGGTGGATCGCAGCGCCAGCCGGACGGATATTCAGGCCGTGGGCGTAAATGTGGCGGAGCACGCCGCCGCCCTGGGCAGCGATAAGGTGGCCAATATGGTCATGCTGGGCGAGGTTGTCCGCAAGACGGGCATCGTTTCGGTAGAATCGGTTTTCACCGTTTTTGAAAAGGTATTTTCCGGGCGCAAGGCCGCCTTCATCCCGCTGAATAAGCAGGCCTTCCTGGGGGAATGAGGCGCATCGCCGCCCCTTTCCCCTGCTCCTTCCAGCCAGGGCGAACCCTCCCGGCGCTTCCGCCGCACGGCCCCCTATCGGGCCTCCGGGTTCGCCCCGGCTCCTTTTTTTGCTCCTGCCGCCGCCTTTTCGGTTTACATTCCCAAAGGCCGATGGTATAATACATCGCGGAGGCTTCCCGGCGGCGCGATGCGCTTTTCCGTGCATTTTCCTGCCGCGCAGGCTGAAGGAAAGGAGGGGATTTTTGTGGGCGCTATCCCGGCGCATTCCCGGCGCAGGCCCTGGCGGCAGCGGCTCAAGCCCTATCTGTTTCTGCTGCCCATGCTGTTTTTTGCCGTGGGCTTTGTCTATTATCCCTTCCTGAAAACGTTTCTTTACAGCTTTACCCGGGTAAACTTTAAGGGGGAGATCACAGGCTTTGCAGGGCTGGAAAATTTCCGGTATCTCTTTTCCAGAAGAGACTTTGGCATTGCCCTCAAAAATACCCTGCTGCTGACGCTGATGAACGTGCCCGCCACCCTGGTGATTACCCTTTTTCTGGCGGTTCTGGCCGAAAAACGCCGCCGGGGCAGCGCCGTATACGAAACCATGTTTACCCTGCCCATGGCGGTATCCATGTCGGCGGCGGCGCTGATCTTTAAGATTCTGCTCAATCCCACGGTGGGGTATATCAATCATTTTTTCCAGTGGAATATCGGCTGGTATGAGGATCGGAATACCGCGCTGTACGGTGTGGCGCTGCTGACGATCTGGATGGGCCTGGGCTTTGATTTCCTGCTGTTTCTTTCCGCCCTGCGGGGGGTGCCCGGGCATCTGCTGGAGGCGGCGGTGATTGACGGCGCGGGGCCGTGCAGCCGCTTTTTCCGGATTCAATTGCCCCTCATTTCCCCCACCCTGCTCTATGTACTCTGCACCAATATGGTGCTGTCCATGATGACCAGCGGTCCCATCATCATCCTGACCCAGGGCGGCCCCTCCCGGGCCACCACCACCCTGATCTACATGATGTATTCCTCGGGCTATGCCTCTTCCAATTACAGCTTGGCCGCCTGCGTCAGCCTGATTGCCTTTGGCCTTACGCTTCTTTTTACCATCGGGGCCTTTGCCCTGGAGGGAAGGCGGGTGCATTATCAATGACGCGCAGGCAGAAAATGCGCGTAATGGACGCGCTGCTTTCCCTTCTGGCGCTGGGCATTGGGCTGGTGCTGGTTTTCCCCGTGCTTTACGCCCTGCTGGGTGCCTTCAAAAGCGAGGCGGAATTTGCCGCCTATCCGCCCTCTCTGTTTCCCCATAGCTTTGCCTATACGGATAATTTTGAAACGGTGTGGCATCAGGTGCCGGTGCTGCGGTTCTTCTTCAATTCCTTTGCGGTTTCGCTGCTGTCCGCCTCCGTGCGGCTGGTGGTAGCGGTGCTGGCGGCCTATGCCTTTGTGTTTTTCGAATTCAGGGGCAAGCAATTTCTCTTCTTCCTGATTCTTGGCACCATGATGCTGCCCTCCGATACGCTGCTGATCACCAATTATCAGACCGTGGCGCAATTGGGGCTTCTTGACAGCTATCTGGGCATGGCCATCACCTCCTTTGTGGGGGCGAGCCAGATGTTCATGCTGCGGCAGAGCTTCAAGGCTGCCCCGCTGGCGTTAAAAGAGGCGGCGCAACTGGATGGCTGCGGGGATATTCATTTCCTGCTTTCCATTCTTCTGCCCATCAGCCGGCCCGTTCTTTTCACGCTCTTTGTGCAGGCCTTTGTTACCGCCTGGAACGCCTATCTCTGGCCGCTGCTGGTAACCAATCAGAATGAAATGCGCACCATCCAGGTGGGCATCACCATGCTGACCACCCTGGAGGATACCAATTATCATGTGGTGCTGGCCGGGGTTGTTCTTTCGCTGCTCCCCGCCCTGATCCTTTTCCTCTTCCTCAGAAGAAATATCACCCGCGCCATGGCGGGCGGCGCGCTGGTGGGCTGAGGGCGCTGCGCCCTGCCGCTTCCGCCCGATAAAAACGATAAAGGGGGCTTCCCGATGAAACGGAAACTGACCGCGCTTTTCCTTGCGCTGATCCTGCTGTTTTCTCTCTGCGCCTGCCGGGCCGAGGAAAAAATCACCCATATCACTTTCTGGCATTCCATGTCCGATCAGGCCGGGGTGCTGATGGAGCAGTATATCGAGGCCTTTAACGCCACCATCGGCAAGGAAAAGGGCATTGAGGTGGAATTGGTGTTCCAGGGCTCCTATGCCGATGCCACCGCCAAGATGAACAGTATGCTCAACACCCATCAGACGGATGCGCTGCCAGACGTCATGCAATTGGACGCCACGGGCAAGGTATCCTATTATGCCTCGGGCCTTGCCTATACCATTGATGCGGCCCAGGCGGATGATCCTGCCTTTGATGTATCGCCTCTGCTCAAGGCCGCCATGGGCAACTGGAATTATGCCGATGTGCAGTTGGGCCTGCCCTTTGCCACCTCCACCACCGTGCTTTTCTATAATAAAACCCTGCTGGACAGCGTCAATATGCCCGCCCCCGAAACCTTTCAGGATATTATTTCCCTGGCCGCTGCCCTGCCCGAAAAAACGGCTGCGGGGAGCGAGCTTATAACCTACGCCGCCATTCCCAATACCCCCACCCTGGCCAACTGGCTGGGGCAATTGGACAGCTATCTGGTCAATCACAAAAATGGCTCCGAGGCGGCAGCCACCGCCCTTGACTGTATGGAAAACGGCGCGCTTTCCCTTTTCCTGTCCGAATGGAAGCAGATGTATGACGCCGGGGCGCTGAAAAACACCGCCGCCTCCTCTGATGCCTTTGTGGCCGGGCAATTGGCACTGTATAC
The DNA here is from genome assembly GCA_964549135.1 of uncultured Oscillospiraceae bacterium. Taxonomy (GTDB): domain Bacteria; phylum Bacillota; class Clostridia; order Christensenellales; family Aristaeellaceae; genus RUG563. The sequence goes on along the minus strand of CAZJUJ010000032.1, from coordinate 22,958 downwards.
CTCCTCCTCCTCCAACGTGACCGCGCTGCTCAATAAAATCGGCGGCAGCTTTGAAATGGGCGTTTCCTTCTATCCCCGGGTGAATGCCCAGGCCTCCTTTGGCGCCACCGTTTCGGGAAGCTGCCTGGTCATGTTTGATAAGGGCGATGACGCCCGCAAGGCCGCCGCCCGGGAATTGCTTCTGTATCTGACCAGTGCCCCCGTCCAGGCGGATTTTGCCGTGGGCACGGGCTATATCCCCGCCAATGAAATGGCCAAAGAGGAGGAGGGCTATCAGGCGCTTCTGCAGGAATATCCCCAGTACCGGGTGGGGCTGGAGCAATTGGCCGTCACCCCCGATGGCATGCGCTCGGTCACCGTGGGGCCCTCCACCGATTTTTATTACGCCATTGAAAACTGCGTTTCCGATATGCTCACCTACGGCGATGATGCATCTGCCGCCGCCCAGATGATGGCGGAGGAGCTAAGCGGGCTGCTCTATCAATACAATCAGGCCAATCCATAAGCTGCGCGCCGGGAAGGGAGGCATTTCCATGCAATTATCCACATCCACCAATATCTGTTCCTTCCAGCGGGGCAGGGAGCGGCTGCCCGTGGAATTCTGCATTGATACCTGCGCCCGGGCAGGATACCGCATTCTGGATATCAACCTCTGCATGGCCATGAATCCCTCCTCCCCCCTGCGCACCCCGGAATGGGAGGGCTATATCCGCCATATCGGGGCCTATGCGGCGGAGCGGGGCATCCGCTTTACCCAATCCCATCTGCCCTATTATGATGTGTTCGGCCCCCGGGCAGAGGAGCAGGCCCCCCTGATGGAGGAATTAATCCGCCGGTGCATTCTGGCCTCCGCCATGCTGGGCGTGCGCTGGGCGGTGACCCATCCGGCCACCTTCTATCCCGCCGGGCAGGATATGCGTGTATCCCGGGACAAGAATCTGGCCTATTTCGAAAAGCATCTGAAAACCGCCCGGGAATGCGGGGTGGGCCTTGCCCTGGAAAACGATTTTGAGTATCGGCCCGGCATGCCCGCCCGGCGCATCTACTGCGCCTCGGTGCAGGAACTGGCCGAATTATGCGATGCCTTTCAGGATGAAAGGCATGTGGGCGTCTGTTATGATTTCGGCCATGCCCATCTCACCGGCGGCTTCCACCGGCAGAATCTGAATCTGCTGGGCAAAAGGCTCAAGGCCGTGCATGTGGCGGATAACCACGGCACCGCCGATGAGCATCTGATGCCCTTTTATGGCACCATCGATTGGAAGGAGGCCATGGCCGGGCTCAGGGATATTGATTATCAGGGCGAACTGACCTACGAAATTCAGGAATTCGGGCGGTATCTGCCAAAGGATCTGAAGCATCTTGCGGTGGAGCAATCCATCATCCTGGGGCAGCGCCTGATACAGCTGTTTGAACAGGCGGAATAGGATGAAAGTATCGGACGGGGAGCATGCCCGGAGGGGCAGGGGCGGCCCCGTCCCTTTGCTTTCCTCCGCCCGTTTTTCCCGCAATTCTGCGCCTTTTGCGGACGCGCATGACGAAAAAAGCCTTGACAGGCAGGGCGGAATATGATAAAATTTCCGGGTAAGCCGCACGGAAGGGGCTCTAAACGCATGCCCATGCTGCCCCGTGGCTGAAAGATGCCATCCTTCCCCTCCAGGGAAATTCCGGCGAGTAAAATAAGGAGGTGCTGCCCAAATGTACGCGATTATTGCGACCGGCGGCAAACAGTACCGTGTGTCCGAGGGGGACACTATCTACATCGAAAAGCTTGAAAACGAAGTTGGCGACGTCGTCTCCTTCCCCGTGATGATGCTCTCCGGCGAAACCATCGAGGTGGGTTCCCCCTACATCGAAGGCGCCACCGTGACCGGTAAGGTCGTTCGCCATGGCAAGGGCGAAAAGATCGTTGTCTTCAAGTATAAGAGCAAGAAGAACTATCGCCGCAAGGCTGGCCATCGTCAGCCCTTCACCCAGGTGGAAATCACCGGCGTGAACGCCTGATGGCATGATTCGGGTCACGCTGCTGAAAAAGGCCGATGCCTACATCGGCTTTGAATGCAAGGGCCATGCGGGATATGCCGAGGCAGGCAGCGATATTGTCTGCGCGGCGGTATCCACCCTCGCCATCACCTGCGTCAATGCGCTGGAAAGCGTGGCGGGGATCAAGCCGGAGGCAGAAATGAAGGAGGGCCTGATGCGGGCCAGCCTTCCCGAAAATGCGGGGCATGATGCCCAGGTGATTTTCGGCGTTCTGCGCCAGGGCCTGCGTGACATTGCGGATGAGTATCCGCGCTATCTTCAGCTCACAGAAAAATGATAATTGGAGGAAGCAAGCAATGTTGAAGCTTAATCTTCAGCTTTTCGCCCATAAAAAAGGTATGGGCTCCACCCGGAATGGTCGCGACAGCGAAAGCAAGCGCCTGGGCCCGAAGCGGGCGGATGGTCAGTTCGTGCTGGCTGGCAATATCCTGGTTCGTCAGCGGGGCACCAAAATTCATCCCGGTATGAACGTGGGCATCGGCAAGGATGATACCCTGTTCGCCAAGGTGGATGGCATCATGCGTTTCGAACGCAAGGGCAAGTTTGACAAGCAGGTGAGCGTCCATCCCGTCGCCGCCGAAACTGCCGCCCAGTAAGCATCGGTATAGAAAGGGCTGCTCGCTATGATAGCAAGCGGCCCTTTTTTTATCAGCCCTCAGGAGGATTGGTATGCATGATTTCCTGAAGCATCATGAAAAAATCGCCCCGTTTCTCTCGCCCGGGGAGGCAGCGGAGGCGCTGGAAACCGAGCGGCTGCTGCTGCGGCCCTTCCGGCAAACGGATTATCCCCTGATCCTGCGCATTTCCTCCGATCCCGATACGGTAAAATATCTCTATCATTGGGGGCATCCCGGCATGACCCCGGAGGCGGATGCCCAGCGCTTTCTTTCCTATGCGCTGGCGGCCTGGGATAAGCGCCCCATCCGCACCCGGGAATACTGCATCCTGCTGAAGGAAACGGGGGCAGCCCTGGGCGATGGCAGCGTGGAATACTGGGGGGATGACGCGGCCGAAATCGGCTGGATTCTCACCCCGGAAAACCGGGGCAGGGGCTATGTGACCGAAATGGGGCGGGAGCTGATCCGCTATGCCTTTGAAAGCATGCAGGTGCGCCGGGTCATCGCCCATTGCGATGCCCGCAATCAGCCCTCCTATCGGGTGATGGAGCGGCTGGGCATGCATCTGGAAGCCACGGAAAGGGAATGCCGTCCCGCCAAGACGGCGGGCGAAAAGAAGGGCGATGAATATACCTACGTCCTCACCCGCCAGGAATGGGAGGGCATTCAGCAAAAGAAAAAGGAACGAGGGCCAGCAGATGAAAACGCTGATTTTTGATGGATCGCCCCATCCCAAGGGGGATACCGCCGCCCTGATTGAGGCGCTGACGGAGGAACTGAGCGGCGAATACCAGATCATCCGGGCCTATGACGAGCGGAACATTTCCCCCTGCATGGATTGCCGCTTCTGCTGGCAGCATCCCGCCTGCGCCATGCAGGATGGCATGAGCCGCGTCTATCGCCTGATTCAGGAAAGCGATGCCATCGTCATTGCCTCGCCCCTGTATTATTCCGAGCTGACCGGGCCGCTGCTGGCCATCCTCAGCCGGATGCAATTGTTCTACTGCGCCCATCGGTTTCAGGGCATTCGCCTGAATGAGAAGGAAAAGCGGGGCGGCATTCTCCTGACGGGTGGCGGCATGGGCGGCCCCTCCAATGCCGTAAGGACGGCAAAAATCCTGCTTCGGGCCATGGGCGCGCAGGAAATCGCCGAGGAGGTCACCTCCCTGCGCACCGATTCCCTCTCTGCCCGTCAGGATCTGCCCGCGCTCCAGGCCGCCCGGGAACTGGGGATCTTTCTCCGGGGCGGCAGGGGCTGAGCCGCGGTCATTCCGTCCCGGAAGAAGGACGAAAAAGATACAGCGGCCCGCTCCCTATTTTTCCTGCATTATGCTATACTGCCGTTTGGGCAGGATGCGCCTGCTTTCCCGGCAGGCGTTTCTTGATTCAGACGCAAGGAGGATACATCCATGATTGGAACGCTGATCAATGCGGCGGCGATCATCGCCGGCTCGCTCCTGGGGCTGCTTTTAAGGAAGGGCATCCCCCAGCAGCTGAAAAATACTCTGGTTTCGGGCATGGGGCTCTGCGTGCTGCTGATTGGCGTTCAGGGCGCGCTGGGCACGGGGCAGGTCATGCTGCTGATTCTTTCCGTTGTGATCGGCGGCTGCATCGGCGTAGCGCTGCAGATCGAAAAGCGGCTGGATCAATTGGGCCAGCAGCTGCAGAAGCGCTTTGCCCAGGGCAGCGATGATCAGTTCGGCAAGGGCTTTGTCACCGCAACGCTGATGTACTGCGTGGGCGCGATGGCCATTGTGGGCAGCCTGGATTCCGGGCTCCGGGGCGATCATACCACGCTGATTGCCAAATCGGTGCTGGATGGGGTGAACAGCATCATCCTGGCCAGCGCCATGGGCCCGGGCGTGATGCTTTCCGCCGCGGCGGTGCTGCTCTATCAGGGCAGCATTGCCCTGCTGGCCCAGTTCGTGGCCCCGCTGCTGACGGATCGCGCAATTGCGGAAATGAGCGCCGTGGGCGGCGTGCTGATCATGGGCATCGGCCTGAATATGATCCGCAGGGAGCACATCCCCGTGGGCGATATGCTGCCGGCCATTCTGCTGCCCCTGGGCCTGATCCATCTGTTCTGAGCCATGCGCATCCTGATCGAAAAGGGAGCGCGGCGGCTGACGCTGCTTTCCGGGGATGGGCAGACGCTCCTTTCCTGTGCCATCGCGCTGGGCCCTGCGCCCCTGGGGCCTAAGGAACGGGAGGGCGACGGGAAAACCCCGGAGGGCGCGTATTTTGTCTGCCTCAAAAAAATCGGAAAATTTGGCCCCGCCCTGGGCATCAGCTATCCGAACGAAAACGATGCGCTGCGAATGCACGCGGACGCGCAGCTGATCCATTGCATCCGCAGCCGACAGGCCAGCGGCCAGCGCCCGCCCTGGGGTACGCCGCTGGGCGGGGAAATCTATATCCATGGCGGCGGCGCCAATGCGGATTGGACGGCAGGCTGCATCGCCCTTTCTGATGCAGACGCCGCCCGCCTCTACGCCCTCGTCCCCCTCGCCACCCCCGTGCAAATCCAGCCGTGAAGCAGGAACGGGGAAGGAACGAGGGAAAATATTTGCGGGAGGATGCTTTTGCGTCAAAAGCACCCTCCCGCACCCTCCCGAAAACCACCTCTGGATGTTTCATGGGGGGATCTTGCCAAATTGAATGCCAGATCAGCAAAAGAGAGAAAGGCTTTGACTCTCAAAGAAGCATCCTCCCGAAAACCGGCTCTGAATGTTTCATGGAGGGATAGAACCATGTTGAATGCCAGTGAAGCAAAAAAGAGCAAGTAGTAAGGAATAGAGCAGCAATTCACTCACAAAACGTGAAGGCAGTACCGATTATTCGAACCGGGTTGAATGCCGGTGAAACAACAGGGAACAAGCAATGAAACACAAAACAGCAATGTCCTCACCAAACGTGAAAGCATTGCTGTTGTTTTCTGTGTTGCTTTTCTTTTTTGCTGATCTGGCATTCAACTTGGTTTTACCCATCCATGTTCCATCCAGAGCCGGTTTTCGGGAGGGTGCGGGAGGGTGCTTTTGACGCAAAAGCATCCTCCCGCAATATTCTCCTCGTTTTTTCCCCCCGGGCTTATTCCCCGGCGCGGTAGATAGCGATGGTCAGGGCGCCGTCCTGAGAGGAGGCATCGATGCGGATCGGGAAGGGATAATCATTCCGGAAGCGGAAATTGAGCGTAGAATTACCCACGGCGGCATCCACCCAGATCGGGAGATAGGACGCGCCATTATCGCCGTGCGCCCGGCGCTGCAGCACGGTCAGCCCGGGCAATTGCAGCACCACATTATAGAGCGTAGAGGACACCTGGCATGTTCCGCCGCCCACGGCCTGGCCCAGGGCGCCATCCGATAGCGCGCCGGCCTTTCTGTAGCCCTCGGATTCCTTGTAGGGGCCGATATCCCGGTTGAAATTCAGGTTTGCGCCTGCGGGCAGCGGCAATTCGCTGAGCTTGCGGCAGGCCACGGCGATATTATGCATCCGGTTCAGGTTGGATTCATCGGTGGTGATTTTGTAAAAGGAGGTATAGGCGGCAATGGGTGCATCGGTTCCGGCGCTTTCGGTATCGAAATAGACCCGCCGAAGCCCGGTCAGCAGATTGGAATCGATATAGCCATACTGCCGATGATAGATCAGCTTGGCATAGCCCGCCTCAAAGCCAATGAAAGAGATTTTTGCGCCCTGATACAGGGTGATCAGGGTATCGCCGCCGCCCGGCTCGGTGGTAACAGGGGCGGCATCGGCGCCAATCGATGCGATGTAATTATTGAAATCCACGCCATAGGGCGGCGTTGACTGGGAATCAATGATCCGGGGGTTTTCGATGCAGAGGCGGTTGACATAGCCGGTAATCCCGCCGCTTTCATAGGTGACCAGCACATAGGTGGGATACACCGCGTGAATCTTGACCCACACCCCGGCAGGCAGCGAGGCAAAATGATTCACGCCCTCATCCACAGCCCAGGATTCATACACCCGGGCGGAGAGACGCATCCGGCCGGTATAGAGATGCGGCAGCGCCGCTTCCTCCTCCGCAAAGCAAAAAGCCCCGGAAAGGGGCAGGAAAAGCAGCGCGAGCAATAGGGCAAGCAGGCGTTTCATGGGATTACTGCGCCTCCTTATAGATGGCGATGAAGAGACAGAAATCATGGGTGGAGGCATCAATGCGGATGGGGAAATCATAATCATTGCGGAAAATGAAATTCAGGCTGTCGGTGCCGGAGGAGGCATCCATGCCATGGGGAAGATAGCTGGCGGCGTTATCGCCATGGGGCTTGCGCAGCAGCACCGTAATGCCCGGCAGCTGCATCAGGGTATCCCACAAAGTGGAGGATACCTGGCAGGAGCCGCCGCCGTAATTCTTTTTTAATTCTCCATCCACCAGCACGCCTGCCAGCTGATAGCCGTTATCGGCGCTGAAGGGGCCGACGGTATCATTGAAATTCATGGTCTCCCCGGGCTGCATCACCTTGCTGATAAAGGAGCAGGCCACCGCCAGATTATTATTCCGGGGCGGATCATCCTTAAAGAAGGAATGGAAAACGGAAATGGGCGCAGAGGAATCAGCCGATTCGATATGGCTGGCCACGGGATAAATCTCGCTCAGCTCCCGGGTATCGATATAGCCGTACTGGCGCTTGTGAATCAGCCGGGCCCAGCCATCCTCTACCCCCTCCAGGGCAACCCGGGCCCCGGCGGTAAGCACCTGCAGGGTTTCGCTGTCGGCACTTTTGCCGCTCTTGACCTCCACGGTATGATCGATGCAGGCATAATAGCCCTGCTCCATCACCGGATAGGGCGGATTGACGGCGGGATTCACCGTTTCGGTTACATCGATGCGATTGCGCAGGATAAAGCCCGTGCCGCTGCCGTAAATCACCTCGACCCAATCGGGATAAATGGCAACGATTTCAATCTTGCTGCCCGGGGTCATGTATTTGAGTACCTTGCTCTCCTTATCCATTTCCCGGTAGACGCTGGTGGTGCTGTTTTCATAGCGGCGGGTAATAATGCCGTTATAAAGCACCTTTTCCTGCGCCAGGGCGGAAGAGGCAGGCAGAATGGCAAGCAGGGCCATCATCAGGGCAAGAATCATCATCAGCTTCGCTTTCACGGTGGGCCTCCCGTCTGTTTCCTTGATCTTGCGGCCAGAAATAAGGCCGCAGGGCGAACCTTCCTTTATTATAGCACGATTTCCATGATTGGCAAATCCTCGGGGCAAATTTTTACATTCGCTTTCCCGCCCCCATCAGAAATTAAATAGCGTCACCTGGTTGGTTTCTGCCAGATCCTTCAGGCAGCCATGCTCCCGAAGCAGATCCACCACGGCGCTGGAAACCTTGCCCCGGTTTTTCAGATCCTCTACGGAAATGAAGGGGATGGAGCGGGCCTCCACAATGCCCTGTGCCGCCGCTTCGCCCAGGCCGCCCAGGGCGGTAAAGGGCACCCGCAGCCCCTTTTCCCCCTCGGGAATAAAGCGGGATACATCGCTCTTATACAGATCGGCGGGCAGGAAATAAAAGCCCCGGGCCATCATTTCCAGCACCAGCTCCATGGCGGTGATGGCATCCTTATCCTTCTGGGTGGTTTTCTTTTCCTGATCCAGGGCGTACATTTCCTTGAGCTTCTGGCGCAATTGATCGATGGGCAGGATCATGGTGCAGGCGTCAAAGCCATCGCCGCGGATGGTAAAATAGGCGGCGTAATAGGCCTGGGGCCGGTATACCTTATACCAGGCCACCCGCAGCGCCATGGTCACATAGGCCGCGGCATGCCCCTTGGGGAACATGTATTTGATCTTCCGGCAGCTTTCCTCAAACCAGGCGGGCACGTTATGCTCATGCATGGCATCGGCCATTTCGGGCTTGAGGCCCTTGCCCTTGCGCACGAATTCCATGGTATCAAAGGCCATTTTTGCCGGCACGCCCATCTGCATCAGCTGATTCATGATGTCCTCGCGGGTACACAGGCACTGGGAAAGGGGCACCACGCCGTTATCGATCAGATCCTTGGCGTTGCCCAGCCATACATCGGTGCCGTGGGAAAGGCCGGAAATGCGGATCAATTCCTGCATGGTGGTGGGCTTGGTATCCTCCAGCATCTGGCGGACAAAGGCCGTGCCGAATTCGGGCACGCCGAAGGTGCCGGTATTGCTGCCGATTTCCTCCGGGGTAACGCCCAGGGCCTCGGTGGAGGAAAAGAGGCTCATGACCCCCTTATCGCCCAGGGGAATGCTCTTGAAATTCACCCCGGTCAATTCCTCCAGCATATGCAGCATGGTGGGGTCATCATGGCCCAGAATATCCAGCTTGACCAGAATATCATGCATGGAGCCGAAATCATAGTGGGTGGTGATGGTGGTGGATTCCATATCATCCGCCGGATGCTGCACCGCCGTAAACTGGCAGATATCGTATTCCATGGGCAGCACCACCATCCCGGCGGGGTGCTGGCCCGTGGTGCGCTTAACGCCCACGCAGCCCACGGCCAGCCGCTCCTTTTCGGCCTCTGGCACGGTCATATTTCTTTCTTCCAGATATTTCAGCACATAGCCATAGGCGGTTTTTTCCGCCAGGGTGCCGATGGTGCCGGCGCGGAAAACATTATCCACGCCGAATAATTCCTTGACGTAATTATGGGCGACGGGCTGATATTCGCCGGAGAAATTCAGATCGATATCGGGCACCTTATCGCCCTTGAAGCCCAGGAAGGCCTCAAAGGGAATATCAAAGCCATCCTTGATCAGGGGATGCCCGCAGGTGGGGCACAGTTTATCCGGCAGGTCAACGCCGATGGTGTACTGGGGCGGAATATCAAAATCCGCCTTGCGGCAATACTCGCAGCGATAATGCACGGGCAGGGAATTGATTTCCGTAATGCCGGTCAGAAAGGCCACAAAGGAGGAGCCCACCGAGCCGCGGCTGCCCACCACATAGCCATCCCCCAGGGATTTGGCCACCAGCTTCTGGGCGATGGAATACAGGGTGCAATAGCCGTAGCCCACAATGGCGTTCAGTTCCTTATCGATGCGCTTCTGCACAATGTCAGGCAGTTCATCCCCATAATAGCGATGGGCCGTGCCATAGGTAAGATCCTTGATATCCTGCTCCGCCGTGGGCCAGAAGGGAGAGAAGGTGGTTTTCCCTTCGGGATGGGGCGGAAAGAGGCCCACCTTGCCGATCTTTGCCGCGATCTTTTTGGGATTGGTAATCACCACCTCATAAGCCTTTTCCTTGCCCAGATAGGAGAATTCCTCCAGCATTTCCTCGGTGGTCTTGAAATAGAGGGGCGGCTGATGATCGGCATCGGAAAAGCCCTGCCCGGCCTGCAGAATGGCGCGGAACTGGGCATCCTGGGGATCGAGAAAATGCACATCCCCGGTGGCCACCACCGGAATGCCCAGCTTTTCTCCCAGCCGCACAATGCGGCGATTGAATTCCCGCAGGGCCTCCTCATCCGCCGCCCGGCCCTCCCGCACAAGGAAGGCGTTATTGCCGATGGGCTGAATCTCCAGATAATCATAGAAGCGGGCGATCTTGCCCAGCTTTTCATCGCTGGCGCCCTCCACCATGGCGGAGAATAATTCCCCCGATTCGCAGGCCGAGCCCACGATCAGATCCTTCCGGTATTTCTGCAGAATGGCCCGGGGAATATGGGGCTTCCGGCGGAAATATTTGAGATGGCCCTCCGAAATCAGATGATTCAGATTGGTCATGCCATCCTGGCTGGCGGCCAGAAGCACCACATGCCAGGAATTGCCCAGGGTATAGCCGGAGGAAATATCGTTGAGATCCTTCAGCGTTTTTGCGCCCTTCTTCCGGGCGTCATCCATCATCCGGGCCAGGCATTGGGCGGTGGCGGCGGCATCATTGACCGCCCGGTGGGCATCCTTCAGCGATACCCCCAGCCGCTTGCAGACCGAGCCCAGCTTATGGGATTTCAGCTCGGGATACAGTTTCCGGGAGAGGGTCAGCGTATCCAGCCGGGGCGCATCATAGGAAAGCCCCAGGCGCTTTAGTTCGCTTTCCAGCACGGCGCAGTCAAATTTGGCGTTATGGGCGGCGATGGGGCAGCCATCCATAAATTCCAGCAGCTTTGGCAGCACCTGGTCGGCAGAGGGCGCATCCCGCAGCATCTGATCGGTAATATGGGTGATTTCCACGATCTTCTGGGGCAAGAGCATGCCCGGGTTTACCAGCACGCCGTAGCTATCCACCACCTGACCGTGGGCCAATTTCACCGCGCCGATTTCGATGATCCTGTCCCTGGCGGTGTTGAGCCCGGTGGTTTCAAAATCCAGCACGATGATGGGGGTTTCCATGGGCAGATCGTTTTCGCCCTGCACCACCCCGTCGTCATCGGTGAGATAGCCCTCCACCCCGGGGATCAGCTTGATATTATGCTTCTTGGCCGCGCCAAAGGCCTCGGGGAAGGCCTGGGCCACCCCGTGATCAGTCACCGCAATGGCCTCATGCCCCCATTCGGCGGCCCGGGCAATCAGATCGGAGGCGGAGGAAACCGCATCCATATTGCTCATATTGGTATGCAGATGCAATTCAATCCGCTTTTCCGGGGCGTTATCCATGCGCTTGGGCAGATTGACCCTGGTCATATCCCGGGCCATTACCACCGTTTCATGGGAATAATTATCATACTGGGTATCGCCCCGCACCAGAATGCCCATGCCGGGCTGAATGGCCTTTACCACCTTCTGCACCGCCTCCCGCTCGGCATCGCTGATGGGGGCGGGGGCCTCCTCGGAATCCTGACGGCGGCGGGGACGATAGCGCAGGAAGACCTTGCAGCGGATGGTGCTGGTATAATCGGTCACCAGGAAGGAGAGCAGCACCATTTCGCCCCCGGCGATTTCCTTATCCTCGGCGGAAAGCACCTTGCCCTGGATGACCACCAGGCCGCTGTCATCCGTCAGCTCCTTAATGGCAACCGGCGGATCGCCGATGGCCCGGCCCCGGATGCGCATATCCTCCTCCTTGGGCTTTTCCTCCTTCTTTTCCTGGGCCCGGGCGATTTCCTCATAGCGGGCGGCCCGCTCCGCCGCCACCCGATCCTGATTCTCCCGCTCCTTCTTGAGTTCATGCAGGCGCTTTTCCTCATCCCCGCATACCTTCAGGGCCACATCCGTATCCAGCCGGAATACATCATGAATCACGGTGGAAAGCTGAGCGCGAATATTCTGCTTTTCCAGATAATGCAGGGAAAATTCATCCGGAAGCTCCAGCGTCACCCGGCCATTGCCCGGGGCCCAGCGCATATCGCTCTCCCAGGAGGCCGCCGCGGGATAATGCCGCAGCAGATAGTGATTCAGCGGCGCGGCATACTGATCCGGGTTCTGGAGAAATTCCCGGGCCAGAGAGGGGCTGGCCACCCGCAGGGAAAACTGCAGCCCGGGGAAGGCCTGCTGAATGGCCTTTTTCATCACGAAAAAGCCCTTCTCTCCAATCAATACATCAGAGAGAAAGGAAAAATAGGCCCTGTTTTCGCTTTTTACATAGCGCACCCGCTCAATGGCGATCTTGCCCTGGCTTTCCGGCAGGGCATGATAAATGGCGCGCAGCAATTCATCATAGGTCATGCAAATACTCCCGCACGGCCTGCACCATGCCCTCGCACAGATCCCCGGTCAGCTTGCGCACCGGCTTTCCGCCGATATACAGCGCGCCGCAATCCTTGCCGCCGCAAAGGGCGATATCGGCATCCCGGGCCTCCCCGGGGCCATTGACCACGCAGCCCATAACCGCCACGGTGATCGGCTGCTCCACATGGGAAAATTCCTCCGTCAGGCGGCGGGCAATCCCGGCCACATCGATCTGGGTGCGCCCGCAGGTGGGGCAGGAAACGAAGCGAATGCCGCTGCGCAGCCCCAGCGCCCGCAGAATCGAAAGGGCGGCCCCGGGCTCATCCACCGGATCGCCGGTCAGGGAAACGCGGATGGTATCCCCGATATGATCCAGCAGCAGCGCGCCAATGCCAATGGCGGATTTAACCGTGCCCTGCCCGGGCAGTCCGGCCTCCGTAACCCCCAGATGCAGGGGATAATCACAGGTTTTATGCATCATCCGGTAGGCCTCTACCGTCAGCGGCACGCTGCTGGCCTTCAGAGAAAGCACAATATCATAAAAGCCCTCCCTTTCCAGCAGCCGGATATGCCGCAGGGCGCTTTCCACCATGCCCCGGGCGGTGGCGCCGCCCTCCCTATCCAGAATATCCTTTTCCAGCGAGCCGGCATTTACGCCGATGCGGATGGGCACATGATGGGCCTTGGCGCAATCCACCACCCGCTTTACCTTTTCGGCGCTGCCGATATTGCCGGGATTGATGCGCAGCTTCTGGATGCCGTTTTCCATAGCGGCAATGGCCAGGGTATGATCAAAATGGATATCGGCCACCAGCGGCACCGGGCTCTGATCCACCAGCGCGCGCACCGCCCCGGCGCATGCCCGGTCATAGACCGAAACGCGCACCAGATCGCAGCCCGCCATGGCCAATTGGCGGATCTGGGCCAGGGTCGCCGGGACATCCCGGGTATCCGTATTGGTCATGGATTGAATGGTGATCGGGCTGTCCCCGCCGATGCCGACGCCGCCCGCCCATACCTGTCGTTTCATGGCGCTTGCTCCTTTGTATCCGGGTTATTGGAAAATCCTGAGAATATCCTTATACGTCATCACCAGCATCAGCCCGATGAGCAGCAGATACCCGGCCATATGCACATAGGCCTCCAGCCGCCGGGGCACGGGCTTGCGGAAAATCATTTCAATCAGCAGGAAAATCATGCGGCTGCCATCCAGCCCGGGGATGGGCAGCAGATTGAAAAGCCCCAGATTGATGGAGATCATGACCAGCAATTGCAGATACACCAGCCAGCCGTTTGCCTGGGTTTCCTCGGCAATCAATTGGATGATGCCCACCGGGCCGGAGGATTGCTCAAAGCCCTCGCCGGTGGTGATCATGGTTTTCAGCCCATCCAGCAGCGCCGTGGAGGCGCGCAGGCAGTAATCCCCACCCAATTCCACCGCCCGGAAAATGGAAATGGGGGTGTAGACGGGGGTGTATTCATAATTCAGCGTCACGCCGATCATATACCGGCCGTCGGCCTCGCTGTAGCGGGGAATCAGCCGGGAAATGATGATTTCCTCTCCCCGCTGGATTTCAATTTCCAGCGGCGCATCCCCCTCCTGATAGGCGGCAATCAGGCGGCTCACCCGCAGGCTGCCGTCCGCATCCATGCCGCCGGCGTTTTCGCCGTTGACGCTAAGCAGCTTATCCCCGGCGGCCAGCCCGCTTTCCTGGGCGGCGGAGGCATCGCTGACGCTCTGCACAATGGCATAGCCCACATAGCCCTGGGTATCCTCCCCCACGCCCATATACAGCCCCACCGCCACCACAAAGGCCAGCACAAAATTCATAATCGGGCCCATGGCAATGGTAAGCAGCCGCTTCCAGGCCGCATGCAGATTCAGATTCCGGGGATCATTCTTTTCCTCCTCGGCGGTATCGTCCTCGCCGTAAAACATGCAGTAGCCGCCCGCAGGAATCAGCCGCAGGAAAAATTGGGTATCATATTTTTTGCTTTTCCAGGAAAGCAGCCGCGGGCCAAAGCCAATGGCAAATTCCTTGACGGGGATTTTCGTCCACCGGGCCGCCAGAAAATGCCCCAGTTCATGCACCATGACCATCACGCCCAGCATGATGATCGCCGCAATAACAAAAAAAATCGTCATGATTTGCTCCTTCCTGGGGAGAACCGCTTTTGACGCAAGGGCAATTCCCCCGGCAATTCTGCGCGCGCCAATCCCTTATTTCAGCATCGCCCGGGCGGCCTCCCGGGCCAGCGCATCGGCGCGGTCAATATCCGTAAGGCTGCGGGCGGGCAGATGCCCATGTTTCTGCAGCACGGCATCCACGATTTCATAGATCCGGCCAAAGGAGATTTCCTGCCGCAGGAAGGCCCCCGCCGCCTCCTCATTGGCGGCATTCAGCACACAGGCCGCCGCGCCGCCCTGATGCAGGGCATCATAGGCCATCTGAATGGAGGGGAATTTCTCCCGGTCGGGGCTTTCAAAGGTCAGCGTGCCCAGGGCGGGCAGATCCAATTCCCGGGCCCCGGTTTCCAGCCGCTCAGGATAGCTCATGGCATAAAGAATGGGCAGACGCATATCGGGCACGCCCATCTGCGCAATGACCGCGCCATCCCGGAATTGGACGGCGGAATGCACGATGCTCTGGGGATGAATCAGCACCTGGATCTGCTCCGGCCGGGCGGAAAAGAGCCATTTGGCCTCGATAATTTCCAGGGCCTTATTGAACATGGAGGCGGAATCCACCGTGATTTTTGCGCCCATGCTCCAGGTGGGATGGCCCAGGGCCTCCCGGACGGTGGCGCGGTGCATCCGCTCCCTTTCCCAGGTGCGGAAGGGGCCGCCCGAGGCCGTCAGCAGGATTTTTTCGTAAGGATTGCCATCCGCCCCCCGCAGGCATTGAAAAATGGCGCTATGCTCGCTATCCACGGGCAGAAGGGTGGGGCCATCCTCCCCTTCGGGGCAAGCCTGCATGACCATTTCGCCCCCCGCCACCAGCGTTTCCTTATTGGCCAGCAGGATGCGCTTGCCCGCCTGGCGGGCGGCCAGCACGGCCTTGAGCCCCGCCACGCCCACCACGGCGGCCAGCACATCCTGGCCCTCGCATTCCCGGGCCACCCTTTCCAGCGCGCCCGGGCCAAAGAAAAACCGACAGAAGGAGAGATCATCCGGAACGGGGATTTCCTCCCCGGTCAGCGCCGCCATTGAGGGGCGCAGGGCGCGCACCTGCTCAAAAAGCAGGGCGGCGTTATGATGGGCGGTCAGGGCCGTGACAAAAAACCGATCGGGATGCAGGGATAATACCTCAATGGCCTGCCGCCCGATGGAGCCCGTGCTGCCCAGGATTGCAATGCCTCGCATGCGCGTTTCGCCTTTCCTAAATTGCCCGCTCCCTTATGCAGGGAAGGGAGAAAGATTCAAATAAACATACATGATCACCGTGGCCCAGTATACGCTGTCCAGCCGATCCATCATGCCCCCGTGACCGGGGAAAATGCTGCCGAAATCCTTGATGCCGCAGTGGCGCTTGATCAGCGATGCAAACAGATCGCCCGTCTGGCCCGCCATCCCGCCGATAAGCCCCAGCAGGATAAAATGCCAGAGGGGCGGCATCGGCGCAAAGAGGGAAAACACGCCGCACATGAGCATCGAAAAGAGGATGCTGCCCAGCAGCCCGGCCCCCGCCCCTTCCAAAGATTTATTGGGGCTTACGGCAGGGCAGAGACGGCGCACGCCAAAGCGGCTGCCCACAAAATAAGCCAGGGTATCGCCCACCAAGGGCGTGCCGAAGGCAAGGATGGTCAGCAGCAATTGCTGGGCCCGGGTGGCGGCGTTCTGCAGCCCCAGCATGCACATGCCGGGCAGCAGCACGCAGGCCAAGGGCATGGCGGACATAAGAATATCCTCCAGCCGGGGCTCGGAGCGGAACATGACCATGACCGAAATCAGCATGCAGGCCCCCGCCACCAGCGGCAGAAGCAGCGCCACGCTGCCCATGGTTCGGTAGAGCGGAATGGAAAGCACCAGGCACAGCCAGCTGGGCCATTGCACGGGCCGATGCCCCGCCTCGCCCAGAGCGCGGAAGACCTCATACATGGAAAAGCAGATCGACGCCATATACAGCACCGAAAAAACCCATCCGCCCATGATCAGGGCAAAGGCCAATACTGCCGATAGGCACACGCCGGTAATAATTCGCGTCATCATTGGTTGCGTCCTCCAAATCGTCTGCTGCGGCCGGCATAGGCGGAAAGCGCCGCATGATAGGCCGCCAGATCAAAATCGGGCCATAATACCGCAGGAAACACAAATTCCGCATAGGCGCACTGATACAGAAGGAAATTGCTCAGCCGCATTTCGCCGCTGGTGCGGATCAGCAGATCCACATCCGGCAGATCATGGGTATACAGGGTCCCCGCGAGCATGCCCTCGTCAATATCCTCCGGCGCAATTTCCCCCCGTGCCGCCCTTTCGGCCAGCAGCCGGGCCGCCCGGGCCAATTCGGCGCGGCCGCCATAATTGATGGCGATATTCAGCTTCAGCCCGGTATTTTTTCCCGTCCTTTCCTCGGCGCTGTACAGCGCTGCCCGCTGGGGCGCAGGCAGACCGTCCTTATCCCCCAGGATGCGGATGCAGACGTTTTTCTGATCCAGTTCGTCTATTTCGGAGGTGAAATATTCCAGCAGCAGCGCCATCAGCGCGTCTACCTCCTGCTGCTCCCTCCGCCAGTTTTCCGTAGAAAAGGCGTAGATGGACAAAGCCTCGATTTTCAGATCGCTGCTTTCGCGGATAATGGCCCGCAACGCCTCTACGCCTTTGCGATGGCCCAGGGCCACCTGTAATGTATGCTTTTTGGCCCAGCGGCCGTTGCCATCCATTATGATGGCCACATGCCGGGGCAGGGTACCTTCGATCATGAATCCTCTTTTTCCCGCAGCGCGCCATCCAGGAATCGGGCCGCGATCCATTCATTTTCCCGGCAGCCAATCACGCGCAGCCGCCCCTCCTGCCGCGCGCCGTCCTTTTTCGGCGCGGCGGTAAGGAGGATGCGGGGCGGCGTTTGCTCCTGGGGCAGGGAGGCAAGGGTCTCCTCCAGAGGACGGCCCAGTATCTTCTGCATCAGACCTCCATGATCTCCTTTTCCTTATCGGCGGCGATCTTATCCACTTCCTTGATCTGGCCGTCGGTGAGCTTCTGCAACTCATCCTCCGCCTTGCGCTGATCATCCTCGGTGATCTGGGAATCCTTCTTCAGCTTCTTAATCTGCTCCATGGCGTCCCGGCGGGTATTGCGCATGGCCACCTTGGCTTCCTCCGCGCCCTTGCGCACCACCTTGGTCAGTTCCTTGCGGCGCTCGGCATTCAGCTCCGGCACCACCAGACGGATCAGCTTGCCGTCGTTGCTGGGGTTCATGCCCAGATCGCTCTTCTGGATGGCCTTTTCCACCAGCGGAATGGCCTTGGGATCCCACAGCGCGATGGTAAGCAGCCGGGGCTCGGGGCTATTGATATTGCCCATCTGCTTCAGCGGGGTGGGCGTGCCGTAATAATCCACGGTAACGCGATCCAGAATCTGGGGATTGGCGCGGCCGGCGCGCAGGGAGAGCATATCCTTCTGATAGAATTCCTTGGTCTTGAGCATCTTTTCCTTGGCGGCAGCAATGACAGGACGGTACATCGATCAATCTCCTCCGTTCAATGAATCTTTCTATTATTGTACCCCGTTTTGGGGGAATAGGCAAGAAAAATTTGCATTTCCGCTTTTTTCGGCAGGGGAAGCGGGAAAAGGCGGCCTTATTTTTTCGGCTCGTAATGGAAATAATCCCGATCAAACTGAATCACGCAGCGATACCGGGGATCCAGCGTGCGGGCATGGGCGGCAATGCCGTCCTGCAGCGCCCGGGTATCCCGGATTTCGGGGGGAAGCAGCACATCAAAAACCAGATTGATATGCTTTTCCCCGGGCACCCGCCGGAAATCATGCAGCCGGAGCGGCGGCGTCAGGGAGGCAAGATATTCCGCCATCTGCTGCTGGGCCCTTTCGGTTTTCTCATCCCCCGTCAGGATGGGATCCATATGGATGCAGACGGGAATCTGCAGCCGGGCGGAAATCTCCCTTTCGGCGTTATCGATCACCTCATGAATGGCCACCAGATCGCTGTCCGCCGCAATCTCCGCATGGACGGAGGCCATGGCCCGGCCCGGGCCGTAATCATGCAGCACCAGATCATGCACACCCAGAACGCCGGGATACTTAAGCAGCATTTCCACCAGCCGATTGCCCGTTTCCCGATCGGGCTTGCCGCCCAGCAGCCGGCCCACCGTATCCTTAAGCACCTCCAGCGCCGCCCTCAGCACAAGCAGCGATACCAGCGCGCCCACATAGCCGTCAATGGGCCAGTCAAACAGCAGCGCAAACAGCGCCGAAAGGAAAACCGCCAGGGTGGCTGCGGCATCGCTCAGGCTATCCTTGCCGGTGGCAAGCAGGGTTGGGTTATCCGTTTTGCTGCCCAGCGCCTTAAAGAAGCGGGACATCCAGAATTTGATGCCCGCGCTCAATAGCAGCAAAAGCAGCGTGATCAGGGAAAAAGCGGTGGGCTGGGGCGAAAAAATGCTCTCCACGCTGGAAATCATTAATTCCACCCCAAAGACCGCAATGAGAATCCCCACGCAGAGCGCGCCCAGGTATTCAATCCGGCCATGGCCGAAGGGATGATCCTCATCCAAAGGCTTCTGCGCCATGCGCACGGCAATCAGCGCAATCAGGCTGCCCCCGGCATCCGAAAGATTGTTGATGCCATCCGCCGTAATGGCCACAGAGCCGGTGAGAAAGCCCAGCAGAATCTTCAGCAGAGACAGAAAGGCATTCAGGGCCATGCCGGTCACCGAGCCCAGGGTGCCATAGGCCTGGCGCACCTGCTGATCCCCCGTGTTTTCGGGATTCCTGATAAAGCGCCGAATCAGCCAGGCTGTCATGCAATCGCTTCCTTCCATAAAGTCGCGGGGCGCCATGCCCCTCCTTCTAATGAATGCGAAAGAAGAGGCGGCTATGCTTCCATTGAAGCGGCAGCGGGATCCAGTCTGCGGCCCAGCATCTCCTCCGCCAGGGGAATATTCCCCTCCCTGAGGGCGGCGCGGATGGCGGTGCTGGAAATGCGCATGCCGTTTTCCAGGGTAACGGTGGGCACAATCGTCAGCCCGATGCCACAGCGCCGGCACATTTCCTGCAGCTCCCTTACGCCGCAGGCCCCCTGATACCCAAACCGGTGATCCCCGCCGCAGACGATATGCCGGGCGTTCAGCCCCTCTACAATCACCTGCCGGAAAAAATCCTCCCCGGACATGCGGCGCATGCTTTCATCAAATACGCTGACGGCAATTTCCTGTGCCCCGGCGGCCCGGAGCAGCTTTTCCCTTTCCTGCAGGGTGGTCAGCGCCGTTTTTCTCTGCTCCGGGGGCTGATCAAAGGTATGAACGCAGACGATCAATCCCTTTTCCGCGGCGGCCTTCCGGGCGGCTTCAATCAGCGCCAGATGCCCCCGATGCACCCCGTCAAAAAAGCCCAGACAGACAACGCTGGGCGCTTTTTCCTGGTTCATGGGCCCCTCCTTTGTTTTGCGCGCAGGGCGAGCCCGGCGTTTGCCGGGGGCTCATGCCCCGGCACATTATTTTAGCATATTTCCCTGTATCGCGCAACCTTTCCCCGCCCCTCCGGCGGCGGAAAGAAGGGCGGAAATAAGGCGAAAAAGCGCAAAAGGCGGCGGCTTTTAAAACAGCAAAAGAACAGGCATTCCCTTGCGCAGAAGGGGCGCGTTTTGTATAATGAAGCTTGTTCTCTGGCAAGCTCATCCTGTTTTCGGATAAGGAGGAAATATCATGAATGCATATGTTGCCCGGGTTTACGCCGATCTTGAAAAGCGCAATGCCCATGAAAAGGAATTTCTGCAGGCCGTCCGCGAGGTGCTGGAGGCGCTTTCGCCCGTTTTTGACAAGCATCCCGAATATGAAGAAAAGGGCCTGCTGGAGCGCTTTGTGGAGCCCGACCGCGCCATCATTTTCCGTGTGCCCTGGGTGGATGATCAGGGCCGGGTGCAGGTCAACCGCGGCTACCGCGTGCAGTATAATAACGCCATCGGCCCCTATAAGGGCGGCCTGCGGCTGCATCCCAGCGTGAATCTTTCGGTCATCAAATTCCTGGGCTTTGAGCAGGTGCTGAAAAACAGCCTCACCAGCCTGCCCATCGGCGGCGGCAAGGGCGGCAGCGATTTTGATCCCAAGGGCAAGAGCGACAACGAAATCATGCGCTTCTGCCAGAGCTTTATGACCGAGCTTTTCAAATACATCGGCAAGGATACCGATGTGCCCGCCGGAGATATCGGCGTGGGCGCCCGGGAAATCGGCTATCTTTACGGCCAGTATAAGCGCATCACCGGCCTTTACGAGGGCGTGCTGACCGGCAAGGGTCTTTCCTATGGCGGCTCTCTGGCCCGCAAGGAGGCCACCGGCTTCGGCCTTTGCTATTTCACCCGGGCCATGCTCAAAAAGCACGGCCTCTCCCCTGCGGGACGGCGCGTGGTGGTTTCCGGCAGCGGCAATGTGGCCATTTATGCGGCCCAGAAAATCACCGAAATGGGCGGCAAGGTGGTCGCCATGAGCGATTCCAACGGCTATGTGACCGATGAAAACGGCATCGATCTGGCGGTGGTCAAGCAGATCAAGGAAGTCGAGCGGGGCCGCATCCGGGAATACGCCGCCCGGGTGCCGGGGGCCGTGTATACCGAGGGCTGCCGGGGCATCTGGACGGTCAAATGCGATATCGCCCTGCCCTGCGCCACCCAGAATGAACTGGATGAGACGGGCGCGAAGGCGCTGATTGCCAATGGCTGCATCGCCGTGGCCGAGGGGGCCAATATGCCCACCACCTATGAGGCCACCCAGACCCTGCAGCAGGCGGGCGTTCTCTTTGCCCCCGGCAAGGCCGCCAATGCCGGCGGCGTGGCCACCTCTGCCCTGGAAATGAGCCAGAATAGTCTTCGCCTGTCCTGGAGCTTTGAAGAGGTGGATCAGCGGCTCATGGGCATTATGGAAAATATCTTTGCCGCTGTGGATCGGGCCGCCGCCGAATACAACGCCGAGGATAATTATGTGGTGGGCGCCAATATCGCCGGCTTCCTCAAGGTTTCCGAGGCCATGCTGGCCCACGGCTGCGTGTAAGGAATATTACCGCACAGCAAAAATCAGGCCCTGGCGTTTTTCCGCGCCGGGGCTTTTTGCATCCCCAAAAATGTTTCTCCCGGTGCTTGACAGGCGCATGCCGGCGGATTATAATATAGTTCACCCAGGTGAACTATTTAGGAGTGGAGGCGTGTCATGGATCGGTATCTGAGGGCCAATGCCGCGCTGTCCGTATTCAGCAGGCGGTATATGGCGCTGAAGCAGGGGCTGCCCATCCGGCCCAGCGAGATGGGGGTGCTGAATATCGTTACCGGCATGCCGGGGCCGCATACGCCGGTGCGGCTGGCCGAAATGCTGGGCGTATCCAAGCCCATGATCACCGCGCATATCACCGCGCTGGAGAAAAAGGGCTATATCCGCAAGGCCCCCTGCGCCCAGGATAAGCGGGTCTGCCATATTCTGCCCACGGCGGCGGGGGTGGCCCTGGCGGCCCAGGCCAAGGCGGAATTGGATATTCATCTGGAGCGGCTGTCCCGGGGGCTGGGCCGGGAGGAATTTGATGTGCTTGTGCGTCTTGCAGAGGCTGCAAGCGCCATTCTGGAGCAGGAAGGGGAATGAAGCATGGATCTGAACGATAAAATCTGGAATCCCTGGCATGGCTGCCACAAATGCTCGGAGGGCTGCCAGAATTGCTATGCATATTTTCTGGATAAGCGCTATGGCCGGGATACCAATGAAGTGGTCAAGAACAAATCGGATTTCAATCTGCCCATCAAAATGGATCGGGACGGCAACTGGAAGCTGCCCAACGGCTCCTTTGTGCGGGTCTGCATGGCCAGCGATTTCTTTCTGGAGGAAGCAGATGAATGGCGCCAGGAGGCCTGGGATTTTATCCGCCGCCGCCCGGGCGTTACCTTTTCCCTGCTGACCAAGCGGGCCGAGCGGATCAAGGCCTGTCTGCCCGATGACTGGGGCGATGGCTGGGAAAACGTCTCCTTTTCCGTTTCCTGCGAAAATCAGAAGCGCCTGGAGGAGCGGCTGCCCCATCTGCTGGCGCTGCCCGCCCGGCATCGCTGGGTAAGCCTTAAGCCCTTTATCGGCCCGGTGGATATCGCCCCCTATCTGGCCAGCGGCAAAATTGAAACGGTGCTGGCCGGGGGCGAAAATTATCTGGGTTCCCGCCCACTGCATTACGAATGGGTGAAAAAGGTCTATGATGCCTGCGCCGAAAATCATGTGCAGCTGATCTTCGGGCAGACGGGCAATCTCTTTATCCGGGATGGGAAGGAATATAAAATCCGTAATCGCACCGATCAGATGGTGGAGGCCCTGAAATGCGGGCTGCATTACCCGCCGGTGAATATCCAGCAGGAAATCGATGCGATCCTGGCGCGTAAAACCGCCATGAAGGAGGCCATGGCCGCCCGCCGCAAGCCCCGGGAGTAAGAAACGGGGAACGGAGGGACGGGGATTTTTTGCGGGGGAACCACTTTTGAGTCAAAAGTGGTTCCCCC
>CAZJUJ010000031.1:0-31649 GCA_964549135.1 uncultured Oscillospiraceae bacterium | reverse complement strand
AGTCGGTTTCACAGTCGGCGTAGCCGTGGGCTTAGGAGTCGGTACAGCCGTAGGCTTCACGGTAGGCGTAGCCGTGGGCTTGGGAGTCGGTACAGCCGTGGGTTTCACGGTCGGCGTAGCAGTCGGCTTGGGAGTCGGCGTAGCCGTAGGCTTCACGGTAGGCGTAGCCGTAGGCTTAGGAGTCGGTACGGCCGTGGGCTTCACGGTCGGCGTAGCCGTAGGTACGGCAGTCGGTTTGGGAGTAGGCGTAGCAGTCGGCACAGCCGTGGGCTTGATCGGCGGGATCGTCTTTTGTTCAATCAGCGTCTGCTTGCATTTCGAGCAATGCGTTCCATCCGTCAAGCCGCTGGTCGTGCTGGTAGCCGCTTTGCCTTCATCGATTACAGGGACGCAGTCTTCATATATGGTTTCGTAGCCATAATGCCTGTTGCTGTTGGTACCGATATGCTTAATGCTAACACGATGCTGTCCTTTACCGGATGAATCTTTGCTATACTTTGTATAAATCTTTTCATGGTTTCCGTTCTGTTCACAAAAATGATTGTTATCACTCTTGCATTCATTGCAATAGTACCTGGCACCACATTCTGCTAAAGCGGTGCCGGCTGATAGCCCTATGCACAAAAGCACAAGCAGCATCACCCACGTGATTTTTTTCATTTCCTCTCCCCCTTGATCCTGATCATTTTGTGCGCGCGCAAATATAACGCATCTGCACGAATGTTTTATATTATAAAG
Organism: uncultured Oscillospiraceae bacterium; assembly: GCA_964549135.1. Classification (GTDB taxonomy): domain Bacteria; phylum Bacillota; class Clostridia; order Christensenellales; family Aristaeellaceae; genus RUG563. The sequence goes on along the minus strand of CAZJUJ010000031.1, from coordinate 30,911 downwards.
CAAATTTGGGAATCACGCAAGCCCCTGTCATTATTTTTTCGGCGCTATAACATAAACTGGAAGGAGAGCAAAAAAAGAAAATGCAACAATCCACAGCCTGGAGGAATACCTTGTCTGCGAAGGATTATACCACAACGCTGCCGGATCTGGATGATGTTGTTTTGAAAAGCATCAAGGAGGATACGCAGGAAATCAGGATCAGGATAGCGCTTGCACAGAAGGTGCAATTGTGCCCGGCCTGCGGGGCGGAAACCAGCCGCATTCTGGCGAATGCGTCAGCGGCTTGCTGCTCAAGCACCGCAATGAGCTGGATGACGAGGACAAGATTGCCCTGGACGTCATGCTTCGCTTTTCCGATAAGCTGGCCCAGGGCTATGCATTGAAGGAGGCTTTCTACCACTTCATGGCCGCTCCAGACAGAAATGAAGCCAGCCGCAGACTCGATTTCTGGCTCGATGCCTGCGACCGGCTCCAGCTGGCTGAGTTTAAGGACTGCCGAAGGATGCTGCGAAACTGGCGGAATTACATCCTCAATGCCTTTGACATCCGCCTGTCCAACGGCTTCACAGAGGGCTGCAACAACGCCATCAAGACACTCAAAAGGGCTTCCTTTGGCTGCCAGAACTTCTCTCGTTTCAGGAAGAGAATTCTGCTGTCGTTCTCTTTACACCCCAACATTTGACAAAGAACCACCAAAAAACAAAAGACCGGGTGAAATCACCCGGTCATTCCGCATCATCCCGTGGGAAGACGCATCCGAACACGCCACGAATGAAGACATACGCCGGTTCGGATTTGATGTTGAATGGTGGAGCATAGGAGACTCGAACTCCTGACCCCAACACTGCCAGTGTTGTGCGCTACCAGCTGCGCTAATGCCCCGCGAACGAGATATATAATACCACAGGTTCTCGGGTTTGTAAAGGGGTTTTTGAAAAAAATTTTCGTTTTTTTGAAAAAAGCTGAAATGGCGCGTTGAAAAAGGAAAAATTGGATATAAATAAAGGGATGCACGCCCCGGTCGGCGAAAAAACGGGGGGAACGTGCCCTGCCCGGTCTGCCGGGACGTGCGGGAATTCTTCCGGGGCGTGCTGACAGGATGCCAGGGCGCATGAACAAGCTACCGGGGCGTGCGGGGCAAGCTGTGTGGGCGTAGGCAGGCCCTCCGGGGAGCGGTGCTTTCTTTCGAGGCGCATGTGCCGTTTTCCGAAGCATATGGGTAGACCAGACGGGACGCGCAGGAATCCTTCCAGGGCGTGCTGGCAGGATGCCGGGGGCACAGGCTGTCTTCCGAATCACGCGCCAGACCAGTCGGGACGTGCGGGAATTCTTCCGGGGCGTGCGGGTAGTTCTGCCAGGGGGCATGGGCAGATTGCCAGGGCGCATGAACAAGCTACCGGGGCGTGCTGGCGGACTGCGGGGGCGTAGGCAGTTCCGCCGGGGGCACAGGCTGTCTTCCAAGACGCACATGCTGTCTTCCAAATCACACGCCAGACCAGTCGGGACGCGCAGGAATCCTTCCAGGGCGTGCTGGCAGGTTGCCGGGCGCATGTGCTGTTTTCCAAAGCATATGGGCAGACCAGTCGGAACGCGCGGGAATTCTTCCGGGGCGTGCTGACAGGCTGCCGGGCGCATGTGCTGTCTTCCAAAGCGCACGCACCGTCTCCGAATCACATGTCCAGACCAGTCGGAATGCGTGAGAATCCTTCCGGGACGCGGGGCAAGCTGTGTGGGCGTAGGCAATCCCTCCGGGGACACGGGCGCCCTCCGCACGCATGCGCGTCCTGCCGGGGAGAGGTTTTCCTCCCCATGGAGAAAATGCCGCGGAGGCGGCGTGGGGCAGTCCTGCCCCATGCAGGAACGATTTTGTTCATAATTTGTTTACAGTTTCCTGCTATACTTTCAGCGATTCAGGGGAGTTAAGAGGGAGAAAGGAGAAAGAACATGCTGGTTCTCAAACAGATCGTCAAGGATTATCAGACCGGGGGCACGAAGGTGGAGGCGCTGCGGGGCGTTGATCTGAAATTCCGCGATCATGAATTTGCCGCCATTCTGGGCCCCTCGGGCTGCGGAAAGACCACGCTGCTCAATATCATCGGGGGTCTGGATCAATATACCAGCGGCGATCTGATCATTAACGGCCGCTCCACCCGGCAATTCAAGGATCACGACTGGGATACCTACCGCAATCATTCCATCGGCTTTGTATTCCAGAGTTATAATCTGATTCCCCATCAGAGCGTGCTTTCCAATGTGGAATTGGCGCTGACCCTATCGGGGGTAAGCAAGGCGGAGCGCCGCAAGCGGGCCATTGACGCGCTGACCCGGGTGGGCCTGGCGGATCAGATCAAAAAGAAGCCCAACCAGATGAGCGGCGGCCAGATGCAGCGGGTAGCCATTGCCCGGGCGCTGGTCAATGATCCGGATATTCTGCTGGCCGATGAGCCCACCGGCGCCCTGGACAGCGAAACCAGCGTGCAGGTGATGGAAATTCTCCGGGAAATTGCCCAGGATAAGCTGGTCATTATGGTCACCCATAATCCCGAGCTGGCAGATCAATACGCCGATCGCATCATCCGGCTGCTGGATGGGCGGGTAATCAGCGATTCCAACCCCTGCACGGAAAAGGAGGCCGCCCCGGCCCAGCCGCAGAAAAAGCAGAAGAAGCCCTCCATGAGCTTTGCCACCGCCCTTTCCCTTTCCCTGAATAACCTGATGACCAAAAAGGGCCGCACCCTGCTGACCGCCTTTGCCGGCTCCATCGGCATTATCGGCATCGCCCTGATCCTCTCCCTTTCCTCGGGCGTGAATGATTTTATCGGCCGGGTGGAGGAGGATACCCTCTCCTCCTATCCCATTATGATTGAGGAGCAGACGGTGGATATGACCTCCATGCTTTCGGCCATGATGGGGGCCGTGGAGGAAAGCAGGCAGCGGGAGGAGGGCCTGGTCTATTCCGGGGATGTGATGACGAAGCTCATGTCCTCGATGATGAGCGATGTCAGCCAAAACGATCTGACCGCCTTCAAAAAATTCCTGGAAAACCCGGAAAATGGCCTGTCGGAGCTGATCAGCGATATCCAATATGAATATTCCACGCCGCTGACCATTTACCGCCTGGATGAAAACGGCGAGCCCCTTCAGGTGAACCCCTCCACCACCATGGAGGCCACCGGCATGACCGCCATGCTGGATACCGCCTCCCTGGCCGCCTCCAATAATCTGATGATGAATAATTCCATGGCCATGATGAACGCCTTTGAAATGCTGCTGGATAATCCGGAGCTGTTAAATGCCCAGTATGATATCCTGGCCGGGCGGATGCCGGAAAAATACGACGAAGTGGTCATCATCGTCAATGAAAACAATGAAATCAGCGATTATACCCTCTATACACTGGGGCTCAAGGATCAGGGCGAACTAAAGGGCCAGATGGAAAAGCTGATGATGGGCCAGCCCATCGAAACCGATTCCATGACCTTTACCTATGATGAGCTGCTGGATCTGCGCTTCTATCTGATGATCAACACCGATTATTATCAGCAGCAGGAAAACGGCTGGGCCGATATGCGCGGCGATAAAGAATACCTGCAGCGCATGCTGGAAAACGCCCCGGAAATCCGGGTGGTGGGCATTCTCCGGCCTGCCGAGGATGCCGTGGCCACCTCCATGACCGGCTCCGTGGGCTACACCGCAGCGCTGATGGATTATCTGCTTGAGCGGGTGGCGGAAAGCCCCATCGTGCAGGAGCAATTGGCCCATCCAGATGTGGATGTATTCACCGGCGCGGCCTTTGCCGCCGGGGAGGAAGCACCCGCGGAATTTGACCTGAGCCAATTGCCACCCGAGCAGCAGGCCGCCCTGGCCCAGATGAGCCCCGAGCAAATCCAGGCCATGATGGCCCAGCGCGCGCCCGCGACCTCCGATTCCACCCTGGAAACCAATCTGGCCCTGATGGGCTACAGCGTGCCGGACAGCCCCTCGGCTATCTATATCTATCCCAGGGATTTTGAGGCCAAGGAGGAAATCACCGCCCTGATCACCGCCTATAACGAGGCGGCCGGAGAGGAGCATGCCATCCATTACACCGATTATGTGGGGCTGATGATGAGCTCGGTTACCACCATCATCAATGCCATTTCCTATGTGCTGATCGCCTTTGTTGCCATTTCTCTGGTGGTTTCCTCCATCATGATTGGCATCATCACCTATATCAGCGTGCTGGAGCGCACCAAGGAAATCGGCATTCTGCGGGCCATCGGCGCATCGAAAAAGGATATTTCCCGCGTTTTCAATGCCGAAACCATGATCGTGGGCTTTACCGCCGGGGCCATCGGCATCGGGGTGACGCTGCTGCTGAATATCCTGATCAATATCGTCATCTATTCGCTGACCGCCATTCCCAATATGGCTGCTCTGCCCTCGGCGGGCGGCGCCATTCTGGTGGCCATCTCCGTGCTGCTGACCTTCATTGCCGGGCTGATTCCCTCCCGCCTGGCGGCCAAGAAGGATCCCGTAGTGGCCCTGCGCAGCGAATAACAAAAAACACGCTTCCCGGTTTTTGCAAAACGGCCCTTCGCGCTCCACAAGGCTGCGAAGGGCTGCTTTTCTGCCCGGGAACGGCGGCGAAAGGCGCTTCTCCCCCGGCAAACGCCGCCCCTGCCCCCTTTTCTTACCGGAAAAAGCCGGGAAATCTTGAAATGAAGCCGTCCCTGCGATATAATAAGGGGTAACGATCCGAAAGGGGGATTCTTTCCATGACCACTGTATCCAAGGCTGTGGTAACCGTTCTGGGGTTTGACCGCAAGGGCATCATCGCCCGGGTGAGCCATGTGCTGTATGAGCGCGGCATCAATATTCTTGATATTTCGCAGACCATTCTGGATGGCTTTTTCAACATGCTGATGGTGGTGGATATTTCCGAGCCCACCTGCGCCTTTGATGTGCTGCAAAGCGAGCTGAATACCCTGGGTGAAGAGCTGGGCGTGCAGATCCGCATTCAGAAGAATGAGATCTTTGAGGCCATGCATCAGATCTGACACAGACGCATACGCATCGGGAGGGCGCCTTTCCGCCCGGGCGGCGGGCCGCTTCCGCTGCTTTTCTGCCATATATTACGTCTTCCGGAGGGCTTATGATTCATACCAATGAAATTCTGGAAACCCTGCGCATGATCGACCAGGAGAAGCTGGATGTGCGCACCATCACCATGGGCATTTCTCTGTTCAACTGCGTCTGTGATGATACCCATCGCCTGGCCAGCCGGGTCTACAGCCGCATCGTGCGTCAGGCGGAAAATCTGGTGCGGGTGGGCGAGCAGATCGAGCGCGAAATCGGCGTGCCCATCGTCAACAAGCGCATTTCCGTCACCCCCATTTCCCTGATTACCGGCGCGGTGCCCGATCCCATCCCGGTAGCCATGGCCCTGGATCGGGCGGCCAAGGAAACGGGCGTGGATTTTATCGGCGGCTACAGCGCGCTGGTGCAGAAGGGCATGACGGAGGCCGATCGCCGACTGATTGAATCCATCCCCCAGGCCCTGTCCGAAACGGATGTGATGTGTTCCTCCGTCAATGTGGCCTCCACCAAGGCGGGCATCGATATGGATGCCGTGCGTCTCTGCGGTCAGGCCATCAAGGCGCTGGCGGAAAAAACCAGGGATCGGGATGGCTTTGGCTGCGCAAAGCTGGTGGTATTTGCCAATGCGGTGGAGGATAACCCCTTCATGGCCGGCGCATTCTTTGGCCCCGGCGAGGGCGACTGCGCGGTCAGCGTGGGCGTCAGCGGCCCGGGCGTGGTCAAGCGCGCGCTGGAAAGCGTCAAGGGCGCGCCCTTTGATGTGGTGGCTGAAACCGTCAAGAAAACGGCCTTCCGCATTACCCGCGTGGGACAGCTCGTGGCCCAGGAGGCCTCCCGCCGCCTGAATGTGCCCTTTGGCATCGTGGATCTTTCCCTGGCCCCCACCCCCGCCATCGGCGACAGCGTGGCCCATATTCTGGAGGAAATGGGCCTGGAAAAATGCGGCACCCACGGCACCACAGCCGCCCTGGCGCTGCTCAATGATGCGGTCAAGAAGGGCGGGGTTATGGCCTCCTCCCATGTGGGCGGCCTTTCCGGCGCCTTCATCCCCGTCAGTGAGGATATCGGCATGATCGAGGCGGCGGCCTGCGGCGCGCTGACCCTGGATAAGCTGGAGGCCATGACCTGCGTCTGCTCCGTGGGCCTGGATATGATCGCCGTCCCCGGGGATACCTCCGCCGCCACCATCTCCGCCATCATAGCGGATGAGGCGGCCATCGGCATGATCAATACCAAAACCACCGCCGTGCGCATCATTCCCGCCCCCGGCAAGCAGGTGGGGGATTTTGTGGAATTCGGCGGGCTGCTGGGCCGCGCGCCGGTGATTCCCGTCCATCCCTTCTCCTCGGAGGATTTCATCGCCCGGGGCGGACGCATTCCCGCCCCCCTCAACAGCCTGAAAAACTAAGGGGCTGGGGCCGCTGCTTTTTGAAAAGAGGGAGTAACAATGAACGAAAACTATTCCATGCTGAATCTGCCGGATGAAATGCTGCATATCACGCTCTTTGGCGGAATGGCCCGGGTGCTTTTATGCCGCACCACCGCCATGGCCCGCAGGGCGGCAGAAATTCATCAGCCCTCCTCCACGGCGCTGGCCGCCATGAGCCGTACCATGACCGCCACTGCCATGCTGGGCGTGATGATGAAAAATGATGAGGCCTCCGTCACCGTCACCGTGGCGGGCAACGGCCCCGGGGGCAAGATCACCGCGGTGGCCCACGGCGGCAGGGTAAAGGCCTCCATGCATCATCCCGAAATTGATCTGCCGCTGAAGGCGGATGGGCATCTGGATGTAGGCGGGCTGGTGGGCCATGAGGGCCGCCTGACCGTCATCAAGGATCTGGGGCTGAAGGAGCCCTATATCGGCCAGAGCCCGCTGGTTTCCGGCGAATTGGGCGAGGATTTTGCCCAGTATTTCACCACCAGCGAGCAGGTGCCCTCTCTGGTAGCCCTGGGTGCGCTGGTGCATGACGGCTATTGCCTCTCTGCCGGCGGCGCGCTGATGCAGGCCATGCCGGGCTGCACGGAGGAAATGCTGGAGCAATTGGAGGTGCGCTCCCTCTTTTTCACCTCCATCAGCCGGGAGGTAGCCGCCGATCCCCTGGATGAATTGGCCAAGGGCTGGTTTGACGGCATGGATATGCAGATTCTTTCCCGGGAGCCGCTGGCCTACCAATGCGACTGCAGCCGGGAAAAGATGGAAAAGGCGCTGCTGGCCATGGGCAGGCAGGATCTGATGCAGCTGATTGAAGAGGATCACGGTGCGGAACTGACCTGCCATTTCTGCCGCACCTCCCACCGCTTTACCGAGGAGGATCTGCGGGCGCTGCTGAAAGAGGGCAGCCGATGAATTCCCAGGGCGGGCGCGTGGTACCCTTTAAACGCCCGGCGGCCTATTGGGCCAACCGGGCCCGGCTGTATCGTACCCCCGAGGCGCTGCCCGATGCCGCCCGGCTCACCCGGAAGGCATGGCAGGAAAGCGGCGATATGCTGCATGCCCAGAAGCTTGCGGAAATTGATCTGGCCATGGGCAGCTATACCGATGCCCTCCGCTGCCTCCTTGCGGCGGTTTCCGCCGGGGGCCTGACGGGCAGCGCCTGCTATTTCATCGGCCGCTGCGCCCTGGAATTCGGGCAGGAGGATACGCTCCAGCGGGCCATGGATGCCTGCCTGCGGCTGGAGCCGGACGGGCCGTATGCCGAAAACGCCCAGCTTTATCTGGAAAACTACCCCTGGGAATCCGATGAGACGGCCCCGCGCTGCGCCCGGGGGGAATGCCTGGCCCGCCGGAGCAAAAGGGCCCGGGAAAGCGGGGATGCGGCGCTGGCCGGGGAACTGGCCCAAAGGGCCTGGGAAAAGGCAAAAACCTATGAGACCGCGCTGCTCATGGGCTCCATTGGCGCTGAAGGCTCCCTGGGCCATCTGCTCTTTGCCGCCAAGAAAAACCCCCGGGATTTTTTCCTTCGGCTGACGATGATCCGCGCCTGCGCTGTTCTTAGCAACAGGGAGGCGGCGCGGCAGCAGCTGATCGAAGCGGGTTCATTGTGCGTAACGCTGACCCAGCTTGAGCAATTCTGCTGGACGGCCTGGCAAACCGGGGATGCGGATCTGGCGCTGCAGCTGCTGGAGGAGCGGCTCCGGGCCAAGCCCGTTTCCAGCGATTTCTGGCGGCTCAAATATCTGACCCTGCGGCACATGCAGCTTAACCAGGAGGCAGAGAGAACCCTTGAAACCTGGCAGGAATTGGATCCAGAAAGCCCGGCGGCGCAAAGATATCGCCGGTTTCCCCAGGATCTTCAGCTCTATGGGGAGGGCGATGCACATCTTCGCAAGCTGGATCGTATCCTTTCCGCCCTGCCCCGCCGCCTGCAGCCCGGGCCCCTGAACCGGCTGCTGCACAAAATGGTGGTTATGCTGGCTGATTCTGTGGAGGCGCAGAGGATTTACGATCTGCTGCCCCCCCTGTGGCGGCGGCTTTCCCCCGCCGAAAAAAGAATCTGCGATGCCGGGGAGCATCCAGCCCATCTACTGGCCATCGCCCTGTATCTGATGCTCAAAAGCGGGCGGCAGCAGGAGGCCGAAGGGCTATGGGCCGCCGCCCCCGGGAAAAAACGGCTTGCGCGGCTGCTAAAGCGCTTTGCGCAGCTGATGAAGGAAGGAGAATAAACCATGCGCTGCATCAATTTCGATAAGGAATTTGAGCGGTATATCGCCGTCTGGATGAAGGAACACAGCAAGGAATACAAAAATTACGATGCCATAGAGGCCGCCATGCCCCAGGTATATGAGCAGTTTCTGGATACGCCGGTCAATTGGCTGGCCGGGGCAAAGCCCGGGGAATATTTCGGGCAGTTTGATCAGCCCCGGCAATTGGTCAATTGGATGGAGGATTATTTCAAGCAGCGCATTCCCGTGCCGGATATGCTGATGAACCGCATTTCCGAATTGGGCGCCGCCTCGGAGGAGGCACTGCTTGCCCTGCTCAAAAAGGAAAGGGCCACGCTGGAAATGAAAATGGCGGTAATCACCCTGCTGAGGGAAATCGACAGCGCCGCCGCCATGGCCGATTACATCGCCTGGCAGGCCCAGCGCGGCGAGGGCGAGGATGAATTGGCGGATAACGCCCTGGAAAGCCTGGCCTCCCTGGGAGAGCGCGCCGTGCCCGCCATGCGAAAGGCCCTGAAGGATGCCTCCCCCGCCGGGCAGGAGGCGCTTCTCACCCTGCTTTCCGATTATCCCGGGGATGAAGCGGTATTTGATATCGCCCTGCAGCTCTTTGACAGCCGCCGGGAGCATCTGGCTGTGCTGGCCGATTGCCTGGGCAAGCTGGGGGATGAGCGGGCGCTGCCCGTCCTTAAAGCCCGGGCCGCCAGCGAGGAAACCCCCTATCTGGATTATATCGAATTGCGCAGCGCCATTGAGGCCCTGGGCGGCGAAGCCCCCGAGCGCGAATTCGACGCCAGCGACCCCGCCTATGAGGCCATGCGCTCCATGCAGTAAGGGCGCGGCAAAAAGGGGGCAGGAAGAATTCTCCCTACGAAAAAATGATTTCCAATGGATCGAGGTGAATGCAATTGGTCTGTGAGCATTGCGGCAATTTATTAAGGGATGATGCCACGGTATGCGATCAGTGCGGCGCGCAGATTCACGCGCCCCGGCGCGGCGAGGGCGCATCGGCCCGGCGGCAGGGCCGGGCGGAGCGGCCCCGGCAGGAATATGTGGGCAGCATGGCTGCCCAGGATGAGCCTCCCATGCCGGATGCCGTTCTCAGCGGCAAGCGCCGCCCCCGCAGCGAGGGGGCAGGCCGGCCGGACAGCCGCCGCGGCATGCCGCCGCCTCCCACCAGCGGCCAGGAAATCCGCCACCGCAATCGGGAACGGCAGCGGCATATGCACCGGATGATGATCAACTGGGCCATGGTCGGCGCGATATCTGTCTGCGTGCTGGCGGCGCTGCTCATCGGCGGCTTCGTTTTCCTGAAGGTATCCGAGCCCGGGCAATTGATTCTGGCCCGCATGGGCCGGGATGCAAACGCCACCGCCCTTTGGACATACGGCCAGGAACTGCTGGATCAGGGCTATGTGGATCGCTCCATCGCCGTTTTTGAGCAGGCCTATGAACAGGAGCCGGAGCGGGAGGATATCTACGATCGGCTGCAGCAATTGGCCGATGCCTATGAGGCGGCGGGCCGCACCGGCAGCGCCGAGGAAATCTATACCCGGCTCTATACCGAAATCGAACCGGAAAATCCCGTGGCCTATTGGGCCGTGGTGCGCATTATGGAAAATCAGGAGCGGCTGCTGGAGCTTTCCGCCTTCCTGAAAACGGCCTATGAAAAAACGGGGGAGGTTTCCTTCCGCCGCCAGCGGGAGGATCTGGTGCCCGCCACGCCTACCACCGATCTGGAGGCCGGCAGCCTGATGCGGGAAAGGGATGTTGCCCTCTCCTCCAAGGAGGATTACGATATCTATTATCTGCTGGGCACGGAGGGCACCCTGCCCGAGGACGGCGCGCTCTATACCGGCCCCATTCATTTGAGCGAGGGCACCCATATCCTGCGGGCCGTGGCCGTTTCCAGCGAGCTGATCAGCGATGAATTGAGCGTGCAGTATACCATCAATCTGCCCGTGCCCAATTCGCCCCTTTCCTCCCTGCAGCCCGGGGAATATGAGCGCCGGCAGCGCATCTGGCTCAGATACGTGGAATCGGATGAGGAAAAGAATGTGGATGATCCCAAGCAGAAGGATATCACCATCTACTACACCATCGATAGTCAAACCCCCACCTCCAATTCCCCCATCTACACGGGCGAGCCTTTCTACCTCCCCGGCGGCAAGGCTGTGGTACTCAAGGCCGTGGCGGTAAACGGCTACGGCAAGGTCAGCAACGTCATGGAGCGGCAGTATCAGATCAATATCCCCTTCAAGCGCTATTTCAATTCCTCCGATGAATTTTCGGATTTCACCCTCATGACCACCACCCGGGACGCCTTTGTAAGGAAATACGGCAATCCCATTGAGGAAGTGGAAATCGAAGATGCCACCGTAACCGGCAACGCCGTGAAGCTGAATTATTCCTGGGGCGAGGCGCGCTTCAAAATGACGGAAAAGGGCTATGTGATCTACGCCATTGAAACCACCAGCACCTCCATGACCGGCCCCCGGAAAACCAGGGTGGGCATGAAGGAAAGCGCCGTTACCGAGTTATACCGGGATATGGGCCAGACCTATGATCAGAACGGCGACCGCAGCCTCTATTACGATGAATCCCAGGGCTTTGGCAAGCTCTATCATCTGGACAGCGTCAATGACCGCATTGATTATGTCTACTACCGGACGGATACGGGAACGGTTACGCTGAGCTTCTATCTGGAAAACGGCACCGTAACCAAGATCGGCATGAAATGCAGCTATCCCGTATCGGGCCAGCCGTAAGCCCGGGCTTCCCGCGGCTTACGGCCCGGGGCGCAGCCCTGAACACAGAAAAATTCCCGCTGAACGGAAACGAACAGTGGGAATCTTTTTTTGTCTGGACATCGCGCCGGGAGAGCATTCCCCCGACCGGGTGCTTTTTTATCCCTGATGCAGGGGCAATTCCACAATAAAGGCCGCGCCCTTGCCCTCCTCGCTCTCCACCCGGATTTCGCCGCCGTGGAGCAGCACCAGCTGATGCACAATGGAAAGGCCCAGGCCCGTGCCGCCCTTTTCCCGGCTGCGGGCCTTATCCACCCGGTAAAAGCGATCGAAGATATGGGGCAGATTCTCCTTGGGAATGCCGGGGCCGTTATCCACCACCGTCAGCCGGGCCTCCCTGCCCTGGCGCTGCAGGGAAACCTTGATCTGCCCGCCCGCCTGGGTATACTTGACGGCATTCTCCATAAGATTATAGATTACCTGATTCAATTTGGATTTATCCGCATAAATATCGCAGGAATCGCCGATGGAAAGGGAAATCTGCTGGCCCTTCTGATCGATGATGGGCTGCAGGCGATGGGCGTTTTCCTTGACCAGCGCGGCGATGGAAAGATTCTCCCGGGTCAATTTCACATTTTCGGAATCCATCTGCACCAGGGTCAACAGATCGCTGACGATGGCGCTGAGCCGGTCAATTTCCGAATTGATATCGCTCATGAATTCGGTGCGCAGTTCCTTATCCATATCCGGCTGATAAATCAGCGATTCGATCATGATTTTCATGGTGGCCAGCGGGGTTTTCAGCTCATGGCTGGCATTGGATACGAATTGATTGCGGGATTGATCCAGGGTTTCCAGCTTTTCGGACATGGAATTGAAGGCCAGGGCCAATTGCTTCATTTCGCCCGTGCCGCGCACCCGCACCCGGGAGGAAAAATCCCCCTTGGCCATGCGCTGAATGCCCCGGGTCAGCCCAGCGATGGGATTGGTAATCACCCGGGAAAAAACCAGCGAGCAGAGCAGCGCCGCCGCCGCAATCAGCACAAAGATCAGAATCATCTGATCCTGCAATTGATAGAGATTCTGCATCATCTCCTGCACCGGAGAAACCAGCAGCAGCACGCCGATAATATCCGAGGCATAGACCACGCCCGCCGTGCAGTAGCCCACCCAGGAGGCATTGGAGCGGCGCATGAACAGAAGATGAGAGGTATCCAGTTCCGCCCCGGAATCCACCTCATGCACCCCGTAATCCGCGCTGTGGCCCCGCACCAGAATATTGCTGATTTCGGAATACTGAAGCCGCGCGCCGTACATTTCGCCATAGCTGTCCAATTGCACCTTGCCGTTCTGATCCAGCAGCAGAATGCGCCCCCCCATTTCCCCTCCGGCAGAGAGAAGCTGGGCATGGAGCGCCTCGGCATCGCTGGCTGCCAGCAGGGGCGCCACCCGGGCGGCCAGGGTTTCCAGGCTGGTGCGATCCGAGCGGATGCGCTGCTCGAATAAATAATCGCCCACCATGCCGCTGAGAGAGCTGGCCATTGCATAGAATGAAAGCCCTACTATCAGCAGAAAGGCGAGCAATATTTTCCAGCGGATGCTGGCAAAGGGGTTATGAATCCTTATCGGTGAAATAGTAGCCCACTCCCCACTTGGTGAAGATGAACTCCGGCTGGGCGGTATTGCGCTCAATCTTTTCGCGGAGCCGGCGGATATGCACGTCTACCGTGCGTGCATCGCCCATATAATCATATTTCCATACGGTTTCCAGCATGGTTTCCCGGCTGAATACCTTGCCCCGGTTGGTGATGAAAAGCTGCAGAAGATCAAATTCCTTGGCCGTCAGGCGGATCTCCTTGCCCCCCAGGGTAACGGAACGATTCACGATATTGACCTCCATATCGTGAACCCGAATGATCTTTTTTTCCTCATTGGCGGCCGGCTGGGCGGCGCGGCGCAGCACGGTCTTGATCCGGGCCTTGACCTCCAGAATGTTGAAGGGCTTGGTCATATAATCATCCGCGCCGTATTCCAGGCCCAGAATCTTATCCATATCCTCGCCCTTGGCCGTCAGCATCAGAATCGGCACATTGCTGCTTTCGCGGATGCGCTGGCATACCTGAATGCCATCCAGCTTGGGCAGCATGACATCCAGCAGCACCAGATCCACCGGCTGCTCGAAGAAAATCTTCAGCGCCTCCTCGCCATCCGCCGCCGTGATGATTTCATATCCTTCCTGCTCCAGGGTAAATCGCAGGCCCTTGAGAATCAAGGGCTCGTCATCAACCAATAGAATGCGCTTGGCCACTTTGTTTCATCCTTCCTACTTGTCACAGGCGCAGAAAAAAGCATCCGCCCCAAAGCGCCGCAATCACCCGGCAGGGAAAAAAGGGCGAATGATCCCCTTCCCTTTCCTGCAGGCCCTTTCGGCATCCGGCAAAGCGCTGATTTTTTTCCAGCGCGCTGAAGCCTCCGCTTTCTGCCTTCCCTTATTTTACACGCAAGTGTACCCAAAAATCAAGTGAATTGAAACATTTTCTACATATTTTTGAAGAAAAAAATCAATATTCGAGAAAAAACCGTAATATAGCGGTGAAAAAAGCGGCGGAAGGCGGGAGGCTGGCCCTTGCGCCGCCCCTTTTTTCCGGGTCTGCACGCCCGATCCTTCCATTGCGTCCCGGGCATTTTCGTGCTACAATGCAGGCAGCACAAACCGGCAGAGGAGCCACGGGGCTTCCCCCGCCGTCCGGCAGGAATGAGGAGCGCCTATGAAGAAAAGCTGCACCGTCCAAAGAATCCGCATCCTTTCCGATAATCATCCCATGAAACTATTGCTTCTCCACCCCCAGGCCCACCGGCAGCCCCGGGAGAAAACCCCGGGCATCCTCTGGATTCACGGCGGCGGCTACACCACCGGCATGGCGGCCATGGTGCTTGTTTCCCGGGCGCGATGGCTGGCGGCAAAATACGGGGCGGTGGTGGTATCCCCGGAATACCGCCTGGCGGGCAGGGCACCCTATCCCGCCGCGCTGAATGATTGCTATGCCGCCCTGCGCTATATGAAGGAGCATGCGGCGGAACTGGGCTTTTCCGACCGCCTGATCATGGTGGGCGGCGAAAGCGCGGGGGGCGGGCTGGCCGCGGCGCTGTGCATGCTGGCCCGGGATCGGGGCGAAATCAGGATCGTGTATCAGATGCCCCTCTATCCGATGCTGGATCACCGGGATACCGCCTCCTCCCGGAATAATCACGGGATCACCTGGGATACCCGGCGCAATCATGCGGCCTGGAAAAAATATCTGCGGGGCCTATCCGGCGATATTCCGCCCTATGCCTCCCCCGCCCGGCAGACGGATTACAGCGGCCTGCCCCCGGCCTATACCTTTATCGGCAGCCGGGAGGCCTTCTATTGCGAAACGCTGCAGTATATCGATCATCTCCGGCAGGCCGGGGTGCCCGCCGGGGCGGATGTATACCCCACCGGCTTCCATGCCTTTGATATGCTGCTCCCCTTCCGCAGAATCAGCCGCCAGGCCATCCGGGCCTTTGAAAAGGAGTATCTTTCCACGCTGGAGCGGCTCCTTGGCGAAGAGGCGCAGCAGCCCGGGGAACCAAATGAACAAGCATCAAGGAGGAAACAGGGATGAACCCCAGGGAAATTTATCTGCTCTCCAGCACCCATTGGGACCGGGAATGGTATCAGACCTTTCAGGGCATGCGCTTTCGGCTGGTCGAGGTCATTGATGAATTGATCGAAACGATGGAGCAGCAGCCCGATTTTGAATTATTCTGCCTGGATGGGCAGACGATCGTGCTGGAGGATTACGCCGCCGTTTCCGCCGAAAATACGGCGCGGCTTAGGGCGCTCATTGAATCCGGGCGCATCAGGGTGGGCCCCTGGTATATCATGCCGGATGAGCGGCTGGTTTCCGGCGAAAGCATCATCCATAATTTTCTCCGCGGTCAGAAAGTGGCGGCGGAATGGGGTGCGGATACCTGGAAATTCGGCTATCTCTGCGATATTTTCGGTCATATCAGCCAGATGCCCCAGCTGCTCAAGGGCTTTGGCATCGACGGCGCGTATCTGAGCCGCGGCCTGGGCGCGGATGACTGGAAGGGGGGCTTCCTCTGGCAGGGGCCGGATGGCAGCGCCGTCATGGGCTATTTTGACGGCTATGCCCGCTTCACCCTGTCGGTAACCCAGCGCTGGGGCACCCCCGAATATGAGGAGGCCCTGAAGGCAGAATTGGCGCGGCATGTGCAGCTGGATACCACGCCGGTTGTGGTGCTGGCGGACGCCTTTGATCATTCCCCCATCAATCCCCACACCAATCAGATCCTATCCGATATCCGGCGGCTGTATCCCGAAGCGCAGGTGCGCCATGATTCGCTGGAAAATCTGGCGGCCTCGCTGGAAAAATACCGGGCGCAATTGCCCGTGCGCAAGGATGCGCTGATCGATACCGCCCGGGATATGGCCCATTCCCAGCGGCTGGTGCCCCATTCGCTCTCCAGCTATTATCCGCTGAAAAAGCAGAATGACCAATGCCAGAATCTTCTGGAAAAGCTGGCAGAGCCCCTGTATGCCCTGGCGCGGAAAAAGGGCATGAAGGCCAGCCCCGCCTTCCTGTCGCTGGCCTGGAAATATCTTTTGCAGAATCAGCCCCATGATTCCATCTGCGGCTGCTCCATCGATCAGGTGCATCTGGATATGCGCTATCGCTATGATCAGGTGAAGGAAATCAGCGAAGAGCTATTGAGCCGCGCCTGCGCCTGCCTGTGGGAGCAGGACGCGCAGACGCAGGAATACCGCCTGACGCTGATGAACCCCTTCCTCTATGACTGGACGGCCCCCGTGCGGCTGGAGCTGCCCCTGCCCAAGGATTTCCCCGCCTCCTTCAGCGAGGCCGCGGGCTATGAGCGCCGCTTTGCCTTCCGCCTCTATGACGGAGACGGAAAGGAGCTGCCCTATCAGCTTCACAAAATCCGCCGGGATGTTACCCTGCGCACAAAGGCCCAGCAGAATCAATTGGTGGATATGTATGATGTATCGGTGCTGGCCCCGGTCAGGGCGCTGTCTGCGGCCCATATCCGGCTGGTCCCCGATCCCCATGCGGTGCGCTTTTCCGGGCAGGGCATGCACTGGGGCGCCGACTGGTGCGATAATGGATTGGTGCGGCTGGATATCGCCGGGGATGGCACGCTGACGCTGACCGACCACAGAACGCAGCAGGTCTATGCCGGGCTCAATCGCTTTGTGGATGACTGCGATGCGGGCAACGGCTGGTTCCACGATAAGCCCGTAAATAATGAGCTGCGGCTGACGGATACCGCCTGCACCATCCGCCGCATCGCCTGCGGCCCCGTCTGCGTCAGCTTTTCCATCCGCCAGACGCTGCGGCTGCCCAAGAGCCGCCTGGATGCAGAGGAAGCGCTTCTGCCCCTGGAAAGCACGGTCACGCTCTGGGCCGGAAAGCCCTATGCAGAGATTGCCGTCACGGCGGAAAACCCTGCAACCGATCATCGCCTCCGGGTTCTCTTCCCCACGGGCAGCACCTCCGGCCGCTATACCGTCAGCCAGCCCTTCCATCTGGCAGAGCGCGCCGCCGGGCAGATGGAGGACAGGCTCTGCTGGGATGAAATGGATCCCCCCGAAAGGGATACTGCCGGCATTCTCTGCAGCCGGGATGAAAAGCGCGGGCTGGCCTTTGTGGCTGCCGAGGGCTTCCATGAGGGCAGCATGGATACGGAGGGCGTAATGGCGCTGACGATGCTGCGCTCCTTCAGCCGGGTCTTCCTGGCAGATGAGCCCCAGGCCTGCCGCCTGATAGGCAGGCATACCTTCCGCTATGCCCTCTGCCCCATGGAGCAGACCGATGATAACGCCGCTCTTCTGCATCTGCAGGAGCAATTGGCCGTTTCCCTCCCCCATCAGCTGGGCCGCGGAAAAGCGGACTGGGAGGAAAGCCTGCTGCGCCTTGCCGGGAATCAGCTGATGGTCAGCGCCGTCAAGCCCCCGGAGGACGGCAATCCGGACAGCCTGATCGTGCGGCTGTGGAATCCCGGCGATGCGCCTGCGGAGGATCGGCTGGAAGCGGGCTTCCCCCTGAAGGGAGCCAGCCGCCTCTCCCTGGATGAACGCAGGGAGGAAGCCATTGACACAGAGGATAACGGAGTGCGTCTTTCCCTTCGCCCCTGGGAAATTGTTACGCTGCGGCTGCGCTGAGCCGCGCAGCGCATCAAGCAAAGGAGATATCGCCATGAAATATCCCATGTATATGATCGGGAACGCCCATCTGGATCCCGTCTGGCTCTGGCTCTGGCGGGATGGCTATCATGAGGTGCAGGCCACCTTCCGCTCGGCCCTGGATCGGCTGGAGGAAACGCCGGATTTTGTTTTCACCTGCGCCTGCGCCTGCTATTACGAATGGGTGGAGCAGAATGACCCTGCCATGTTCGAGGAGATCCGCCGCCGGGTGGCGGAGGGCCGCTGGGGCATCGTAGGGGGCATGTGGATTCAGCCGGATATGAACACCCCCTCCGGGGAATCCATCCTGCGGCAGACGCTGTACGCCCAGCAGTATTTTCAGAAGAAATTTGGAAAAATCGCCACCATCGGCTATAACGTGGATACCTTTGGCCATAACGGCATGCTCCCCCAATTGCTTCGGCTTTCGGGGATGCGCCGCTATGTATGGATGCGCCCCTCGACAGCGGAAAACGGCCGCATCCCGGAGGGCCCCATGATCTGGGAGGGCGAGGACGGAAGCCGCGTAAACGCCTATCGCATTTTCGGCGAATATACCACCCCCCATCATATGCCGGAAAAGATTGAGCTTATGCGCTCTCAGGAGGAGCGGATTCAGCAGCCCGTCATGTGCTTTTACGGCGTGGGCAATCATGGCGGCGGGCCCACCATTGAAAATCTCCGCCAGATCGCCGAATATCGCCGGGCCCAGGATCCCGCCCTGCCCTATGGCACGCCCATGGATTATTTCGATCTGGTGGAAAGAGAGGGCGTTTCGCTGCCCGTCTGGCGGGGCGAAATGCAGCATCACGCCAGCGGCTGCTATTCCACCCATTCCGCCAGCAAGCTGATGCACCGCAAAGCGGAAAACGCGCTGCTGCGGATGGAAAAGCTGGGGGTGCTTTCCCGGTGCCTGACGGGGCATCAGCTTCGCAAGCCCTTTACCGATCAGGCGTGGAAAAATCTTCTCTTCAATGAATTCCATGATATCATGGGCGGCTGCAGCCTGCCGGAAGCCATGGAGGAGGCCCAGCAGCAGCTCAGCGAAGCCCTTTCCATCGCCGATCGGGAGGAAAACGCCGCCCTGCAATGCATCTCCTGGCGGGTGGATACCATCAAGGGCCACCCCGAGCGCGTGCGCTCCAAGGAGGAGGATTGGGCGCTGTGGGGCATCCGGGGACAGGGCACACCCGTTGTGGTCTTTAATCCCCACGGCTTTGAGGCCATCGATACCGTGCTGATCCGCCGTCCCGTCCGCGCCGTCCGGGATGATGCGGGCCGCCCCGTGCCCGTCCAGGTCATCCGCGCCAGCCGCACCAATGGGGATTATGATCGCTGGGACAGCATTTTCCGCGCTCAGGTGCCCGCGCTGGGCTATCGGCTGTACTGGCTCTTCCTGGAGGAGGGGGACGCCGTCCAAAGCCCCCTGCACGCCTCCCGGGATACCCTGGAAAACGGGCATCTGCTGGCCCGGTTCGATCCCGAAAGCGGCGCGCTTTGCCATCTGATCGACAAAAAATCGGGCTATGATGCCCTGCGCGGCCCCGTTTCCACCCGGCTGATGAATATTGAGCGCTGCGATACCTGGGCCCATGGGGTCTTCCGCTTTGATGAGGAGGCGGGCAGCTTCGGGCAGGCGGAAATGACGCTGGAGGAAACCGGCCCGGTACGCGCCGTCATCCGCGTAAATTCTTTCCATGGCGATTCCTCCCTCTGCCAGCGCTATATCCTCTACGCCGATGCCGATCAATTGGAGGTGGAAACCACGCTGGAGCTGAAGGAGCGGCATCGCATGATCAAGCAATGCTACCCCGCGGACTGCCAAAGGAGCTTTGCCGAAATCCCCTACGGCGCTGTCGAGCGCACGCCCAATGGCGATGAAGAGCATTGCCAGCGCTGGCTGGCCGTGCAGGGAAAGGAAGGCGGGCTAGCCATCCTGAATAACGGCAAATACAGCTACAGCGTTTCGGAGGGCGAGGCCCGGCTCACCCTGGCCAATACCTCCATTTACGCCGATCATTACGGCCAGGAATACCGGGATGCCGCCTGCCAGTATATGGATCAGGGGCGGCAGAGCTTCCGCCTGGCGCTGATGCCCTATGCGGGCGGCTGGGAGGAGGCCGGGCTGACGGGCCGGGCCGAAGTAATGAATCAGCCGCTGCCCCATGTGGTGGAAACCTATCATGAGGGCGGGCTGCCCGGGCAAATGGAGGGCATCCATTTTTCTGCGCTGGGGATCATGCTCCGCGCCCTGAAGCAAAGCGAGGATGGAAGCGGCCTGATCCTGCGGGCGGCGGAATGCCAGGGGAAGACCCAGCGCGCCGAAATATCGCTGCCCCTGCTGGGCCGCAGCTTCAGCCGGGAATGGAAGCCCTTCGAAATCAAGACCTTCCTGCTGCCCCAAAACCCCGGGGAAGCGGAAAGGGAAATCCCCGCCATCGAGCTGGAAAATATCGAAGAGGCATAACGCCCAGCCCCCCTCTCGGCAGGGGAAATTCAGGCAAACGTATAAAAAATGGCGTGGATGGGATAAAAAATTCCTCTTCATGGAGCAAAGTGTAAAAACATTTTTTAGATTACAAAAAAATGTTGACGCACCCGGCGGAAAGCGGTATAATACAGGCACGGTCGCCATCCGCCGTCAATCGGCGTCGCGCCGTGGAAACGGTGCTGTTTCAGGCGAGATGCGCGAAGGGAGGGAAAACAAGTGTCTGAGGTTCATGTCAACAAAAACGAGTCTTTGGAAAGCGCTCTCAAGCGGTTTAAGCGTCAGTGTGCGCGGGCTGGGGTGCTGGCTGAGGTTCGTAAGCGCGAACACTACGAAAAGCCCAGCGTAAAGCGCAAGAAGAAGGCGGAAGCCGCTCGCAAGCGGAAGTATTGATCCGTCCAAAGCAGGATCGTCCGGGAAGCATTTCCCGGACGATCTTATATTTTGCCGGAAAGGAACGGGAAAGAACGAGGAATATTTGCGGGAGGAGACTTTTGAGTCAAAAGTGGTTCCCCCGCACCCCCTCCGAAAACCGGCTCTGGATGGAACATAGATGAATCCTGCCATGTTGAATGCCAGAGCAGCAAAAAAGAATAGCAATGAGAAAAACAGCAGCAATGCTTCCACGGTCGGTGAAAGCATTGCTGTTTTGTTCCTTACTATTATCTCTCTTTTGCTTCGCTGGCACTCAACTTGGGCTTATCCCTCCATGAACCATCCGGTGCTGCTTTTTGAGAGGAATATTCTTAGAAGCCAGAGCCTTTCGTTTTCTTTGCTTCACTGGCATTCAACGATGTAAAAGGAATCCATGCTCCATCCAGAGCCGGTTTTCGGGAGGGCGCGGGAGGGTGCTTTTGACACAAAAGCATCCTCCCGCAAAAATTCCACCCCCGTTCCTCCCCGTCCTCCTGGGGGCTTACATTTCCCAGCGGCCCATCCATTCAGAGAAGGCGAGGTAGGCGTCGAACCATTGCTGATACAGGCCGTCGCTGTCGTTCAGGGTGAATTGGTCGGCGGCCTCATCGTAGGCATATTCGCCGTTCTGGAGGGCGGCCAGGGCATGATCAGCCGTCTGCCGGGCCTGCTGGATGATAGCGACCAGATCCTCCAGTTCCGTTGGGCTGATGGCCCGGGCACGGGCGACAAGCGAGGGGAAATAGTCGGCGGCGTATTGCTCGGCATAGCCGTAGGGGCCGTCATCCTGCAGATACTGCCATACATCCCCGGCATAGAAATGAAAGGTCACGCTGTTTCCGTTTTCATCCTGATAGGTGCCCTGATAGAAGGGCCATTGGCAGATGAAATGCAGATAATCAAACATTGCATTCATTTCCGTAATGATGCCATCCGCCGCGATTTGCTGCCAGAGGGCGTAATCCCCCTCCAGGGCGGCGGTATCCACGATTTCGTAGGCTGCGTTGACGATGCGGTAATTATAGGTATACCCGAATTCATCCACGCAATCCTCCACCGCCAGCGTGCCGGTCACCCGAATGGCCCGATCGGTGTAGGCAAAGGTCTTGCCCTCCGGGGCATACACTGCCATGGTATTGGCAAGCTGAGCGGTATTGGGCACGCAGAAGGGGCAGGATTGATAGGGCATATTCATCAGATACATGTATTTCCCGCTGACGGGAGACATGGTGGCCATATAACCCATAATGGTCACCCGCCGCCCGGAAAGGGCCTCAATCCGCTCCATATTCACCGAATCGCTGAAGCGCAGGGCCTCCGCTTCCCCCTGGGGCGCGCCATCGCCGCAGCCCGCCAGGGAAAGGGCAAGCATCAGACAGAGCAAAAGAAGCATCGCTTTTTTCATTTTCGTCACCTCACGCATGCAGGCTGTCCCTGCGGGCCATGGAAAGAATCCGCAGCATGGTGGGCAGCACGCTCAATACCAGCACCAGCGCCATGATCGCCCACTCCATGGGATAGACATGGGTCATATTCAGCACAATGCCCATGGACGCCACAAAATTGCCCATCAGCCCCAGACAGAGATGGGAAAGCAGCAGCGCCAGCAGGGTGGAAAGCAGGCCCACCAGCCCGTTCTGAATCAGATACAAAAGGCCAATGCGCCCCATGCCGATGCCGATGAGCCGCATCAGGGCGATCTCCTTCTGCGCATCATACATGTTGAGCAGCGTGATCACGGAAATGACCACGATATTCATCAGCAGTATAATGGCGCAGAGGATATAGACAATCTGGGTGGAAAGATCCACCTGCTCCAAAACCTCCCGAAGAACGGCGGAGGGATTGATGCACAGCAGGGCGGCGTTTCCACCATAGGCCTCCATCAGCTTGTAATAATCGGAAAAGCTCTTGCTCCTGACCAGAATGGCGCAGACCTCGCCGTGCTGATGGGCATGCTCCTCTTCCTCCGCTTCCTCCTGGGCGGCGGAAAGCAGCCCGTGGCTCATGGGAATGCCCTCCGCCGGGGATGTCTTCCCGCTTTCGGCAGGGGCAGGGGCGGACGCCGCCGCGCTTTCCTCCGTTTCGTGATCATGCACCGCCCAGATCGTTTCGCAGGAGGTAAACACCACGTTGTCATAGGCGGTGCCCGTTTTGGCGAGAATGCCGGTAACGATCAGGGGATGGGCGGCGTGCTGCTGCCCTGCGCCGGAAAGCCCATGGGAGGTTACCAGACGATCCCCCAGGGCGAGGCCATAGCGCTCGGCCACCGCGCTGCCCACCACCGCCTCATGCATGGCGGAAAACATATCCCCCGCCTTCAGGCTCTTCCCCGCCAGATAATCAGGAGAGGTGCCCACGATCTTCGCCCCGTTGTAGCTATCCCCCATGGTAAAGGGAACCACCGCATTGACAAGGCCGCTGCGCTCCAATTCCTCCACATATTCATAGGAAATGGTGCCCAGAGGCTCATCGGTAAAGAACATGGTATTCATGGCCAACTGGGTGGCGCTGCCCGCCGGGCCGATGATCAGATCATAATAGCCTGCCGTGGTAATGATGCCCTCGTTTACCTGCCGGGAAATATTGAAGGAAAGCAGCGCCACGCTGGCAGAAAGCACAATGGAAAGGGTGACCAGCAGCAGCCGCGCCCGGCGGATCAGCATATTTTTCAGCGCGAATTTAAGCATCCTGCTCACCTCCCCTGGGGGCGGCGGCGGTGATCTCATTCATATCAATCACCACGTCAAATAATTCGCACAGCCTTTCATCATGGGTAACGCAGATCAGCGTTTTCCCCCGGGCGGCGGACAGCAGCGTTTCGGTAACCCCCCGGCCGATTTCGTAATTCAGATTGCCGGTGGGCTCATCCGCCAGAATAATATCGGGCTGCTTGACCAGCGCCCGGGCAATAGCCACCCGCTGCTTTTCCCCGCCGGAAAGCCGGGAAACGGGGCGGCGCTTGAGACGAAGAATGCCCAGCCGCTCCAGCAGCTGATCGCTCCCCGATACATCCACCCGCTCCAGACGAAGAATATCGATGTTATCCTGCACCGTCATTTCGTCAATCAGCTTGAAATCCTGAAAGATATAGCCGATGCGCGCAATCCGGAAGGCATCCTTTTCCCGCTGGGAGGCCGCCGTCATATCCCGGCCGCCAATCAGGATCCTGCCGCCGCTGGGGGAAAGCACCCCGGCAATCATATGCAGCAGCGTGGATTTGCCGCAGCCCGATGCGCCCAGCAGCACATAGGATTTTCCATCCTCAAAGACCAGATCGCGATAGGAGATGAACGTTCCATCTGTAAATTTTTCCCATACCTGTTCAACACAAATCATACCCGTTCTCCTTTTGCTTTGATTTTTTTCGTATCAAAACAAAAGGGCGTCAATTCAGCAGCTTGACTTTTTGCCGGACCGGGGTTTCATCCGGGTCAAACCGGTTTTCCACTGCGGCGCAGGCCTTTTCGCCCGCAGCCGCGCCCAGGGCGATAGCCGCGCACAGCAGCCAGGCCCCTGCCAGCGCCGATCTGCAATTTTCCAGAATCGGGCAAAGGGCGCATGCCTGATTGCGGCATGCATGGCCTGCGTGGAAAACCAGAAGGGCGCCGGAAAGCAGCAGCGCCGCGCACAGGCACCATGCCAGCACGGAATACAGTCTGCTTCGTTTCATCCGCTGTCCCCTCCTTGCCATCAATATCAGCACTCAAGGCCAACTCTTATTATAGCATGCTTTTTCCCATCCGGGAAAGCGAAATTGAAACCAATCTGTAAATTTTCTTTTCCGCATACAAAAAGCCCCCCCGGCATGCTGCCATGCCGAAGGGCAATGCACCCGTTGGGCGCGTCAGGCCATTTTATCCGCCATGGCGCAGCCGCCCAGAATATGAAAATGCAGATGCGGCACGCTCTGGCAGGCGTCAGGGCCGCAGTTGGCAACCACCCGGAAGCCGTTTTCCAGCTTTTCCTGCCGGGCAATTTGACCGATGGCGCGCAGGATACCGGCCAGCGCGGCATCCGGCAGCGCGGCGGCCTCCTTTACATTCTGCACATGCTCCCTGGAAACCACCAGGATATGCACCGGGGCCTGGGGCGCAATATCCTTAAAGGCGTAGCAATATTCATCCTCATAGACCTTGGCAGAGGGAATCTCCCCCGCGATGATTTTGCAGAAAAGGCAATCGTTCATTTATTTTTCCTCCCAATCAAGAAAAATGGGGTTCGTCCAGGCCCGGCGGCCTTTTTCATCCACCACCTCGGCCCTTACATAGCCGCTGCCCGGCCGAAGCTGCATCTGGCCTGCGGTGATGCCGCTGCCGTGGATTTCCCGGTAGGGCACATGGAAATGGCGGAAGCGGATGGTGGAGACGGGAGAAGAAACCACCGTCGCCACGCCATCCTCCACATAGAAATCATAAATCTCCGGGCCGCAGGAGGCATAGAACGCGCCCTGCTTCAATGCCGCCAGAATGGAGGAAGCGTTTCTTTCCGCCCGCACCCGAATGAAGCCATGGCCATGCTGCTCCACGGAATGCCCGTCATCGCTGGCCACGCCATAGATTCTGCGGCCCTGATGCAGTAATTCATCCCAGTAGGCGGCGTTCTGATCCAGGCCATCCTCGATCACGCAGCCCGAATTCCAGATTTCCATCAGCGGGTAGCCCGTCAGCGCCAGCATTTCCCCGGCTGTATTGCCGCTCCATTCCGGATGGCAGAAGATGGGCAGATTGCCGGCTGCCAGGATTTCATCGATCAGGGGCTGGGCCTCCCCGGCCCGGGAAATCCGCAGGCTTTCCCAGCGCTGATCCTGCATAAAGCCATTGCCCTTTTCGGGGCCCACGGATACGATATGCACGCAATGCACGCCGCAGGAGGGCATATTGGCATCCAATTCCGTGGCGGGAAGAATGAGCAGCTGCGTTTCCGGGGCGTAATTTTCGTAATTATACAGGCGATGATCGGTCAGCGCCAGAAAATCATAGCCCATGGAGGCATACTGGCGAATCACCCCGGCCGGGCTTCCCCGACCATCCGAGCGCGTGGTATGGGTATGCAGATTGCCCTTGAGCAGGGCGCCGCCGCCTGCAAAGGCAGCCTGACGGAGCATCATGGCATTTTCTCCCTTCCTTCCAGGGAAAGCCGCCGAAGCAAATCGGCCTCCTCCCCGGTTATTTCCTCCGGATGCCAGGGGGATATTTTCTCCCCCGGCGCAAGCGCCCCCGCAATGGCGCAGGCGGCCAGATAGCTGCCCCGCAGGGAGGGATGATAATCATCCTCCTCATAGAGGGCAAAGCGCGCCTTCGCCCGGTCAAAGGCCTCCCCCGCCCGGGCCAGACGCGCCCCGTTTCTTTCCCCGGCCATTTCATAGGCCGTTTTCAGGCCCGCCAGCATTTCCCCATAGCCAAGCCGGACGGAGGCCAGCTTTTTCCCGCCCTCCCGGTAGGGCCAGGTGGCATAGAGCAGGGGCTGGGCCCCGGCATGGCGCACCCGGGCGCAGAGGATGCTCACAGCCCGGAAAAAATCCGCCCGGCGGATCACCGGGTTCAGGCTCTGCTCCTGCAGCACCACATAATCCCATGCCTGGGCCTCCAGCATTTCTTCCGCCTGATGAAAAAGCTCATCCCCGGGATCGGCAAATTGCCTGAGATAGGCCCCGCCCCGGGTCACGGAAGCCGTGCGGCAGGAAAGCAGCTTTCCTGCCATCACGGGCAGATCATGATAGTAGGTAAAGGAATTGCCCAGAAACAAAACGCGCATTTATTGGAGAAGCTCCTTCATCTGCTTCACCGTATCGGCAAAGACCTTGAGGGCGTCCCGGACGGCATCGGGCTTTTCCATATCCACACCGGCATAGCGCAAAGCCTCGATGGGAGGCACGCTGCCGCCGGCGGAAAGGAATTTCTTGTAATCCTTCACGGCGCTTTCGCCCTCCTTGAGGATGCGATTGGCGATGGCCACCGCGGCGGAGAAGCCGGTGGCATACTGATACACATAGAAATTGCGATAGAAATGGGGAATGCGCATCCATTCGCAGTCGATCAGCTGATCCACCACGCAGCCGCCGCGGTAGTATTTTTCGTTCAGCGCGTAATACATTTCGCTCAGGGACTGGGCGGTCAGCGCCTCGCCCCGTTCATGCATGGCATGGCTTTCCTTTTCAAAGGCGGCAAACATGGTCTGCCGGAAAACGGTGGTGCGGAATTCCTCCAGCAGCTGATTGCACAGGTAGGCGGCGGCCTTTTTATCATCCCGATGCTTTTCCATCAGATGGCGCATGAGCAGCACCTCATTGCAGGTGGAGGCCACCTCCGCCACAAACAGGCTGTAGCCCGCCTTGGCATAGCACTGGGCCTTATCGCTGTGATAGGAATGCATGGCGTGGCCCAATTCATGGGCCAGGGTCATGGCACCGCCCAGATCATCGGTATGATTGAGCAGCACATAGGGATGCACCCCGTAGCAGCCCCAGGAATACGCGCCGGAGCGCTTGGCCTTATTTTCGTATACATCGATCCAGCCGCCCGCATAGCCCTCGCGCAGCTTGGCAATGTATTCCTCGCCCAGGGGTTTAAGCCCTTCGCAGACCAGTTCAAAGGCCTCGGGGAAGCTCATCTTCATATCATAATCATTAATCATGGGCACATACAGATCATAAAGATGCATTTCCTCCACGCCCAATTGCTCCTTGCGGATGCTCAGGTATTCATTCAGGGCGGGCAGGGCGGCCTCTACCTCGGCAAGCAGATTATCATAGACCGATTCGGGAATCTCATGGGGATAGAGGGAGGCCTGGCGGGCAGAAGCATAATGCCGCACCCGGGCCCGGAAGCAATCGCCCTTGACGGAACCGGCATACATGGCGGTCAGGGTAGAGGAAAAATTCTTGTACGCGCCCATCATGGCCTCAAAGGCCTCCTTGCGGATGGCGCGGTTTTTGCTGCGGATCAGGGTGCCGTAATTGCCGTGGGTCAATTTGGCCCGGCTGCCATCCTCCATGGTCACCTCGGCAAAGGGCACATCCACATCATTGAACATGCCGAATACCTCGTTGGGCACGCGCAGAATCTCCCCCGCCTGGGCAAGCAGCGCCTCCTGCTCCGCCGGCAGGGTATGGGGCTTCTGGCGCAGAAGACCCCGCAGCATTTCGCTGTAATCGGAAAAATCGGGATCATTCATCATTTCCGTCAGCTGCTCCTCGGGCAGGGCAAGCAGCTCCGGATCCAGGAAGGAAGCGGCGCTGGAGGCCGCCACCAGCAGGGATTGCACCTTGGCGCTGCGGGCCTGGCGGACAGGATCGCCGCTGTCCTCATCCTTATGCATGCTGGCATAGGCCATCAGCCGCTCGAGCTTCAAAGAGCCCGCATAGGAATCCCGAATGGCCTGGCGGGGATTTTCGCTGACCCTGCCCTGCCATTTCTTCATTTCCTCAATATCCTTCCGGGCCTCGGCCATGGTAGCCTCAAAGGCCTCTTCCGTTTCAAAAATATGCTCCAATTTCCATTGCCAGCGGGGATCCATTTCGCCCCGGGCCTTCAGTTCATGCGCCATGCTGCATTCCTCCTTAGATTTTTTCCTATTGTATCATACTTTTTCCTTTTTTGAAAGCATATTCGAAAAACGGCGCCGCAAAAGAAGACAGAATCCGCGCCGAATATTTCCCCGGTTCAGAGCATATATTATCAGGGCGGGCCGGAAAGGCAGGCACGGGAGAAAACGCCCTTCTATTTTCCCAAAGCGCAGCATAGGATGCTTTCAGGAAGGAGGGGCTTGCCCATGATCAAGCAAATACCGCCCGTCACCGCGCCACAAAAGGAAAAAACGAGATGGACGGCGGGCTTACTTTCCGCCGTGGTGCTTTTCTGCGCGCTGAGCTGCGTTTACGCCTCCGGCGTGCGCAGCGCAGAGGTGGTGGCCCGGAAAAGGGAATTGCCCATTTACTGCGTCAGCCGGGATGACAATACCATCGCCATCAGCTTTGACGCCGCCTGGGGCGGGGAGCAGACCCGCCGGATTCTGGATATTCTGGATCAGTACCAGGTGAAGACCACCTTTTTCCTCGTGGATATCTGGACCCAGCGCTTTCCAGAACTGGTGAAGGAAATCGCCGACCGGGGCCATGAAATCGGCAATCATTCCGCCACGCATCCCCAGATGAGCAAGCTGAGCCGGGAGCAGATTCTCCGGGAGCTGACCGTCATGAGCGATGCGGCGGAAAAAATCACCGGCGTCCGCCCTGTCCTCTTTCGCCCGCCCTACGGGGATTACGATAACGAGGTGGTGCTGACCGCCCGGGAGGCCGGCTATGAGGTCATCCAGTGGAGCGTGGATTCCCTGGACTGGAAAAACAAGGGCGTGCAGGAGCTGATCGAAAAAAGCACACGGAAGGTAAAAAGCGGCGATATCATTCTTTTCCACAATGATTCCAGATATATTCTGGATGCGCTGCCCGCCATTCTCAAAAGCTATCAGGAGCAGGGCTTCAGAATCGTGCCCGTTTCCCAGATTCTGCTGCCCGGCAAAACCACCATCGACGTGCAGGGGCGTCAGCATCCTGCCGCCACAACAGTACCGGAGGTGTAGAGAAACCATGGATACGGAAAATAATCAGCTCTGCCTTTGCGGCGTGATCGAAACGCCGCCCGTCCTGGATCATGAGGTTTTCGGCGAGCATTTCTATCGTCTGGAGCTGAAGGTGCCCCGGCTTTCCGGCGCGCAGGATCTTCTGCCCGTCACCATCAGCGAACGGCTGATGAATAGCCAGGTGGCCCCGGGCGTGCATCTTTGCGTTTCGGGACAATTGCGCTCCTACAATAAAGTGATGGGCGGGGCGGGACGGCTGCTGCTGACCGCCTTTGCCCAGCGGCTCATGCCCCCCGAGGATGCGGAAAACCCCAATCTGATCCATCTGACCGGGGCAATCTGTAAGCCCCCCGCCTTCCGCACGACGCCCTTTGGCCGGGAAATCGCCGATCTCATGCTGGCGGTGAACCGCGCCTTCGGCAAGAGCGATTATATCCCCTGCATCGCCTGGGGCCGCACCGCCCGCTATGCCGCCCAGCTGGCAGTCGGGGATAAACTGGAGGTGCAGGGCCGCTTCCAGAGCCGCGAATACCAGAAACAAATGCCCGACGGCGCTGTCGTGACCCGTACCGCCTATGAGGTCTCCCTGAGCCGCCTGACCTGCCTTAGGGATATGCCCCTCCTTTCCGCCGCCGACCGGGAGGGTATCATGACCCGGAATACGGATATCCAATAACAGGATATGGGGGAAATAATTGCGGGGAACCATTCTTTGTTGCCAAAGAACGGTTCCCCGCACCCCTCCAAGAAAGCTGCAAGGGATGGGAAAACGTGGAGGAATATTTGCGGGAGGATGCTTTTGCGTCAAAAGCACCCTCCCGCGCCCTCCCGAAAACCACCTCTGGATGTTTCATGGATGGGTAAAACCAGGTTGAATGCCAGTGAAGCAAAAAGGAGCAAGTAGTAAGGAATAAAGCGACAATACGCTCACCAAACGTGAAAGCGGTGCTGGTTATTCGAATCGGATTGAATACCAGCGAAGCAACAGGAAACAAACAATAGCGAACAAAACAACAACGCTCTCGCCAAACATGAAAACGGTGCCGGTTATTCAAACCAGGCTGAATACCAATGCAGCAAAAGAAAACAATCCATAAGGAACAAAACAGCAATGCTCTTATCAACCATGAAAGCATTGCTGTTGTTTTTCTAATCGTTATTCTTTTTTGCTGATCTGGCATTCAATTTGGCAGGAACTCGCCTTGCTCCATCCAGAGCCGGTTTTCGGGAGGGTGCGGGAGGGTGCTTTTGACGCAAAAGCATCCTCCCGCAAATATTATCCTCAGCCCATGGTTTTCGGAGGAGGCGCGGGGGAACCACTTTTGACTCAAAAGTGGTTCCCCCGCAAAAAATCCCCGTTCTTCCCCGTTCCTCCCGCTTACGAGAGTTCGAACATGCCGGTGTAGAGCTGGTAATACTTGCCCTTTTGCTCGATCAGGGCGTCGTGGTCGCCGCGTTCGATGATGCGGCCGTTTTCCAGCACCATAATTGCCTGCGAATTACGGACGGTGGAGAGGCGATGGGCGATAACGAATACGGTACGGCCATGCATCAGCGCGTCCATACCCTTTTCGATCAGCGCCTCGGTGCGGGTATCGATGGAGGAGGTAGCCTCATCCAGAATCAGCACGGGCGGATCGGCCACAGCGGCGCGGGCGATGGCCAGCAGCTGCCGCTGGCCCTGGGAAAG
>CAZJUJ010000030.1:0-31869 GCA_964549135.1 uncultured Oscillospiraceae bacterium | reverse complement strand
GATGTTGGCAGCGTGACCAACACGATTACCTACACCACGAATGCTTCCTTTAAGGATGGTAACTACACTATCGTCAAGAATGAAGGCAAGCTGGAAATCAATCCTCTGGCTGTGACGGTAACCGTTACCGGCAATAACGGCACCTACGCCTACGATAAGACCGCCCATACCGTAAGCGGCTACACCATCGATTCCACCAGCGATCTGTATGACGCTGATCTGGAGAACAATTACACCTTCACCAAGGATGGCGGGGCCAGCGTTACCGCGACCAATGCAGGCACCTATCCCATGGGTCTGCTGGTGAGCCAGTTTGCCAACACCAATACCAACTACACCGTTACCTTTGAAGTGACGGATGGCTGGCTTACGATTACGCCCATCGCGGATACCGTGACGGTGACCATCACCGAAGACAGCGGCAGCTATGTCTATGATGCCACGGCCAAGAGCATCAGCGGCTATACTGTTGCCACCACCAATGAACTCTACACCACGGATGACTTTGCCTACGTTGGCGATACCGATAAGCTCACCGTATCCGCCACGAACGCGGGCACCTATCCCATGAATCTGACTGCCGAAGATTTCAGCAACACCAACGCCAACTTTACCAACGTCACCTTTGTGATCGTGGACGGCAGCCTGGCCATCGCCAAGCGGCCCGTGACCATCACGGCCAACAGCGCCACCGATTACATCTATGACGGCACGAAAAAGCAGGCGCTCAAGAACGGCAAGCTGTATACCGTATCGGCAGCGGGCACGGACACCGGGCTGGTAACCGGCCATACCGAAAACGTGACCGTACTCTACGGCAATACCTCCACTGCCTATGCGGCTTCCCAGAAGAACGCGGGCGAATACACGGCGCACATTTCTGCGGCGACCATTACGGCCTCCGGCACGGATGTGACCGACAACTATGACATCACCCTGGTGGATGGCTCGCTTGCCATCAGCCGCAAGGCGATCACCGTGACTGCGGATGACAAGACCAAGGTTTACGGCGAAGAGGATCCCGAGCTGACCGTCACCGTATCCGGGCTTGTGACCGGCGAAAACGAAACGCTGATTGCCTACACGCTGAGCCGCGCGGAAGGCGAGGATGTAGGCACCTACACCATCACGCCCGCGGGGATCAGCGAGCCGGGCAACTACAGCGTGACCTACGAGACGGGTGACTTTGAAATCACCAAGCGCTCGCTGACCATCGTTGCCGCCAGCGACAGCAAGACCTATGACGGCGATCCCCTGACCAACAACGGCTATTCCATTAAGAATGGCACCAGCCTGCGCCAGGGCGACAGCATCGACAGCGTTACCGTGACCGGCAGCCAGACCGAGGCCGGTTCTAGCGCCAACATCGCCAGCAGCGCCGTCATCAAGCGCGGCAATGACACCGTTACCGCCAACTACGACATTTCCTATGAGAATGGCACGCTGACGGTAACCTCTCTTGACAGCGTGGTTGTCACCATCACCGAGCATAGCGGCAGCTACGTCTATGACGGCACGGAAAAGACCGTAAGCGGCTATGATGTGTCCATCAGCAATCCGCTCTACACCGAGGCTGATTTCACCTTCAGCGGCACTGATACCGTGAAGGGCACCGCGGCGGGCGAATATGAAATGGAGCTTGCTGCCAGCGACTTTACGAACACCAATGCCAACTTCGGCAGCGTGACCTTCGTGATCGTGGATGGCACGCTGACCATCTCCAAGCGTCCCATCACCATCAAGGCCAACGACAATAAGAACATCACCTATGATGGCAATGCCCATGGCGAGAATGGCTATACCGTGACGAACGCTGGTGTAACGGATCAGGGCCTAGCCACCAATCATGCCATTTCCACTCTGACCATCGCCGGATCCCAGATCCTGGTGGGCCTGTATGCCAAGGAACTGGTGCCCAGCGGAGCGACCATCGTCGATCAGAGCGGCACGGCTGTTACCGGCAACTATGCCATCACCTATGTGGAAGGCGATCTGGAGATCGTAAACGATGTGCCGGTCATTCCCGAAAAGACCACGCCCGATGTGGAAAGCGATTACAAGCTGGGCGATAAGATTCCCTTCAATATCAAGGTGCAGAATATCACCAATGCGGAACTGACCAATGTGACGGTAACCGATCCCACGGCCACCATCGTGGCGGGCACGGGCTACACCGTTTCCGCAAACGTGGCCACCATCGCCAGCATTCCTGCCGGCGGCAGCGTGACCGTGAAGGCGGAGCATACGGTTACCTCCGATGATATTCTGGCCGGTACCTACGGGAACACCGCCAGCATCACCGTGAATGACAAGACGGTGGAGGCCGATGCCGAAACCGACAAGATTGAAGACGTAGCGGCGACCCTGGATGTGGCAAAGACCACCACCAGCACGGCGGACGGCGAAAACGGCTATGCCCTTGGCTCTGCCATTGCGTATTCGATCACCGTGACCAATACCGGCAATGTGCCGCTCTACAATGTGACGCTGACCGACCCGCTGACCGGCTTTACCACCACCATTGCGGAATTGGCCGTCGGCGCGACCAGCGATGCCTTCACCACCAGCTATACCGTGACCGAAGCGGATATTCTGGCGGGCAGCATCACCAACGTGGTCAATGCCGCTGCGGCTGAAGTGACGGCGCCTGACGGCACCAAGCTCAATCCTGCGGACAGCGCCTCCGTTACCGATCCTGCCGAGGATCTGAATACGGCTCTCTCCGTTACCAAGACCTCGGATAAGACGACCGTATCCCTGGGCGATGTGATCACCTACACCATTACGGTCAAGCATGAGGGCAACGTTGCCTATCCCAACCTGGTGATCGAGGACGAACTGGATGGCCTTACCATCACCAGTGCGACCAGCACCAATACCCTCAATACCTGGACTATCGATGCGACCAATGGCACCGTATCCGCAGACCAGATGACGGTAGGGGAAACCGTGACCATCACGGCCACCTATACGGTCACCTCTGAGGACATCCTCAAGGGCTACATTCTCAATGCGGTTACCGCCAGCGGCGATCCCATTGACAATCCCAAGACCGAGGAGCCCGAAACCCCCGAGGGCGGCGATGACACCGAAAACGGCACCGATCCTGTGAACACCGAGCTGAGCGTGAAGAAGACCTCCAGCCTGCCCGATGGTCATGAGACTGCGGCGCTGGGCGATGTGATCACCTACACCATCACGGTGGAGAACAAGGGCAACGTGCCCTACAGCCAGGTGGTCATCAGCGATCCTCTGGAGGATCTGACCATTACCCAGGTGACGAGCAGCAAGACGGGCTTCACCTACACCGAGGAAGACAACGTCGTTTCCATCGCCACCATGGCCGTGGGCGAAATCGTCACCATTACCGCTACCTATACCGTGACCGAAGACGATGTGCTGGCGGGCAAGGTTCTCAATAACGTGGTTGCCAACGCTACCCAGATCGTAACGCCTACGCCCACGCCCGGCCCCGATGGCGGCGATCCTACCCCCACGCCCAAGCCCCTGCCCACTCCCGGCGCCACCGACAGCGTTGAGGATAAGACCGATCCCGTGGATACGGAGCTGCAGCTGGTGAAGGAAGAGGTAAGCACCCCCGCCAACGGCACGGCCTATGCGCTGGGCGAAACCGTGGAATACAAGATCACGGTAAGCAACGAGGGCAACGTGCCTTTCACCAACGTTGATGTAAACGACCCGCTGACCGCGCTTGACGAAATCATTGCGGAACTGATCGTAGGCGGCAGCCAGGAGTACACCACCACCTATGTCATTACCTCGGATGATATCCTGCGGGGCTATGTTCTCAATACCGCGACGGCTGTGGCCGATCCCATTGAGAATCCCGAGGATCCCGATAACCCGCTGACCCCCATGGCGCGGGATGAGGAAGAGGTTGCGACGGTAGCCGTTGATGTATCCCTTGACGTTACGAAGACCTCTGATGTGGCGGAGGACGAAACGGTCAGCCTGGGCGAAACCGTTACCTACACCATCACCGTCAAGAATACCGGCAACGTGCCCTATCCCAATGTGCAGGTCAAGGATCCGCTGGCGGGCCTGACCATCGCGGAAAGCGATGATTACACTGTTTCCGGCGATACCGTGACCATTGATGAACTGGCCGTTGGGGTGACTGTGACCATTACTGCCACCTATGTAGTCACCGAGGCGGATATTCTGGCTGGCAGCATCGTCAATGCTGTTGCGGCGAACGCAGGCCCCATCGTAACGCCTACGCCCACGCCCAACCCCGATGGCGGCGATCCTACCCCCACGCCCAGGCCCCTGCCCACGCCCAGCGCTACGGATACCGTAACGGATGAGCCGGATGATCTGAATGTGACCCTGAAGGTTACCAAGACTTCCGATAACCAGGGCGAGGCTGTGCTGGGCCAGACGATCACCTACACCATTACGGTGGAGCATCAGGGCAATGTGGCCTATCCCAACCTGGTGATCAGCGATCCGCTGGATGATCTGACCATTACCGGCGTGACCAGCAGCAAGCAGAATAGCTGGACCATTGACAATACGAACGGCACCGTTTCTGCGGACAGCATGCTGGTGGGCGAGGTAGTTACCATCACGGCAACCTATACCGTCACCTCCGATGACATTCTGGCTGGCAGCGTCGTCAACACCGCTACCGCCCAGGGCGATCCCATCGATGATCCCAAGGATGATGAGCATCCCAAGACCCCCGGCGATTCCGATACCAAGACGGATACCACCGAGGATGTGGATGTCACCCTGACGATGAGCAAGACCTCCACGCTGCCTGATGGAAAGACGGCGGCCGGGCTGGGCGATACCATCTCCTATGTCATCACCGTAAAGAACGATGGTAACGTGCCCATGACGAACCTGGTTGTGACGGACGAAAAGACCAATGACACCTGGAGGATTGCGCTCCTGGATGTCGGCGAAATCGAAACCTTCAATATCACCTATACCGTCACCTCTGCGGATATTCTGGCCGGTTATGTGCATAACGTGGTAACCGCCCAGGGCGATTCCGTCACCGATCCCGATAAGGGCGAGCAGCCCGTAGAGGGCCGGGCCGAGGTGGAGGACGATACCGAATCCATCAATTCCTCCATCAGCGTTTCCAAGGTATCTCAGCTGCCTGAGGGCAAGACAAAGGCTTCCCTGGGCGATGTGATTACCTACACTATCACCGTTGTGCATCAGGGCAACGTGCCCTATCCCAATGTGGTGATCAGCGATCAGCTTTCCGGCCTTACGATTACGGAAGCTGAGAGCGATGCGGATACCCAGTGGACGATTGATGCAGAAAACGGCACCGTAACCGCTGCGGAAATGGCGGTGGGCGAGACCCTGGTGATCACCGCCACCTACACCGTTACCGAAAATGACGTGCTGGTCGGCTTTGTCAAGAACCATGCGGTCGCCAGCGGCGGCAACATCGTAACGCCTACCCCGCGTCCCGGCGAACCCGAGGCCACGCCTGTTCCCACCCCCGGTGCGGAGGATGACGAAAAGAACGATACCGATCCTGTGGATACCACGCTGGTGGTTACCAAGGTATCCGATGTGCAGGAAGGCGAAACCGTGGGCCTGGGCGAAACCATCACCTACACCATTACCGTAAAGAACGATGGTAACGTGCCCTACACCGGAATCGAGGTTGTGGACGATCTGGATGGCCTGACCATCACCGAGGTCACCAGCACGGTGACCGGCGAGCATTGGACCATCGAAAACGGCACTGTGACCATTGATACCATGGCCGTGGGCGAAACCGTTACCATTACGGCGACCTACGTTGTCACCGATCAGGATATCATGGATAGGGGCGAGGTCACCAACAAGGTCAAGGTCACCGGCGGCGTCGCAACGCCCGTTCCCGGCGGCCCCGCGCCTGATCCCGATGCCACGCCTACCCCCACGCCCAAGCCGCCGGAAGGCGAGGATGAAATCACCGACGAAACGGATGATATCGATGCCGTGATCAATGTGGTGAAGGAATCCGACGTGGCGGACGGCGTAAAGGTCGCCCCCGGCGATGTGATCCATTACACCATTACCATTTCCAATGTTGGCAATGTGCCCTTCAGCGGCGTGGCCGCCATGGATGAATTGCCCGGCATTGTGGTGGAAGAGGGTGATGGATACACCCTGCGGAATGATGGCAGCGTCTATATCGGCGATCTTAAGCAGAATGAATCCGTCCTTGTGAAGGCGCATTACACCGTGCTTCAGGAGGATATCCTCAAGGGCTATGTGGTCAATACCGTCATTGCTACCGGCGATCCCATCGATAATCCCAAGGATCCCGAGGATCCCGTCATTCCCGAGGGCGGAGACGAGGAAAAGGATGAGGTCATCGATATCGATCCCACGCTGACCGTCACCAAGACGACGACCAGCACGCCGCACGGCACCAACGGATATGACCTGGGTGAAGCCATTACCTACGAAATGACCGTGAAGAACGATGGCAACATCGTGATGCACAACCTGACGGTAACCGATCCGCTCACCGGCGATGTCTGGATGATTGACGAGCTTGCGATCGGCGAAAGCAAGACCTACACCGCCAGCCATATCGTCACCTCTGATGATATTCTGGCCGGTAAGGTGGTCAACACCGTGTATGCCGCTGCTGAGCCCATCCCCGACCCCAAGAATCCCGGCAGCGTGATTACGCCCTCCGGCTCCGCCTCTGTCACCGATATTCCCGAGGATATTGACGTGGGCGTGAAGGTTGTAAAGCGCTCCCAGGGCAAACCTGCGGATGGTTACTACCGCGTGGGCGAAACCATCAAGTATCAGATCAAGGTAACCAACGAGGGCAACGTGCCTTATGAGCGGCTGGAGGTATTTGATGAACTGACCGGCGGCTTCTGGACGGTCTATGATCTGAAGGTGGGCGAGACCAGAGAATTCTATACCCAGTATGTGGTTCAGGAAAAGGATCTGGTGCGCGGCTATGTACTCAATCGCGCCGTAGTCACCGGCGATCCCATTCCCGATCCCAAGAATCCCGATGAGCCCAAGGTGCCCACCGGCGAAGGAATTGAGATTGACTATACCAATTCCGCTCCCATGGGCGCTGGCATCATCAACATGAACGTGGGCGACTGCTTCGAGTAAACAACCAAACGAAACTGATCCGCCATCCCGGCCTCGTGCCTGGGGCCGGGATGGGGAGAATAAGGAGGAAAGCCTATGAAACGCCTGCTTGCAATCATTCTGAGCCTGATGCTGGTGTTATCGGGCATGGTACTGGCGCATGCCAGCGAGGATGCTTTGGTTGTTGGCTCCACCACGCGCATGAGCGGGGACTTCTTTGCCGGTCTCTGGAGCAGCAATACGGCTGACATTGATGTGCGTGCGCTGCTGCATGATGCCCGGACGGTTTCCTGGCTGGAGGCCGGAAACTATGATACCAATCGGAATGTAGTTCTTTCCATGGATGTTTCCGGGGATGACCAGGGCAATCAGACCTATCAATTCCGGATCCGCTCGGATATGAAATACAGCGATGGCACGGCCATTACCGCCAAGGATTATGTGTTTTCCGTGCTGCTGCTTTCCGCGCCTGAATTGGTGCAATTGGGTGCAGCCAACACCAATTATTCTCATCTGGTGGGCTGGGAGGATTATGCCGCGGGGAACGCCGCCTTTACCGGTGTGCGCCTGATTTCGGATGATACCTTCTCCCTGACCGTAAAGAGCGAGAATCTGCCTTACTTCTATCATCTCTCCCTGGTGGATGTAACCCCCTATCCCATGGCGGTTATTGCCCCCGGCTGCGATGTAGAGGATGACGGGAAGGGCGCCTGCATTACGGGCGATTTCACGGCCGAAATGCTCAAGGAAACCATCCTGAATGCGGAGACGGGCTATCTTTCCCATCCTTCCGTGGTCAGCGGCCCCTATTGCCTGACCGGCTATGACGCCGAAAACGGGGTTGCCGATTTTGAAATCAATCCCTACTACATGGGCAATTATGTGGGCCAGATGCCTTCCATTCAGAAGCTGACCTACCGCGAAGTGAAAAACGATACGCTGGTAGACGAGCTGAAGAATGGCACGGTGGATCTGGTGAACAAGGTTTCCGTTTCCTCCGTCATTGACGAAGGGCTGGCCAGCGGCCTGAATGTGACCAGCTATCCCCGGATGGGCTTTGCCTATATCGCCTTTGCCTGCGAGGAGGGCATGCCCACCGCCAATTATTCCCTGCGCAAGGCGATTGCCCTGTGCCTGGATCGGGAGGCCCTGTGCGAAGCCTATATCGGCAGCCATGGCCGGGTGGTCAACGGCTATTACGGCCTGGGCCAGTGGATGGCCATCGATTCCTTCCAGGCCCTCAGGAATCTCAAGACCTATGATAAGACCCTGGAGGGCGCGGAATTCCAGCTGAAGAAATCCGGCTATGCGGGGGCCACGCTCAAGATGGCTATTCCCGAAAATAACCAGATCGCTCAGGGCGTGGTCGCCCAGCTGGAAGCGGCCTTTGCCGAAATCGGCCTGAACCTGGAAGTGACCGAGCTGCCCATGCATGTGCTTCTGCAGCATTACTATCGGCAGGTGGAGCGCACCTATGATCTTTTCTTCCTGGCGTCCAACTTCAATTATGTCTTCGATCCTTATCTGACCTATCACACCGATGATATCTACCAGGGCGTCTGGAATCGCTCCGGCCTGAAGGATGCGCATCTGATGCAGCTGGCGGAGGATATGCGGAAGGTGGATTCGGCCAACAAGGATGAATACAGGAAAAAGTGGATGGCCTTCCAGAAGTATTGGGTGGAGGTGCTGCCCGCGATTCCGCTCTATTCCAACAACTATTTCGATTTCTACTCTGCCGATCTTGAAAACTACACCATCAATTCCTATACCACCTGGGCGCAGGCCATTCTGTATGCCACGCTGAAATAAGAATTGATAAGGATCGGCTGGCCGCCAGCATGCGGAAAACAGCATAGATCCATGAACAGGCCTGATTCGGTGAAACGGTCAGGCCTGTTTTTTATCATCAGGGCTGCCGCGGGCAAGATACGCCGGATGCGGAGCGTTAGGCAGGAAGCGTTGCGGGGCGTGAAAGTTCCGAGAACAATTCGATATCGGGATGCGAAAATGCCGCGCTGGGGCTGATTGTAGGATAGAGGAAATGCGAAGGGATACCGGAAAGCGCGTAAGGGAAAAGGCGCTGCGAGGGGCTTTTTTTCTGCAAATTATTTGCGCAATCGTGAAGAGAACGGCATAGCGATTTAGGAGCGGAGAAGCGTATGATCGAAAAATTGCGGAAGGATCTTATGGACTATTCCTGCTGGAACGAGCAGGAGGCACGGGAAAGACCCCTGCTGCTGGCAGCGCTGGATGAGGAGCATGTTTTTCTGCGGGAGAATCTGCGCAATCATTTTACTGCCTCGGCCTGGATCACCAATCCGGGGCGGGATCGGGTGCTGATGGCGTATCATAAGCTGTATGACGCCTGGGCGTGGACGGGGGGCCATGCAGACGGGGATGCGGATCTGATGCGGGTGGCGCTAAAGGAGGCGCAGGAGGAAACGGGCGTGCATGCCCGGCCGCTGGATGAAAAGCCATTTTCCATTGAAATTCTGAATGTGAACGGCCATGAAAAGCGGGGGATTTTCGTGCCTTCGCATCTGCATTTGAATGTGACCTATCTGCTGGAGGCGGATGACAGGGAGCCAATCCGCGTCAAGGCGGATGAAAACAGCGCCGTGCGATGGTTCGGGCTGGAGGAGGCGCTGGAAAATTGCAGCGAGCCATGGATGGTGACGCGGATTTACAGCAAGCTGAACGCCAAGCTGCGGGCGCGGTACAGCCAGGGAAAGGCAGATTGACGGCGCGCACCGTGGGAGAGTTATCGCCCGGAGGACGCAGAGCGGCAAGAAAATTGTTCATGCGGGCGGCGGGGCGAAGCCCATTCGCAAGGCGGAATTCGCGCTTTGCATGCATCTGCTGTCGGCCCTGGCACTGTTTTGCCAAGCGAAGGCGGGAAAAGCCCTGGCTGAATGGCGGATTGGCGTTGGCGTGGTTGCCCCTCCAAGGAGGGAAAGTGAAAGGGGACGCTGATGCGCAGGGAAGGGGCTTCCTGCGATGGATATAAAAGCGGACAACCGCCCTTGTTATCTGGCGGCGGGCCTTGCAAGGGCGGCTCCAGAACCGCTGAGATCTGTGACGTGCCGGGAGCGGCGGGAAAACAGATAGATAGTGATTGCAATCGGCCGTCACGAGTAAAAACAAGGAGACAGCGGCGGCACGCGCTGAGATTCTTCGTTTACCTTGTAGCGATGATGCAGCCTTTGCCGGGCATGGGCACGCGGCTTACCGTACAAAAACGCCTCCTATCGCAGTTTTTCTGCCATAGGAGGCGCCTTTTTAATTATCCGCTGCCCTGAAAGCGGCCCAAATCAGAGGGAGTTTCCAGCAATTCCGGCGCATGCTCCCGGGCAGACGGGCGATGGCTCAGAGAAAAGCGGCTTATCCTTCCTTAGGGTCGCGGCCAGCTTCCATGCGCCAGATATGCCGGTCGGCCCGGAAAATCAGGCAAACGCTGATTCCTGCCAGCCACAAAACCGCAAACAGGAGCGCCGCGCCGCTGCCCTTTCCTGTGCCGAACAGGGAACGGAGCAGACTCCCGCTTTTCTGCGCAGCCATGATGGGCTCAAACACCTGATCCACCATAAGCCCGCCCAGAAAATATCCCAGCGGGATGGTGAAAAACTGGAAGGTATTGCGGGCGGAAAATACGCGTCCCTGCAGCTCAACTGGAATACGCAGTCGATTGATGGCCTCCAGATTTGCGTTCATCAGGGGGATGGCAATCCATCCAAGCGCCGCGCCGACGCACCAAAGCCAAACCTGATTGGCAAAGGCCAGGAAGAAATTTTCCGTACACATGCTCAGCATCAGGCAATACCAGATCGTCCTGACCCGGCTTCTGGGGGCCTTTACGGCAGAGGCCAGGAGGCTTCCCGCAAGCGTGGTCAGGCCGATTGTGGTATTCACGGCGGCCAGGGCGGTTTCCGATGCCTTGGAAAGCATCATGGCGGGGAAGGCGGCGTTATACATGGAGGCCACCAGATTGATGGCTGCGAGGAAAAGCATCAAATGAAGGACGCCGGGGTTCCTTCTGAGCCAGCGGATGCCCGCCGCCGCGCTTTTGAGGATGCTTTCGCTTTGCTTTTCTGCCTGAATTTTCGGAATCGGAATGAAGCAGAGCAGCACGATGAAGGCAATGAGAAAGCTGACCAAGTCGATGGCGATGACCGCGTCAATTCCCCAGAGCCCCATGACAGCGGTGGTAATGATGGGCGTCAGAATAGATTGGAGGGAATTGGAGAGATACCGCAGGCCGCCTACCCGCTGATAGAAGCACTTGGGCAGCAGGGCGGTGGTCGCCACCTCGGAAGCGGGCTGCTGCACCGTGTTCATCAGCCCCGAAATGGCATTGACAAGATACAGATGCCAGATTCGGAGGCTGCCGCTCCTAAGCAGAAGCAGAACGATGAGGGTGCTGCATGCCGCCAGGGTATCGCATGCCAGCATGGTTTTCTTTTTATCCCAGCGATCGCTGAGCGCCCCTGCAAAGATGCTGCAGACGACATAGGGCGCATAGGAGCAGACCATGAGCAGCGCCGTCTGCAGCGCCATGCCGGATTGGGTGTACGACCAGATCACCAGGGCATAGGCCGTCATGGCGCTGCCCAGGCCGGAAAGCATTTGAGTAAACCAGAGGAAGAGATAGCTGCGGATTTCTTTTAGATCGGATAGCTTATTTTTCATGTTGGCTTTACTCCTTCAATTTCTGATAGAATATCGAAAAGCAAAGCCGAAGGCGAGATAATCGCTCCATGCTGCCCGCCTTATTCGGCCTTGCATGGAGCCTTGACAATGCAGAGAACCATATCTTTTTCCTCCTATTCCTTAAAATCGGCTGCGAGCCCAATTCGTGCCGCTGCAAAAAAGCGGCGCTACGGCTGGGACGGTGCAGCATTTTCCCAGGGATCGATCAGGTATTTGCGAATGGCCTCCAGCCGCTTGGGGCCGATGCCCTTCACATTCATCAGATCCTCCAGGAAATAAAAGCGGCTAACGTTTTCCCGGTATTCCACAATAGCCTGGGAATAGACCGGGCCGATGCCGGGCAGGGACTGGAAATCCTCCGCCGGAGAAAGATTGATATCAAGCAGCGTATCGGCCTTTTCCCGGGGCGGAGAGATATAGGGCGTATCTTCGTGGGCGATAATTTCCGGGGGACGGGGCAGAAGCGCGGAAAAGCATGGCCACGCCTGAAGCATGAGGAGCAGCAGCATCACAAGGCCGCAGAGCATAAGAAGAGGGCGCGCAGCAGATACGCGGCGCGCCTTCATCTTTTCCTGCTTATTCAGCGGTTTCATAGGGGCAATCGGGCAGTGACAGGCCGCCCTTGGCCATCAGCTGCGTAATGGGGATCAGCTCCAGGCCCAGGGTCTCCCGATAATAGGGAACCACCTGACGCACCACCTGGGGCGTAAAATAGCCGTCCAGATGGAACAGAATGATGGTGCCGGGGGTGATATCCTTGGTAACGCGCTGAATGACCTGATCGGCCTTATAATCCCAGGACCAATCCCGGGAATCAATCGTCCAGAGGCACATTTCCATGCCCTCCGCCCGGGCAACGGCAGAGACGGTGGAATCAAATTCACCGAAGGGGGGACGGAAAAGCCGGGGATTGACGCCCAGATTTTCCCGGATGATCT
The DNA here is from genome assembly GCA_964549135.1 of uncultured Oscillospiraceae bacterium. GTDB lineage: Bacteria > Bacillota > Clostridia > Christensenellales > Aristaeellaceae > RUG563. The sequence goes on along the minus strand of CAZJUJ010000030.1, from coordinate 19,120 downwards.
CGGCATTTCTGCGCACCTGCTTGACGCGCATATTCAGCGCGTAATCCAGCAGATGTGGATGGGAGAGGCTATGGCAGGCGATTTCATGGCCCGCATCCCGGATTTTCCTGGCAGATTCCGGGAAGGTCAGCACGAATTCGCCGGTCATGAAGAAGGTGGCCTTGATATTCAGTTCATCCAGCAGGGCCAGAATCTCATCCGTGGGGGTATCCACATAGGCGCAGTCAAAGGAAATGGACATATAGGGCTCGCTGGTGGGCACGGTCACAACGGCCTTCTGATGCTTATCCGTGATGGCGGCATAGGCGGTGTTGGCGCTGATCTGGATATCATCGCACCAGACGGAAAGATCATGGCCGCCCAGCATGCTGTCATTTACCGCTACCTTAAAGGTCAGCTGCTTGGTGCCGGCCCTGAAATCCTTGGAAGCCAGCACATCGCCCTTCTGATTTCTCAGTTCCAGTTCTTTCGTGCCGCTGAAAGAGCCGGGAGAGCGAACCTCCATCTGAATTGCCAGATTATACCCGGTATAGCCGATATAATTGGCGGCGGGGAAGGAGAGACGGGGCAATTTTTCCTCTGCCAGGGCGCTCATGGGCAGGGAAAGGCAGAGAACCAGGAGCATGGCAAGGATTTTCTTCACGGTTTTCCTCTCTTTTCTTTTGATGATTTGGGGTTATTCCCCTCTTTCGGAATAAGGACGCCAATCCTTTTCCGGAATTTCGTTCATAATGGCCGGATACTGATTCGCCTTGCGAAGCTGGAAGCCCAGATCGCAATGGAGATTTTCGCCGCCGCTGGGCACAATCACGCTGGGCACGATGACCACAGTTTCCTTGCTTTCAGGCATAATGCTGGCAACCAGGGGGAATTCGGTCTGCTGCACGGTGGATTTCAGCTCCGCATGCATGGTGACCTTCATCTGATATTCGCCGGGATAAAGCCCGGCCAGGGAATAGCGGCCGTAATAATCGGTGGTGGCGGAGGCAACCAATTGATCATGCTGATACAATTCGATGAGGATGCCGGGCATATCGGGCTCGCCAATATCCTGCATGCCGTTGCCGTTTTCATCCAGCCAGGCCCGATCGCCGATAGCGCCCAGCGCGCCGATGCCGATATCCAGCCCCTGGAGGTTTTCGCCCATGGGCAGCTGAATCAGCAGGGCCTGGGCCGTGCCATCCGTCATGCTCTGCACATAGCTGATGCGATTGACCGCATCCTGCGCCCGGGCAAACATATAGCCCTGGGGCAGCACAGCGGAAAGGGCATAATTGCCTGGCAGCAGATCGCCAAAGCTGAAGGCACCCTGGGAATCGGTATTGGTCAGGGAAAGGACGGCGCCGGTCACATCCAGCAGGGCCACCTGCACCCCGGAAACGCCGTTCATCGTGCCATCCAGGCTCCATACAGCGCCGCTCAGGGAGCCGTAGCGGAGAATGGGCAGATCAGCCATCGCCGCCTGACCATCCTCCACGGCAATTTCCATCCGCCACTCATTTCCCTCCTGCACTGCGCCGCCCAGCATGACCTCCTGCGCATCCAGGGCCATCTGCAGGGTGTAAACGCCGGGAATCAGCTGCTCCAGAGAAAAGCGGCCGTTTTCATCGGTGGTTACATCCAGGGTCTGCACGCCCTCCAGGGTCAAAGTAAAGCTGCGGCTGGCAGCGGCGGCTCCATTCTCATCGGCTTCGCCGGAGGAATTGACATCAAAGAAGGCAAGCCCGGAAAGAGAGGCGGGCAGCGCCGCGCTGATATCCGCCTGCAGCCGCATATCGCCCATGGAGAAAACAAGCACGGCAGAGGAAACATTTGATGCAGCGGCGGGCACGGGGGATACGCCGTTTGGGGCGAAAACATAGCCCTCGGGCAGGGTCACGGTCAGATCATAGGTATCGGGGCGCAGCCCGGAAAGGATATACTGGCCATCCTCCAGGGTATTGGTTTCATAGACATTGCCGAATTTCCGGGAGGAAAGCTGGATAACGGCGGAAACGGGGGAATCAAGATGCAGGATTCTGCCGGAAAGGGCAGAGGTTTTGACCACGCCCACATCCGCAAGCTGAATCACAGAGCCGCTTTCAATGGCAAAGGCGGCGCTGGTTACCTCGGTCTGCTCGGTCATGGGATAAGCAAAGGCACAATCGGCGGGCAGGGAATAAACCAGGGAATAATTGCCCGGCTCCACACCCTTGATCATGAATTCACCGTTTTCATTGGAAATGCTGTAGGAATAATCCGAAACAGGCGCGCCGAATTCATCCAGCAGCGTAACGGTTACCCCCGGCATGCCGCCTTCGTTGGTGGCCAGGGAATCATGATTGGCATTGAGCAGCACCCGGCCCTGGATTACCCCGGCCCGGAAAACCGCCCCGTTTACAGAGGAAACGGCATCCCCGGGATGCAGGGAAAGGGGCGCGGTCTGGCCATAATCGGGGGTCTGGGTGAGGATGGCGTTGCCGTCGCCCGCCTTATCCGCCGCATAGGGCGCGGCAATGTAGGGATCGGCCAGCAGGAAGCGCACGGTATATTCGCCGGGATAGAGGGGAGAAAGGGTATATTTGCCGCTGTCATCCGTCTTGGTTTCCGCTGCGGCATTGCCCTCCCCATCAAGGGCCTGCACGGTAAAGCCGGGCAGGAGGGCATAGCCCGCGCTGTAGGCCCCGGTATTGGCGGGATCCTCAAAAAGCAGCCCGGAAATGGAGGCAGGCCGGCTGACGCCCACGGAATAAATGGCGCTGCCGGCATCGCCATCCAATTGCACGGCGGCCTCGGCCTGAGCGGCGGCGGCAGAAACGGGGAAGAGCGCATTTTCGCCCATGCAGAAAATATAGCCCTCGGGAAGCGCGCACTGGAGCATCGTGTCGCCGCCCCGCAGGGTATCAAAATAGACGTTTCCCGCCTCATCGGTGGTCTGGGAGGCCACGGCCTTTCCGCCCTGGAAAACGGCAATCTCCGCCCCGGGAAGGGCGCTTTCGCCGTCATCCCGAACGCCGTTCAGATTGGCGTCCTCATAGAAGGAAAGGGTCAGGGAGGAGGCGGACATAGCGCCCACGGGGTTCAGCGCGGTGGTGGTTTCCACCTGAATGTTCACGCTGATTTCGCCCTCTCTGGCAATTTCGGAAAGCATGGAGGAGCCGGGATAGGTGAAGATCATGCCCTCGGGCAGGGTAACAATCAATTGATAGGAGCCGGGCTGCATGCCCCGGAAGGAATAATTGCCCTGCGCATCCGCATAGGTCTGCCGCTTTAAATCAATGGTATTGGAGGAAAGGGTAATCAGCGCGCTGGTCAGGCCCTGCTCATCGGCATCCCAAACGCCGTTGAAATTGGCGTCATACCAGATTTTGCCCGTCAGCGCCCCGGTGCGCACCGCGCCGATGCCCATGGCGAAGGAATCCTTAAAGCCCAGATCAACGGGCTCGGAAAGGCCGGTATTGCCCTCTCCGGCCACGATGCAGTTATAATAACCATTGATCTTTTCGCCCAGGGGGCCCATGACATAATTTTCATCCGGCAGCGTGGCGCGCACGCGATAGGTGCCCGCGGAAAGATTGCGCAGGCTCAATTCGCCGTTCTTATTGGTGGTGCCGGATGCCACCAGATAGGTTTCGCCCTCATATTCATAGAGCAGTTCCACCAATACATTGCGGAGCAGCGGCTCGGAAAGCATGCGCCCGCCATTGGCGTTTTCATCCTCAAAGGCATAGAAGGAAATATAGGAGGCAGCCTTGGTAAGACCGATATTCTGCGTTACAAATTCGCCGTCCTGCACGGAAAAGAAGGGAGTGGCGCTGCAATTGCCCTGGGCGGGCAGGGCGCTGCTGCCCAGGCCATGGAGGGTAAAATGATAATCCTCCGGGGCCTCAATGGAAAGGCGATATTCCCCCGCCTCGGAAACGGCGAAGGCAAAGGCGCCGTCCCGCTGGGTCTGCACACTGGCAAGGGCGGTAATGGTGTCATCCGCGTTTTTCCTTTCCAGGGTGATTTTTACGTCCGCCAGGCCGGATTCATTATTGTAGCAGCCGTCTGTCGTTTTATCCAGCCAGACCAGGCCGCTGATCTGCGCCCCTTCCGACTGGGCGTGAAAAACGCCCAGGGAAAGGAGAAATGCGCACAGAAGAGAAAGAATGAGCCATTGCTTTTTGCGTGTCTGCATGCCGTGAGCCTCCACTTTTTACCTATATAATTTACCATACTCCATGATAATGCAAAGCGGCAGGATTGTCAATGTAAGGAAGGGGGATGGAATGTAAATTCTTGCAATTTTTCCGGCCTCGAGGCCCGGAAGGAAGGCGGCAGGGAAGAGCAGGGCAGGAGAGGATGTAATTAGAAGGAAAAAATTTTCAAATTTCGGGAAAGGCATTGTTTTTTCTCGTAAAAATTGTTACAATAGAGAAAACAAATAGGAAAGGAAGCGCTTCGTTATGGGAAAGTTTACGATCAAGGAAAAGAATGACAAATTCACCTTCCGCCTGAAGGCGGGCAATGGCGAGGTCATCGCCACCTCTCAGACCTATAAGAGCCTGCAGACCTGCAAGGCGGGCATCGCCTCCGTCAGGATCAACGCCCCCATCGCCGCCCTGGAAAACCAGACCGAAGAGGGCTACAAAACCGAAAAGCATCCCAAATTTGAAGTCTATCAGGATCACGCCGGGGAATATCGCTTCCGTTTGAAGGCCAAGAATGGCCAGAATATCGCCGCCTCTGAGGGCTATACCGCCCTGAAGAGCTGCCTGAACGGCGTGGAATCGGTGCGGAAAAATGCCGCTGAAGCCAAAGAAGAAGTGGAGATGGAAAAAGAATGAGCGCGGATATCGGCAAGTATGTAGAGGATATTATCGAAAAGCTGGCGGGCGATGATCAGCTGGTGGAAAAATTCAAGAAGGATCCGATCGCAACCATTAAATCCCTCCTTAGCAAAATTAATCTGGATGAGGATACCCTGAAGGGGATCGCCAAGGCCGTAGAGGGCAAAATTGACCTGGATAACCTGAAGGATAAGGCCGGGGATATCCTGGGCGGCCTCAAGGGCCTGTTCGGGAAATAAGCGGGCCCGGGATTTCGCTTTCAGCATTTGCTGCTGAAGGCGAATTTTTTGTGCGCTTTTGGGCTTGATAAAATTTGCCGCCGCTCCATTCAGCGTCTGTTTTCGGAAGGGGCAGGGGGGATGGCGCAAGCGTATTCTTCCGGGCAATTATTTTCTCCGCAATACTCCGCAGGATGCTCATTCCCCGGGATCGGGCCTGCCTTTGCGCAGCGCGCCGGCATGCATGCCCGTTTCCCGGTAGATGCAGCGGCTCAGGTGCGCGGCATCGGTAAAGCCCAGGGCCTCGGCAGTGGCCTCCAGGGTATAGGCGCCGGTAGAGAGAAACTCCTGGGCCTTGCGGATTCTCAGGCGGCGATGATAGGCGATGGGGGAAATATCCATGGCGGATTTGAATTTCCGGGAAAAGGTTCTTTCGCTCATATGGCATTTTTCGGAAAGGAGCGGCAGCGTCAGCGGCGCATCCAGATGCCGCCCCATATAGGCAAGAGCAAAGGAGAGCCAGTTATCATCCTCAAGCTGGCGATGCCTGTCCCGAATGATTTCGTCTAGAAGCTCTGCCAAAGTTGCCTTGGCAAAAAGCATCGCGTTGCTCCTGCGGAAATGCTCGGCCATTTTCTGAAAATAGGGCAGCAGCCGGAATTCCTCATCATGGAATATGCATTCCGGGCCATCGCCGATATCCAGATATTCCCCCCGATCATTCATCAGCAGGAAGCCCGCCATGCAGCCATAGGCGGCATCGGGGCCGATGACGGTGGAGGAATAATTGCTGCCCTTGGGAAGCAGAAGAATATCGCCCGGGCGCAGGGCGATGGTGCCCTGATTACCGAGATGATAGAGGCGCTTTCCCGAAATATGATAATAGATCAGATGATCCTCCCGGCCCGCCCCTTCATAATGCACAATGCTTAAGGGGGTTTGGCGCAATTCCAGGGCGCGCACATGCATCAGCGCCGCATCTGCCAATTGGATTTCATCAAAGCGGATTCTCATGGCTGCTTCTCCTTGTGGCGGAAATATACAAAATGAATGACCGCCGGATACATTGTAACAGACCGGGGGAAAAGTTACAATACAGAAAAAGGAGGTAGAGCATAAAATGAGCATTCGTGTAACGGTTTGGAATGAATTCCGCCATGAGCAGCAGGAGGATCATGAATCCCGGAAGGTATATCCCCAGGGCCTGCATATGGCGATTGCCGACGCGCTGAAGGAGGATCCCAGATTTGAGGTTTCCACCGCCACCCTGGATGAGCCGGAGCAGGGCCTGCCCGAGGAAAAGCTGAATCAGACCGACGTGCTTTTCTGGTGGGGCCATTGCGCCCATGGCGAGGTATCGGATGAGCTGGTAGAGCGCATTGCCGCCCGGGTGCGGGACGGCATGGGGCTGATCGTGCTGCATTCCGGCCATTATTCCAAGGTTTTCCGCCGCCTGATGGGTACGGAATGCCGCTCCAAATGGTGGGAGGAAAATGACCGCGAGCGGATTTTCAACGTCATGCCCGGCCATCCCATTACGGATGGGCTGCCGGAATATTTTGAATTGCCTATGGAGGAAACCTACTGCGAGCATTTCAATATTCCCACGCCCGATGAACTGGTGTTTATCAGCTGGTTCTCCGGCGGCGGGGTGCTGCGCAGCGGCTGCTGCTATCATTATGGCGCGGGCAAGATTTTCTATTTCCAGCCCGGCCATGAAACCTTCCCCACCTATTATGATCCCAATATCCGCCGGGTGCTGAAGAATGCCGCCGGCTGGGCCGCCCCTGCGGGGAGCCCCATGACCTATGGCAAGCATGATCGCATCGAGGCGAAATAATACAACAATTCGGAGGGAAAAAGCAATGGATGCAGTACGCATTGGTATTATCGGCGTTGGCGGAATTTCCAACAAGCATATTGCCGAGCTTTTGGAATGCAAGAATGCAAAAATCACGGCTGTATGCGATATTGATGAGGAGCGGCTTAAGGAAAAGGGCGATAAGCTGGAATTGGATGCCGCCCATCGCTTCCGCGATTATCATGATCTGATTGCCTGCGAGGATGTGGATGCCGTTGAAATCTGCACCCCCAATTATCTGCATGTGCCCATGGCGCTGGATGTGGTCAAAGCCGGCAAGAAGCTGAATGTGGAAAAGCCCCTGGCCCTTTCTGCGGCAGAGGCCATGACCCTGGCGGATGCGCTGAAGGAAGCGAATCAGGAGGCCATGATGTGCTTCTCCTATCGTTTCTTCCCCGCCGTTCGGTATGCCAAGAAGCTCCTTGAGGATGGCGTGCTGGGCAAGATTCTGGATGTGGAAGTGGCGTATCTCAAGGACAGCGCCCTTTGGCCCGGCCGCAAACTGGAATGGCGCTTCGTGAAGGAATATGCCGGTACCGGCGTGCTGGGCGATCTGGGCGTGCATCTGATTGATATGGCACGGCTGCTGATCGGCGATTTCAAGTGCGTCTGCGGCCATCTCAGCACCGCCGTGCATGACCGCCCCCTGCTGACGGGCGAGGGCATGGGCAAGGTGGAAACGGATGATTCCTGCAGCTTCCTGGCCGAGCTGGCGGGCGGGGCCAGCGCCGTTTTCAATATCACCCGCTGCGCGCAGGGCCATCGCAATACCATCAAATTCGATATCCATGGCATGGAGGGCACCATCTCCTTTAACCTTAACAATCCCAAGGTGCTGGGCATCGGCTGCGCGAAAATGTATCCCGATCAGCCCGAGCTGCATGAAGTGGATGTGCCCGAGGAATTCCATGCCGTTCAGGAGCAGACCTTTGCGGATTTCGCCCAATCCGGCAAGAAGGGTGATTGGTTCCCCACCGTGGCCGATGGCGTGGCCTGCCAGAAAATCCTGGACGCTGTCGAGCTTTCCGCCAAGGAAAAGCGCTGGGTGGAAATCCAGTAATCCCAGCCGGGGCAAAAACCGGTTCTGGATGTCGCCCGGCGAAATAGAACCAAATTGAATACCAACAAGCAATAAGAAAGCAGCAATGCTCTCGCCGTGTGCGGAAGCATTGCTGCTATTTTTCTGATTGCTTTTCTGCTGAATTGGCATTCAACGCTAAAAACCCAGCCTTAATTTATTCAGAGGCAGTTTTACGGGAGGGCACGGGAAAGTGCTTTTGCCTCAAAAGCATCCTCCGGCAATACTATCTCCCCATGCATCCTATGCTTTTCTTTTTTTGAGTGCCCGGAGGATTCCACGCATTCCCCGGGGGGCCTGGACGCAGATGATTCGAATGGCCATGCTATTTCCCTCCTTATTTTCTGATCAGCGCAAACCCTACCAGCATCAGCAGCGCCCCGATCATGGCCAGCCATGCCCAGCAGGGAATGCACAGCAGGATCAGCAGAATCCCCAAGCCGATTAGAATAAACCCCACGATTCTTACGGCCTTGCCGCCGCCGCTGGGGTAGCATTTGCTTTCAATCTGTTTTTCGTTGTGTCGCCATGGCACGGGAACCACCTCCCATCAGCATTCTATGCGCAGAAAACGCAAATATGCTACCTATCAAAACGAACAACAAGAAAGAAAGCAGCAACGACCACGCCAAACACGGGAGCATTGCTGCAATTTTTTCTGCTGCTTTTCTGTTTTGCTTTACTGGCATTCAGCCTGGTTATATTCCGCCGAGAAATATTCGGAGGTGGTTTTGGGAGGGGGCGGGAGGGAACTTCTGATACAAAAGCCTCCTCCCGCAATGATTATCCCTCGTTCTCCGGTTTGCTTTATTTCGCGCTGCGGCTGATGGCCTCCCAAAGGCCGTAGAGGTAGGTGGCACCCAGCGCGCGATCGTAGAGGCCATAGCCGGGCATGGCCACTTCGCCCCAGATCAGGCGGCCATGATCAGGCCGGATGGGGCCGTCAAAGCCAATCTCATGCAGCGCCTTCATGATTTCATACATATCCAGGGAGCCCAGGCAGGAGGGATGGGGCGCTTCATCAAATTTGCCGGGAGCCAGATGGATCACATTGCGGACATGGCCGAAATGGATGCGGCCCTTGAAGGCGCGGATCATATCGGGAATATCATTCTTGGGATTGGAGCCAAGAGAGCCGGTGCAGAGGGTCAGGCCGTTTTCCCGATCGGGCACGGCGTCAAGCAGCCGCTGGATTTTTTCCTTGCCGGTAATGATCCGGGGCAGATTGAAGACGGGCCACGCAGGATCATCGGGATGAATGGCCATATTGATGCCGTATTTTTTGCAGGTGGGCATAATGGCCTTGAGGAAATACACCAGATTCTGGAATAGCTTTTCCTCATCCACATCCTTGTAAAGCTCAAACAGCTCCTTCACCCGGGCCATGCGCTCGGGCTCCCAGCCGGGCAGGATAAAGCCATCGGAATTGGCCTCCATATCGGAAAGCATCCGCTCAAAATCCAGCTTATCCACCAGTTCCTGATCGTAGGAAAGGCAGGTGGAGCCATCGGGCAGCGGCTTTTTGAGATCGGAGCGCGTCCAGTCAAAGACGGGCATGAAATTATAGCAGACCATGTGAATATCCGCTTCGCCCAGATTCCGCAGGGTGGTAATATAGTTTTCGATGTACTCATCGCGGCTGGGCAGGCCCACCTTAATATCATCATGGATATTGACGCTTTCAATACCCGAAAGATGCAGCCCGGCGGCCTCCACCTCTTCCTTCATGGCGTTTACGCGCTTCTTTTCCCATACCTGGCCGGGGGTGGTATCGTAAAGCGTGGTGATCACGCCCGTTACCATGGGAATCTGGCGGATCTGGGACAGGGAGACGCTGTCAAATTTTGCGCCGTACCAACGCAGGGTCATTTCCATCTTGCATCGCTTCCTTCTGTAAAAAAGATGATTTGAAATTTGCGTGTGCTTCTAAAATGAGTCAGGTGCAGTTTCGGGCAGATTTTAGAAACATACGTTAGAACTGCTGCCTGCTGCCGATCCAGTTCAGGAAGGCCTGAACGCTTCTTTCGGGCAGCTTCAGCAGGAATTCCCGCTCCTGAATATCGCCCAGATAATGGGCATCGGAGGAATGAAGAATATGCCGGTTTTCCAGCGGCTCCAGGGGGCAGGGCAGACGCCGCCATACCTCCAGGGTGGGGAAGAAGGGCTCCTCCGGCATCAGGCCCAGATTGATCAGCAAGCCGTTTGCGCCCCGGTTGATATGGGCCGGCACCGGCACGCCGCCCCATTTGCACACCAGCCCCGCCGCATCCTCCAGGGGCAGATCGGTGGCGCCGATGAGCAGGGCATCCTCTTCGCCGATGATTTCATCCTCCTCATTGAGGATAAGCTGCGGGCCAAAGAGGGAGGGCTTGTTTTTGCGCCCGGGAAGATGCCCACGGAGCATTTCGCCAAAATCCACCGCGGCGGGCACATCCGGAAAATAGCCCAGCAGATGCACCTCCTCCCGGGTGGTAATTTCCATGCCGGGGATGAGAAGCAGGCCATAGGTCGCCGCGATTTTTTCCGCTGCGGGCAGATTCAGGGCCGAATTATGATCGGCAATGGCAACGGCGTCAAGGCCCTTGACCAGCGCCATGCCCAGGATATTTCCCGGGGTCATTTCCTCATCGCCGCAGGGAGAAAGGCAGGAATGAATATGCAGATCGGCAAATAATTCAGCCATATCAGCCGATGCCTTCGGGCACGCCCGCCCCTGCCATGCGCCCGCAGATGGCATAGGCGGTCAGCGGGCTTTTCAGCACGCAAAGGCCCTCCTCTTCCGCTTTTTTGAGGCTCTCTTCTTCCATATCAAGGCCTTCCGGCAGAATCACGCAGGCCATATCCGCCAGCACCGCCACGGCTACCACGTTCATATGGGTCTGCACGGTGACCCAGGCCATGCCCTCCCGGCCATGGGCCATCACCCAGGAAAGCAGATCGCAGGCATAGCCGCAGGTAATTTCCCGATCACCGGATACCGAGGGGGTTTGGTTTTCTGCATTCAGCAGGGCAATCAAATCAGAAACCTTCAAGGCGCATATCTCCCTTTCTTTATTCGTCTTCGCGCTTGGTTTGGGCAAGCTCCACCATCTGCTGGGCCATCACCTTTAATTGATCCCGCAGCTTATGGATGCAATCCATTTCCCCGAAATAGCCCCGCACGATATCCTCGGCAAAGGTACGGCAGGTGGGGGAGCCGCAGGAGCCGCAGTCATAGCCGGGCAGCCCCTGCAGAAGCTCATTCATCCGCTCCATTTTCTCCATGGCCACGCTCAGGTTATCATCCAGCTTCATGGCGGGATTGGGCTGAATCGGATGATCGAAATACAGGGGATACTTGGTCATCATGGAGACGGGCACGGCCTCCGATGGATGCACGCGGGAAGCGGAATTGGATAGCTTCCGGATGGCGCGCTTGGCCACATAGTTATTTTCAAAGGTCAGCGGGCCGCCTACGCAGCCGCACAGGCAGGCAGAGCCCTCAAAAAACTGCAGATCATTCAGCCGGTTGTTTTCAATTTCCTCCAGCACCCGGATGACATTCTGGATGCCATCCACCGCCAGCGAATTTTCCGGGGCCACGGCGCTGGCCTCGCCGCTGCCTGCGCCCCAGCGGATGCCGTAATAGGTGGCCTCGGATTGGGCGGCAAGGGGATGAATGGCGCTGAGATGCGGCAGCAGCAACCCGTAAATTTCCATCATGGAGATCGCCCCATCCACCGCCGATTTTTCCTGCCCGATGGGACTGCGGATGGCCGTCATCTTGGCGGGGCAGGGGGTAATGAAGAAGACGCCCACATCCTCTGGCGGGCAGCCGTGCCTGCGGCAGAATTCCTGCCGCGCAATCATGGCGGCTACCTCCATGGGCTGGCGAACATCCACCACATGGGGGATCAGATCGGGGAAACGCACCTGAATCAGGCGAACGACCGCCGGGCAGGCGGAGGAAATCAGCGGCCGGGGCAGCCCGGGCATGCGCAGCTTTTCATGAATGGCCCGGCTTACGATATCCGCCCCCCGCGCCACCTCAAATACCTCTTCAAAGCCGATTTTCTTCAGCGCCTCCAGCACCTGACCGATGGAGCGCAGATTCTTGAACTGGCCATAGAGGGAGGGGGCGGGCAGCGCAATGGCATGAGGGAAGCCGCGGATGGCGCTGATATCATCCGTCACCGCCACCTTGGCGTGGTAATCGCAGATACGGATGCATTCGCCGCAATCGATGCATCTTTCGTCAATGATGTGCGCGCGGCCATTGCGGACGCGGATTGCCTCGGTGGGACAATGCTTCAGGCAATTGGTGCAGCCCTTGCATCGGCTTTTATCCAGCCGAACGGAATGATAACGCTTTCCATTTTCCATCGAAACAGCCTGCTTTCTTGCTTATGACAGGGAAAAGCGCATGCTGATGCGCGTTCCCGTTCCCGGCTTGCTTTCTATCTCAAAATTATCGGCGTTTCTTTTCATATTGGGCAGACCCATGCCCGCGCCAAAGCCCATGGCCCTGGCCTCGTCATCCGCGGTGGAATAGCCCTCACGCATGGCAAGCTCAATATTGGGAATGCCCGGGCCGATATCCTGAGAGGTGAGGCAGACGCTTCTTTCATCCACATCCAGAATCAGCCTGCCGCCCAGGGAATGAATGACCAGATTGAGTTCCACCTCATACGACGCCACGGCTACCCGGCGCAGCACCATACTGCTGACCCCCAATTGCTTCAGCTTTCGCTTGATATCGGCAGAGGCCTCGCCCGCCCGGGTATAATCCCTGGCCTCCACGGGGTATTCGGCATGGATGAAGGAACTCATTTATTCTCCCTCCTTCGGCCATTCAATGGGCACGCCCCGAAGCCCGGCGGCATAGAGCAGCCCGCAGGCGGTAAAGGCGGTTTCCATGGTGCTGATGATGGCTAGGCCCTGCTCGTTGGCCTGGGTCAGCATTTCATCGGAGGGAATTTTTCCCCGGGCGAATACCAGGCATTTTAAATCCAGCATATCTGCCGTACGGATGACCTGGGGATTGCTCAGCCCCGTAATCAGCACCGTTTTTTCATTGACGAACGCCAATACATCGCTCATCAGATCAGAACAGCAGGCCGTGGAAACCATCTTATCCAGCTTTTCCTCGCCGCAGAGAACCTTTGCGTGCAGAATCTGCACCATATCGCCAATCGTCATGCCTCATCCCCCGTTTGAACGAATTCTTCTACAATTAATATACCTGTTTTATCCCCGTCTGTCAACACCGGGCGGGGCAGATTGGCCGTCTTTTTGCAAAAAAACGCAGGGAATATACAGCCCTGCAAGAGGTGATTTCTGCAGAAAAAAACGGCCCTTCCCATCCAGATGGAGAGAAAAGGCCGTTTGCAGCGGGCTGCATTTTATGCGCTTACATTTTTCCCGCAATTACGCTGGCAAAAAAGCCGCTGCTGCTGAAAATCGGGGCCAGGGTGCTTTGCGCCAGCAATTCATTAAAGGCATCCAGCGGGATAATGGTGCTGAGAATGGGAATGATGAGGAAAATGACGAACAGGATCATCGCGCCCCGGGCCAAACCGAATACGCCCCCCGCCAGCCAATCCATCTGCTTAAGCAGCGGCAGCTTGAATACATGCTGAATCAGGCTTACCAGCACCGAAAGCACCAGATAGCTGACCGCAAAGCAGAGGATAAAGCTCAGCGCATGGATGACAACAGCCACGATGGTATTGGATACATAATCATTCACCGAGGAAAGGCCCACGGAGGAAAAGACCTGGCCGCGCAGATTATTTTCCAGAATGGTGGAAATCTGCTCCGGCAGATTCACATTTTCCAGAATCTGCGTCAGGGTCTGATCCCCCAATTGGCTGACCGGGGTGGAAGCCAGATCATAATCGCCCACCCGGGCCACGGCATCCGTATAGGTAGCCAGGGTAGAGGAAACGCCCTGGCTGCCGCTGATCCATGCGGAAAGCCGGGGGCCAAAGGAAAAGGCCAGAAAGACAGAAAGCAGGCAGCAGGCCAGGGAAAGCACAGTATGCAGAAAGCCCCGGTACAGGCCGTAAACCACGCTGACCCCCAGAATCACCAGAATAAAAAGATCAATGATATTCATTCGCACCTCCGAAAAGGAAATAGGGAAGGACCTCCCTTAAAGAACGGGGCAGCGAAGGAAAATCATCCCTCGCAGGGAAAAAGCATCAGTCATCGCCCATCTTAAGAACGGCCATAAACGCTTCGCCCGGCAATTCCACCGTGCCGAACTGGCGCATGCGCTTTTTGCCCTCCTTCTGCTTTTCCAGCAGCTTCTTTTTCCGGGTAATATCGCCGCCATAGCATTTGGCCAGCACGTCTTTGCGCACGGCCTTGACCGTTTCTCTGGCAATGATCTTGCCGCCAATGGCTGCCTGAATGGGAATTTCAAACTGCTGGCGGGGAATGACATCCTTGAGCTTTTCGGCGATGGCGCGGCCCCGGCCATAGGCCTTATCCTTATGCACAATCATGGTGAAGGCATCGCAGATATCGCCGTTAAGCAGAATATCCATTTTGACCAGCTCGCTGGCCTGATAGCCGGTAATCTCATAATCGTAGGAGGCGTAGCCCTTGGAGCGGCTCTTGAGCTGATCAAAGAAATCAAAGATCATTTCGTTCAGCGGCACATCATAGAGCAGCTTGATGCGCTTGCCCTCATACTGCATATCGATAAAGGTGCCCCGCTTATCCTGGCAAAGATCCATCAGCGTGCCCACAAAATCCTGGGGGGTATAGATGGTGGCGCGGCAGAATGGCTCCTTCATTTCGGCAATTTCGGTAATGGGGGGAAGATTGGTGGGGTTATCGATGCGCATCTGGGTGCCGTCGGTCTTGACCACCTCATAGATAACGCTGGGGGCGGTGGTGACCAGATCCAGATCGAATTCTCTTTCCAGCCGCTCCTGAATGATTTCCATATGCAAAAGCCCCAGGAAGCCGCAGCGGAAGCCATAGCCCAGGGCCACGCTGGTTTCCGGCTCAAAGGTCAGGGAGGCATCATTCATGCGCAGCTTATCCAGCGCATCGCGCAGATTATCATAGTCCGCGCCGTCGGCGGGATAAATGCCGCAGAAGACCACAGGCTGCACCTCCTTATACCCGGGCAGGGGCGCGGCGGCGGGCAGGGCGGCATCGGTAATGGTATCGCCCACCCGGGTATCCCGAACATCCTTGATGGAGGCGGAAATATAGCCTACATCCCCGGGAAGAAGCGCATCGCAGGGGGTATAGGAGGGGGAAAAGGTGCCCACCTCCACCACGTCAAATTCCGCCCCGGTCTGCATCATGCGCATCCGCATGCCGGGATAGGCCTTGCCTTCCATGACCCGGATAAAGCAGATGGCCCCGCGATAATTATCATAGGTGGCGTCAAAAACCAGCGCCTTCAGCGGCGCGTTTTCATCCCCCTTGGGGGCGGGCATCCGCGTTACGATGGCCTCCAGCACATCCTCAATGCCAATGCCCATCTTGGCCGAAATCAGCGGCGCATCCTGGGCATCCAGGCCGATATCCTCCTCGATTTCGGCCTTGGTTTCCTCAGGCTGGGCGCTGGGCAGATCGATTTTATTGATGACAGGCACGGTTTCCAGATCATGCTCCAGGGCCATATAGACATTGGCCAGCGTCTGGGCCTCTACGCCCTGGGTGGCATCCACCACAAGCAGCGCCCCTTCGCAGGCGGCCAGAGCGCGGCTGACCTCATAGGAAAAGTCCACATGGCCGGGGGTATCAATCAGATTCAGGGTATAGGTTTCCCCATCCTTGGCCTGATACTGCATGCGCACGGCCTTGGATTTGATGGTAATGCCTCTTTCGCGCTCCAGTTCCATGGAATCCAGAATCTGCTCCACCATCTGGCGCTGCTCAAATACGCCGGTTTTTTCCAGGATTCGATCGGCCAGGGTAGATTTGCCATGGTCAATATGAGCGATAATGCAGAAATTGCGAATGTGATTCAGGCGATCATTGGCCACGAGAATTTCCTCCTTGCATATAGAACCTCTTTATTATAATGGAAGAAGAGAAAAAACGCAAACAGCAATTGAGAAAAAATTGGGAAAATGAAAAAATAAACGCCCTCCGGCGCCGAAAAAGCAGCGCCAAAGGGCAGAGGAATCAGGCAAAGCCGGGAAACAGGATACATTTTCCTTATCGGATCGGGCGCGGTTATTCCTGCTGCAGCATCCGCGCCATCTCCCGCATCTCCGCCACGGTTTCGGGCTTTACGCCGGTGCGGATGGTCACGGTCTTTTCGCAGAAATGAATGGCAGGCATGGTTTCCAGGCAGGCGCGCATGCGCTTGATGCCCTGGGGCGCCCAGGAGCCGTTTTCTATCAGGGCGACCTGACGCTTCCGATAATTCTTGGCCTTCAGCGAAAGAAGAAAATCCTCCATCTTTGGATGGATGCCGCCGTCATAGGTGACGCAGCACAGCACCAGCCGATCAAAGCGGAAAGCATCGGCAATGGCGGCAGCCTTGTCATCCCGGCTCAGATCATATACGATGGCCTTTTCCTCGCCGCTTTCCCTGAGCAGCTCGGCCATTTTCCGCGCCGCCCCGGCAGTATTGCCATGGAAGCTGGCATAGATTACCGCCACGCCCTTTTCTTCGGGGGCGTAGCTGCTCCAAACCTGATATTTTTCCAGATAGAAGGAAAGGTTTTCCCGCAGGATGGGGCCATGGAGCGGGCAAAGCATGCGGATCTCCAGCCCGGCGGCCTTTTTCAGCAGCGCCTGCACCTGCGCGCCGTATTTGCCCACAATATTGATGTAATAGCGCCGGGCCTCGGGCAGCCATTCCTGGCTTCCGTCTGCCGGGCCGAAGGTGCCAAAGCCATCGGCGGAAAAGAGAATCTGCTCGCTTTCCTCATAGGAAACCATCACCTCCGGCCAATGCACCATGGGGGCCGGAATAAAGCGCAGGGTATGGCCGCCCAGGGGGAGGCAATCGCCCTCCTTAATGGCAAGAACGGGGGAAGGTACCTCCGGGAAAAACTGGGGCAGCATGGCCCGGGCCCGCTCGGTCATAACCAGGGTCATCCCGGGATACTCCTTGGCAAGCGCCTGCAGGCTGCCGCTGTGATCGGGTTCCAGATGGGAAACGATGAGATAATCCGGGCTGCGGCCCGCAAGCTCCCGGGCGAGGTTTTCCATCCATTCGCCCGTTTTGGCTGCGTCTACCGTATCCATCACGGCGATTTTTTCATCCAGAATGACATAAGAATTATAGCTGACTCCCTGGGGCACGGTATACTGCCCCTCAAACAGATCGATATCGTGATCCATCACGCCAATATAGCGAACCGAATTGCTTGCATGCATTGCGCATTGCCTCCTGTATGATTTTCCAGTAGCATTATACCCCGTTTTGCAGGGATAAAACAAGGGGGAGAGATGATTCTTTGGCAGGTTTTTGTGAAACAGAGCAGGGGATGCATATGCGGCGCGCTTGGGACAGGCAGACGGTGGCAAAATAAAATCCGAACAAAATATATGATAGTTAAGATAATGTTCGTAAAAATCGAAAAAAATCGCGAAAAAATCAAAATTTCTTATTGATTGCGGAAATCTTTCGTGCGATAATAGGAACCGCAGGGAGGAATGCGCATGGCAGAGGAGCGGGTGCTGATTGTATCGTCCAGGCCGAACACCGCCGAAACGATCGCCGGTGAACTGCGCGCGATGCAGCTTCTGCCCTGCTGCTGTTCTGCCGAAACGGCCATGGAGGCCGCCCTGGAGGAAATGGCGGCTATCCTGATCTTCCTGCCCGCCTCGGATGCGGATTATTTCCGCCTTGCGCTGGAAATGGCGGCCCAGACCGATTGCGCGGTGATGACTGTGGGGAAGAGGGAGCTGCTCTCCCCGGAAAACCTAAAAAAGCTGCAGGAGCGGGGCGTTCTCCTGCTGGAAAGGCCCCTGACCCGGGAAAAGCTGCAGCTGATGATGGAAAGCGCCCTCTGCTTCCGCCGCCGCACGGCCTATCTTCGGCAGGGAAACACAGCGCTGAAAAAGAAAATGAAGGAAATCCATTGGGTGGAGCGGGCTAAATTCCATCTGATGCAGACGCTGGGCATGACCGAGGCCCAGGCCCATCGCTTTATCGAAAAGCAGGCCATGGATGCCCGGCAGACCAAGGCCCAGGTGGCGCAGAGAATCCTGCGCACCTACGAAAATCAATGATATTATGCCGCCTTCCTGCAAGGCCGGAATAATATACAGTCTTCTGTTACTCCCAGGAAAACTCATTTGATTCTTCAAGTAAACGGAGGAAATGATACAATGGATAGCAACATTCGCCCTGAAACCATGGAACGCATTGCCACCCCCGCCCAGGCCGCCGCTTTCATTGATGAGCAGGTCAAGGCCATCCGGGAGCAGGTGGGGGATCAGAAGGTGCTGCTGGCGCTGTCCGGCGGTGTGGATTCCTCGGTGGTTGCCGCGCTGCTGATCAAGGCCATCGGCAAGCAGCTCGTTTGCGTGCATGTCAATCATGGCCTGATGCGCAAGGGGGAGAGCGAGCAGGTTATCGAGGTTTTCGGCCGGCAGATGGATGCCAACCTGATCTATATCGATGCCACCGATCGTTTCCTGGATAAGCTGGCCGGCGTGGCTGAGCCGGAAAAGAAGCGCAAGATCATCGGCGGCGAATTTATTGATGTGTTTGCCGAGGAGGCAGAAAAGCTTGAGGGCGTAAAATTTCTGGCCCAGGGCACCATTTATCCCGATATTCTGGAGAGCAAGGATGGCGTTAAGGCCCATCATAATGTGGGCGGCCTGCCCAACGGCATGACCTTCCAGCTGGTGGAGCCCGTTAAGCTCCTCTACAAGGATGAGGTGCGGGTGGTCGGCGAGGCGCTGGGCCTGCCCCATGGTATGGTCTATCGTCAGCCCTTCCCCGGCCCCGGTCTGGGCGTTCGCTGCCTCGGCGCGATTACCCGGGATCGTCTCCATGCCCTGCGGGAGGCCGACGCCATCCTGCGGGAGGAATTTGATAAAAACGGCCTGGCCGGCAAGGTTTGGCAGTATTTCATCTCCGTTCCCGATTTCAAGAGCGTCGGTGTGCGGGACGGCAAGCGCTATGAGGGCTGGCCCGCCATCATCCGCGCCGTCAATACCACCGATGCCATGACCGCCA
>CAZJUJ010000029.1:0-32354 GCA_964549135.1 uncultured Oscillospiraceae bacterium | reverse complement strand
CTTAGTGTTGCAGCTTCATTCTATCACTCGCCTGTGAACTATGTCTATTTCTTTTGGTGCAATTTATTGTACCTTATCGTAACGACGAGCAGGGTTTCATTGGGAATGCTCGCGAGGATGGAAGCGGAAGAATCCGCAGCCGCGTGAAGATTGAGGCGACCGCCAGTGACCGTGCCGAAAATACGAGTGATCATTTTCTCACGTCCTTTCTTGTTTGGAGGGTATAGAAAAGGCGGAGCTTCTTTTCGAAGCTCCGCCATCCCCACAAATTACTTTCGATAGCGTTTCCTTTTCACGATTAGAATTGCGATTAGTGAACCGATCGGAATGGTTATCAATGCTCTATACTGGATAAACAAATCCCACCAAGTTATGTTATCGTCATCAACAGTAATGCTATCGACGATAGAGTAAAGCGCATTGGTTGATTCTATTGAGGACCAATTGCCGTAACATTTGATGGTGATTCGTACTCCTGCTTATTTGTCACAAATACACTATTTACAGATTGTATTACAGTACTATGCAATTTCAAAAGCGGAGTACCACTCTTTGTATAGGTTAGCTCATACGCACCATATTCTCCGCTGCGCAAAAAAGAATCGCCAACATTACTCAGTTGCTCTTTGGTCATAGTTGAATAATCGCGATGATATGATTCCATGGGTAAAACCGATATTTCCAAATAGTCCTCTGAATCATATGAAGCGTCAGGGGGAACTACAACAATAGTATTCACAGAGTCTTTGATTATGGAAACATATTCGGAAATGAAGTCATATGTCGCGTCCAACTCCTGTACATTATTGCTATTTACGCATATCCAGTTGTCTGGTAAGTACAGCTCTATAGAGCAAGTCTCCAATGCAATCGATTCGGAAAGTGCAGATGAGCCTACTACAAGACAAAGAATGAGACATAAAAGAGCAAGGTATTTACGCATGATACCTCCGATTTTAATTCAACATGCACGCGGGAGCAAAACGATTGCCCGGAATCCAAGAAGGCATGGCAGCCGGTTTCTTTACAGGCTGATTCGGAAGCGCAGTTTGCTGACGGCTGTTATTCTTTTTCGATGCGGAAGATGGCCTGGATCAGATGCTCGCGTTTCTTTTCGGTTTTCCAGGTCATGTGGAATTGGGGCGGCATGGAGACATGATAGGCCGCGGGCTCGCCTTCATTCAGGGGCACATCAAATTGATCCCGGATTTGGGGATGAGGCAGAAGCCCCGCCGCGATCCGGATGGAAAGGCGCACGCCCTTTCGTCGAATCAGGATTTCCGCATCCCCTTCCTCAGGCCGGGACAGGGCATGGAGAAGCCAGCTGATTTCCCGGGGCTCATCCAGCCGGATCCGATCGGTCAGGATCAGGGCATCCGCCGTCAGGGAGAAATGCCGCGTCCAGGCGCGCACCCAGGAATAGGCGGGGCTGGGATCAATTTCCGCCGTCAGATGATCCCCGTGATCCTGGGCGGAAAGCACCTGGCCCTGGGCCTCAAAGCTGAAGGGCCTTTGGCCCATGCCGTCAATGAGGATCGTATTATGGGCCCTGGTTTGATTCGTCCACCCAAAATGATGCCTGGTTCCGTATTGCCGCCCGAAATAGCCCGAGGGGGAGATCAGCGCCGTGCCGCCGCAGAGCAGAGCGAAGCTGCCCTGATCGGCATGGCTGTGGCTGATGCTGGCAAAGCGGCTGCACCGGGCCACCAGGGCGATTTCGGTATCGGGATGGACGGGATCGGTATGCAGGCTGATCAGGCCGGTATCGGGGAAAAGCATGGCGCGGGAAAGGGGCTGGGGCGGGAAGGGATGGCTTGCTTCCCGCTCGGGCAAAAATACATCCAACAGATGCAGCTTAAAGATATCCTGCTGCTGGGCATTCTGCGACCAGGCCCGCAGGCAGGCATCGCCATAGCGCTCGGTATAGATATGATAGGGATTCTGGGCCATGAAGCCGGGCCATTCCGCATCATCGGGATGGCACCAATAGCCATCCCCAAAGGGATGGATTTCCCAGCCCGGGGGGCAGAAATGCTGCAGATAGCAGACAAAATGGCGATAGAAGGGGCGGCAGAGATAATCAAAGCCCGAAAAGCGCTCCACCGCCAGAAAGAAGGGCAGAAACCATTTGGTGTAGCTGCTGGCATAGAAGGCGCCCTCCGCCCAGCCGCCGTCCGCCCCGCCGAAATAGGGAAAGATACCGCCGTAGATTTCGGCGGCCTCCTCCAGCCAGCGGATCAATTCTTCGTCCGTGCGCACCCCCGTGCCCTTGAGCGCCATGGCCGCCTCTCCCAGATAGGCGGGAAGCCGCCCGGCATGGGAATTTCCCGGATTCTGGCAGAAATCAATGCGGCGCAACAGACGCAGGCATTGCTCGGCGTAGAGGGCAATGGTGCGGGCGACATGCAGGCGCTGCTTTTCATCCAATAGATCATGGCAAAGATCAAATACCGCGGGCAGGCAGCGGGCATGGCTCAGGCCGATTTCATCGCCCCAGGGGCCCTCCAGCGAGCAGGGACCCTCGCTGCTCCAATCGCAGAGGGTAAGCAGCAGCTCCTTTGCCCGGCGGCCCGCCCGGGCATCCCCAAGCAGCGCGTGCCCCAGGGCGCAGGCCACCAGATTGCGGTCGCAGTCATCCCGATGACGGCCGAAATACTCCCGGTAGGGCAGGGCACTTTCCTCCCGGTGGAAGCGGGGCGGAGAGGGCAGGGGCTGGGAGAGGGCCAGAGCGATGGTGCGCTTCAGCGTTTCGACGGCGGCGGGGCGGGAGTGAAGAATCCCCGGAATATCCCCGGCAAAAAAGAGATGCCGGGGGCGAACGGCGGGCACGGAATCGAAGATCTGCCTGCCGGTGGGACGGAGAAATTCCACCGCGTCCCCGGCAATGGAAAAGGGCAGCCACATCCGCCGGGCATCCTGGGTGGAAAGCTGCCATTCATATTCCCCGGGCGGCAGAAGCAGCGGCGGGGTGAGATAGGTTTTTTCGGTTTCACCAGTCCAGAAAAGCGCCGCCTCGCCTTTTTTTCGGATGCTGACGCGATAGCGGGGGACATTCTCCACTTCCAGCCAGGAAAAGGTGGGCGGGGTTTCCTCCAGAATCTCATGCGGGCGGGGAGAGGGGAAAATCTGGCCGTTTCGGGTTTGTTGCTGCAGTAGCCACTTCATTTTCCTTCCTCCCGGGCAAACCAGATATATTCCCCGGTGTCGGGATCGATCCTGCCCATCTGCCGGGCCGGAACGCCCGCCATGATGGCATAATCCGGGGTGGAATGGGTGACGACCGCCCCGGCGCAGATCAGATTGGCCCGGCCGATGCGGACGCCCGCGGTGACCGTTACCCCGGCTGCCAGCCAGCTGCCCCTGCCGATGACGATGGAATTATCGTAATCCCCCTCGGTGCGGGCGGAAAAGGAGCCGGTAGCGGGATCGAATTTGTGATGCCCGGCGGTGATGGCGCAGTGGGGGCCGATCAGCACATCATCCTCCAGGGTGATTCGCCCGTTCAGATAGCTGTAGAGCCCGATGAATACATGGCGGCCCACGGCGCTTTTATCGTGCAGACGGATGATGGCGCCGGGGGCGATGCGGTTATCCCGGCCGCCAAAACCCAATAGCTCTGCCCGGCGGCGATTATCCTGATCATTATCCGTTTCGTGGGCATAGCGGGTCAATTGCTCAAAAAGCTGGGGCTCGCGCTCGGTATCAAAGGGCATAGCCGTTCCCTCCCAGTCGAATTTCATCATTTTTTCCGCTTCTCATTATAATTCATCGTTTCCCTGAGTGTCAAGCCGGGAAAGGACATTGCTTTTTTCCCGGAATATGCTTTCTTTTGGGCGGATTTTATGGTATACTAAAGCAGAAAAGCAAGAAACGAGGGATGCGCATGACACACGATGATACCACCCCCTTGCTGGATGCCATTCTGAGGATGAAAACAAGGGAGGAGCTGCAGCGTTTTTTTGACGATCTGTGTACCATCCAGGAAATCAACAGCATGGCGCAGCGCTTTGAAGTGGCCCGGTATCTGGAGCAGGGGATGACCTATGCCCAGATTGCCGATATTACCCATGCCAGCACCGCCACCATCAGCCGGGTCAACCGCTGCCTGGTTTACGGCGCAGAGGGATACAAGCTGGCCATTGAACGCATGCGTGAAAAAGAGGAATGAATATGGATTTAACTGCCCTGAACCCGATGCAGCGCCAGGCGGCGGAAACGCTGGAGGGGCCGGTGCTGATTCTGGCCGGCGCTGGCAGCGGAAAGACCCGTACGGTGACCTATCGTATTGCCAATCTGATGGATAACGGCGTGCAGCCCTGGCATATTCTGGCCCTGACCTTTACCAACAAGGCTGCAAGGGAAATGAAGGAACGCGTGGAAAAGCTGGTAGGCGCAAACGCGGAGGAAATGTGGATTGGCACCTTCCACTCCGTCTGCGTGCGGATATTGCGGAGAGATATTGAAAAAATCGGCTATCAGCGCTCCTTCACCATCTATGATGAGGATGATCAGAACCGGGTGATCAAGGATGCCATCAAGACCTTGAGCCTGGATGAAAGCAAGATTCCCGTCCGGGAGATCCGCAGCAAAATATCCGATGCCAAAAACCGGATGCTGACCCCGGATGAATGGTTCCAGGAATCGCCCAAGGATTACCACAGCCAGCAGCTTCACGATATTTTCCATTACTATGAGCAGCGTCTCCGGGCCGCCAACGCCCTGGATTTTGACGATCTTTTGCTGCGCACGCTGCAATTATTTGTGGATCATCCGCCGGTGCTGGATTTTTACCGGCAGAAATTCCGGTATGTGCATGTGGATGAATATCAGGATACCAACGCCGCCCAGTATACCTTCGTGCGCCTGATCACCCAGGAGAGCCGCAATCTCTGCGTGGTGGGCGATGACGATCAATCCATTTACGGCTGGCGCGGGGCGGATATCCGCAATATTCTGGATTTTGAAAAGGATTTTCCCGATGCCCGGGTAATCAAGCTGGAGCAGAATTACCGTTCCACCGCCAATATTCTGGATGCGGCCAATCAGGTGATTGCCCATAACAAGGGCCGCAAGGAAAAGATGCTGTGGACGGATGCGGGGGAGGGCGAAAAAATTCGCCTCTACAGCGCCGGGGATGAGCGGGAGGAGGCGGCCTGGATCTGTGAGCAGATCAGGAAAATGCAGAAGCAGGCCATGCCCTTTTCCCAGATGGCCGTGCTTTACCGGATGCATGCCCAGAGCCGTGTATTGGAAGAAATGCTGATGCGGGCGGGCATCCCCTACAAGGTGTTCGGCGGCACCCGGTTCTATGATCGCCGGGAGGTTCGCGATGCCCTGGCCTATCTGCGGGTGATTGTCAATCCTGCCGATGATGTATCCCTAGTTCGCATCATCAATACGCCCAAGCGCTCCATCGGCGACAGCACCGTCGCGCTTCTTCAGGAGCATGCCCGGCAGGAGGGGCTGCCCCTCTTTTCGGTGATCAATGATCCCCCGGCGGAGCTTTCCTCCCGCCCCCGGAAATGCATTTCGGAATTTGCGCTGCTGCTGATGAAGCTGACCGCCATGAAGGAGACCATGCCCCTTTCCGAATTTGTGGAGGGCATGCTCAAGGAAACGGGGCTGAAGGCGCAATTTGAGGTGGAGGGCAATGACGAGGCCCGCACCCGCCTGGAGAACCTGATGGAATTTGCAGGCGCAGCCAAGGAATTTGAAAGCCAATCCCAGGAAAAGACGCTGGAGGCCTTCCTGGAAAATGTATCGCTGGTGACCGATCTGGATCGCCAGGAGGAAGCGCCCCAGTATGTGACCCTGATGACGCTGCACAGCGCCAAGGGCCTGGAATACGAGGCGGTGTTTCTGGCCGGGCTGGAGGAGGGCATTTTCCCCTCCATGCGCACGGCTATGGATGAAAACCGGATGGAGGAGGAGCGCCGCCTCTGCTATGTGGGCATGACCCGGGCGCGGAAGAAGCTGTTCCTTTCCTTTGCCCGGCGGCGGATGCTCTTTAATCAGATTACCCATAATCCGCCCTCGCCCTTCCTGAAGGAAATTCCCGAGCGGCTGATTACCGATGAATGGGCGGAGGCCAGCCGCCGCTCCTTTGCGCCGGAACCCGCCAAGCCCGCGCCCATGAACCGGCGGGATCGGCCCCGGGATCTGAGCTTTGGCACCCCCGGCATGACCGCCTCCGGGCGCGGGGCGCTGAATATTCCCGGGGTGCAGAAGGGCTTTGTGCCCTCCGCGGCCCGGTCTGTTTCGGCCAGCCCGGTCAGCGCCATGTTCAAGCCCGGGGATCATGTGCTGCATCGGAAATTTGGGGAAGGAACGGTGCAGCAGGTGCAGGGCACCGGCGCGGATGCACGGATCATGATTGCCTTTACCGCCTATGGCACCAAGGAATTTTCCCTTTCCATCGCGCCGATTATCAAAGTGGATGAATAACGCCCTTGCGATGAACGCACCTCCCCGTGGGGCGCGTTCGTCATTTTCGTGTGAAAGGTGAGGATCAGGCCATGAAATGGCAGCAGGATATGCAATCGCTGGTGGATTATCTGAATAAGACGGCCCATGCCTATTATGTGCTGGATGAGCCGCTGATTTCGGATGCGGAATGGGATGGGCTCTATACGCAGCTGCAGCAGATGGAAAAGGAGACGGGCGTGATTCTGCCCGATTCCCCCTCCCTCAGGGTGGGCGGCGCGCCGCTGAGCGCCTTCCGCCAGCATACCCATATTTCCCGGCTCTGGAGCATGGATAAGGCACAGAGCGAGGAGGAATTGGCCGCCTGGTTTGACCGGGCGGAAAAGCTGCGCGCCCAGGATGCCTCCCTGCCGCCCCTTGCCTTTGGGGTGGAATATAAATTCGATGGGCTGACGCTGAATCTGACCTATGATCAGGGCGTGCTGGTGGAGGCCGCCACCCGGGGCAACGGCATCGTGGGGGAGGCCATTCTGCCCCAGGCCCGCACCATTCGGGATGTGCCTCTTTCCATTCCGTGGCAGGGGAAAATCGAGGTGCAGGGCGAATGCATCATGCGGCTCAGCGCCCTGGAAAAATACAATCAGACGGCGGCTGAGCCGCTGAAAAACGCCCGGAATGCGGCGGCGGGGGCGCTGCGGAATCTGGATCCTGCGGTGACCGCCTCCCGCAATCTTTCCGCCTTCTTCTATCAGGTGGGCACCATCGAAAATCCGCCCTTTTCCGATCAGCCGGGGATGATTGCCTTCCTCCGGGAGCAGGGCTTTCCCATCAGCCCCTATTTCCGCACGGCGAAGGATCCGGCGGCGGCCCTGGATTTGGTGCGGGAAATTGAGCAGCAGCGGGAGCATTTGGATTTTCTCATTGACGGCGCGGTCATCAAGGTGATGGATCAGCGCACCCGGGCGCATATGGGCTATACCGATAAATTTCCTCGCTGGGCGGTGGCTTATAAATTTGCGGCGGAGGAAAGCACGGCCACCCTGGAAAGGGTGACCTGGGAGCTGGGCAGAACGGGAAAGCTGACCCCTCTTGCCCATGTATCGCCGGTGGATTTTGCCGGGGTGACCGTCAGAAAGGCCACGCTCAACAATTACGGCGATATTCAGCGGAAAAAGCTGCAATTGGGCTGCACGGTATGGATTCGCCGCTCCAATGATGTGATTCCCGAAATTACGGGCAGGGTGGAGGATGGCACGGCGGGGGAGGAAATTCTGCCCCCCGAGGCATGCCCGGCCTGCGGCGGGCCGCTGACCATCCGGGGCGCGCATATCTATTGCCTGAATCAGGATTCCTGCCGCCCCCAGGCGGTGGCCCGGCTCAAGCATTTTGCCTCCCGGGATGCCATGGATATTACCGGCTTTTCCGAAAAAACGGCCGATCTTTTCTATGATAAGCTGAGGGTGAGGGACGCCGCCGATCTTTACCGGCTGACGCTGGAGGAACTGCAGCAATTGGATGGCTTTCAGGATAAGCGGGCCCAGAACCTGATGGACGCGCTGGAGGCCAGCAAGCATTGCGATTTATCCCGGTTCCTGCTGGCTATCGGCATCCCCAATATTGGCAAGCGCACCGCCCGGGATCTGGCCCAGGCCTTTGGCAGCCTGGAAAAGGTGGAAAAGGCGGGGCTGGAGCAGCTGATGGCCATCGATGAAATCGGCGATATTGTGGCCCAGAGCGTGATAGACTTTTTCTCCTTCCCGGAAAACAAGCGGATGATTGAAAGGCTGCTGGAGGCCGGGGTATCCCCCCGGGAGGAGATAAAGGCAGCGGGCGGCGCGCTGACGGGCAAGACCCTGGTGGTCACCGGCACCTTGCCCACCTTTTCCCGGCAGGAGGCAGAGGAATTTATCCGCCAAAATGGCGGCACGGCGGCGGGCAGCGTCAGCCGGAAAACCGCCTATGTGGTGGCCGGGGAAAATGCGGGCAGCAAGCTGACCAAGGCCCAGGCCCTGGGCATCCCGGTGATTACGGAGGCAGAATTGCTTCTGCTGGCCCAAAACGGGTGAAATGGTATTCCTATCAAAAAGGCTTGACAGGGCGTTGATTGCCTGTATAATGGATGGAGAGCAGCGGGGAGAGGCGATGCCCCATCCGCGCTGCATGCAGATCGCCGCCCTTTTTTCTGCAAAAAGGGATGGCGCGAGATGCAAAGGATTGAACCGGCGGGAAGCATTCCTGCAGGGAGGGGAGATGAGCGATTGCTGAGGACAAGCACGGCACGGATCGAAAGATGGTGCGATAAGACCATGAGCGTTTTGAGGGAGCAGCAGCTGGAGGCCTGCCAGGAGCGCTTGACCCGCTGCCCCACCCGGGGGATTTTTTCCGATCTGGGGGAGGATGAAGCCCGGATCCTGTTCCGGTTTTCCTATTACGCCCATGAAATCAGGCGGCGCTATCCCAGCCGCAGCGAATTATGCGCCAAGGTGCTGTCGCGCATTCCCCAGGAGGCATGCTTTCTTTCCCCCCGGGAGGATGATCTGGTCAAGCGCATGCTGCTTTCCGGCGGGCAGACCCTGCTTTCGGACTGGGATGAAATCAGCGCGGCGGAGGCGCTGATTGCCAGGCTCTGGTGTACGCTGGAAATTGAAAATGACGAAACGGCCATTCTCAGGCTGGAGGAAAATCTATTGCCGCCCATTACCCGGGCCATGCTTTCCCCGGAATACCAGAAAATGCGGGAAAAGCTATTTTCCTTTGATGCCACGCTGCATAGCCTCCTGTATCTTTCGGGCTTTCTGCATGCCGCCGTGCCCATGGCGCATTTCAGGGGGCAATTGCCCCGGGAAATGCAGGAAGACGGCGAAATGCTCATCGGGCGGTATCTGCGCTCGGGCTTTGATTATACCCAGAGCGCCCAGGGCGAAATACTGCTGCTGCATCCCGGGCTGGCGGAGCCGGAGCATCTGCTTTCCAGCCTGGCCGGGTTTGCCCCGCCTGAAATTCACCTGACCCGGGAAATGATGCAGGGAGGCATGAACGGTCTATTGCCGGAGGAGGTGGCCTCCTGCGAGGCCATGCGCGGCGCGCTGGTGGGCGCTATCCGCCCCGAATGCGATCCGGAGGAGGCGCTGGAGGATCTGAGGATGATGGCCAAGCAGGGCGCGCAGCTTTCCGAAATGCGGGAGGTGCTGGAAAGCATGCTCTGCGTGCTGCCCACGCCCCGGATGCTTTCCGCCCTGGAGCAATTGCATCTGCAGACGGTGCGCTGGATGGGCATGCCCTCGGCGGTGCTGAACTGATGCGGGTCTATGAGGCAAACGCCCCGGCGGAAATGGGCGCGGTGCGTTTGGAAAATTATCTGGCCCAGGCCATGCCGCTTTTGCCCGCCCATGTGATCAGGGATGCGCTGGCAAAACGGGATGTGAAAATGAACGGCGTGCGGGCGGGCAGGAATGATGCCGTGCTGCCCGGCGCACGCATCCAATTGTATACGGCTTTTGAAATTCAGCTGCCGGTGGTTTATGAGGATGCGCATATCCTGCTCATCAATAAGCCATCCGGCATCAGCAGCGAGGAGGATGGCCGGGGC
Source organism: uncultured Oscillospiraceae bacterium (assembly GCA_964549135.1). GTDB lineage: Bacteria > Bacillota > Clostridia > Christensenellales > Aristaeellaceae > RUG563. The sequence goes on along the minus strand of CAZJUJ010000029.1, from coordinate 22,342 downwards.
GGCATGACGGTGGAATCGCTGCTGAAGAAGGAAAACGGCTATCCCCGGCTCTGCCATCGGCTGGATCATGTGACCTGCGGGCTGCTGCTGCTATGCAAAGATCCGGAGAGCGAGGAGCTGCTGCTGGCGGCCTTTCGGGAGCGGCGGCTGGAAAAACGATACGAATGCCTGGTAAGGGGGGAGATGCGCCCGCCCTGCGCCGTAAAGGAAGCGTATCTGATCAAGGATGCGGAGAAGGGCCGGGTGCGCGTGATTACCCATGCCACGCCCGGGGCGCTGCCCATCGCCACCCAGTATGAAACGCTTGCCTTTGACGGCGTGCTTTCCCGGCTCCGGGTGACGCTGCTGACCGGGCGCACCCATCAGATCCGGGCGCACATGAGCTTTCTTTCTCATCCGCTGCTGGGGGATGATAAATACGGTGATCGGGCGCTGAACCGGCGCATGAAGGCCGCCTCCCTCCGCCTGTGCGCCTGCGAACTGACGCTGTATCCGGGCGGGATGCTTTCCTATCTGGATGGCAGGGTATTTTCCGTTCCCGTCCCATTCTAAAGAAAAAAGGAGCGAGCAGCCATGGCTTTTTCCCCCCAGATCCGTCTGATTGCCACCGATATGGATGGCACCCTGCTGAACCGGCAGGGCGAAATCCCCCGGGAGAACGTGCGGGCCATTCTGGCGGCCCAGGAAAAGGGGATTACGGTGGCGCTGGCCACGGGAAGATTTGTGGAAAACGCCTATCTGGTGGCGAAGGATCAGGGCATTATCTGCCCGGTGGTTGGCACCAATGGCGGGAAAATCGTGGATGAGGGGCTGCATTTGATTTCCGAGCATTTTATGGATCCCGCAGCCGCCCTGCAGGTATACGAAATCCTGACCGGGCTGGGGGCGGATTATTTTGTTTTCGGCCCCGGGTATGTATGCACCGCCCGGCAGGAGGTGGCCCATCACAGCGAGCTTTCCTATGGCCCGCGGATTGAAAAAATGGGCTTTTGCTATTGCCGGGGCAGGGAGGCGGCCCTGCGCTGCGTGCAGAGCGCCGTGCATAAATTCTTTGTCTGCGATAATGTGCCCCTTTCCCAGGTGCGGCAGCGGCTGCTTGATATCCCGGGGATTGAACTGACCCAGTCCGGCGTGCGGAATATTGAAATCATGCCCCAGGGGATCGATAAGGCCCGGGGCGTTTCCGATCTGGCCCGGCATCTTGGCATCCCCCTTTCCCAGGTGATGACCCTGGGGGATCAGGAAAATGATATTCCCATGCTGAAAATCGCGGGCTATGGGGTGGCCATGGGCAATGGCTCGGCGGAAACCAAGGCGGCGGCGCGCTTTGTTACCGATACCAATGAGGCCTGCGGCTTTGCCCGGGCCATTGAGAAATACGCGCTGTAAAAAAGGTTTCACGTTGAACACCGCCCGCTGCAAAAAAGCGCGAAAGGCAGGTGGCTGCGGCCCGGGAAAAAGCGGGAACGTGCCCTGAACAGGGCGAAAAAAGCAGAAAAGCGCGGCGGTTTTCGTTTCTTGAAAAGCCGCCGCCCAACAGAAGGATGCACCGAAAAACGCCCGGAGCATCCTTTTTTTGATGTTCCGGGCGGAAGGCTGCTTTTCAGTTTTTCCCGGCCCGCTGGCCGATTTTATTCTCCGTGCCGTTTTTCAGCCGCTGCAGATTGGTCCGGTGGCGATAGAAGCCCAGCGCCATCAGCGTCAGCGCCCAGGCCCCGGCGGGCCAGAAGGGCTGGGTGAAAAGGAGCAGGAGGAAAAAGACGGTCAGCATGGTCAGGCTGCCCAGAGAAATATACCGGGTGAAATAGATGACCAGCAGGCATAACAGCGCCGCCGCCACGCCCTGCCAGGGGAAAACCAATAGCAGCACCGCCGTGGAGCAGGCAATGCCCTTGCCCCCCTGGAAGCCGAAGAAAACAGGCCAGTTATGCCCCAGCACCACGCAGAGGCCGCTGAGCATGGCCCCGGAATGCCCGCAGAGCAGATACCCCGCGCCCACGGCAAGAGCGGCCTTGAGAAAATCCCCGGCGAATACCAGCGCGCCGCCCTTGAGGCCCAGGATGCGCAGGGCGTTGCTGGCCCCGGTATTTTTGCTGCCCTCGGCGCGGATATCATGCCCGGCCCGGCCCGCCACCAGAATGCCGGTGGAAAAGCTGCCCAGAAGATAGGCGATCACGGCGCACAGGAGATACTTGATAATGGTAATGATCATGGATGCACGTCCTCCTTCTTTTTTTCGCGCAGGGAAAAGCGAATGGGCGTGCCCTCAAAGCCGAAGGCCTTGCGCAGGCAGTTTTCCAGATACCGCTCGTAGGAGAAATGCATCAGATCCTCGGAATTGATGAAAAGGGCGAAGGTGGGCGGGCAGACGCCGGCCTGGGTGCCGTAATAGATTTTCAGCTTGCGCCCGCCGATCATGGGGGGCTGCAGCGCCATCTGGGCATCGCCCAGCACATCATTGAGCGCGCCGGTGCCTACCCGGCGGCTGGCCTGCTCCCAGACCCGATTGACCTCGGGCAGGATATTCTGATTGCGCTGGCCGGTCAGGGCGGAAACGAAAAGCACGGGGGCATAATCCATGAATTTCAGATCCTCGATGACCTGCTTTCTGTATTTTTCCAGGGTGCCGGTTTCCTTTTCCAGGGCATCCCATTTATTGACGATCACCACCGCGGCCTTGCCCTCCTCATGCACCATACCGGCGATGCGGGCATCCTGCTCGGTTACGCCCTCCTGGGCATCCACCAGCAGCAGCGCCACATCGCAGCGCTTAATGGCGGCGATGGAGCGAAGCACGCTGTAGCGCTCCAGGGATTCATCCTCAATGGCGCGTTTGCGGCGGATCCCGGCGGTATCGATGATATTATACATCGTTCCATCCGGGCCGGAAAAGCGGGTATCGATGGCATCCCGGGTGGTGCCGGGGATATTGGATACCATGGTGCGCTCCTGCCCCAGGAGACGATTGACCAGCGAGGATTTGCCCACATTCGGCCGGCCCACCACGGCAAGCTGAATCACATGCTGCTCTTCCTCCTCCTCATCATCCGCCCTGGGGGGCAGATGCTTGACGATTTCATCCAATAAATCGCCCAGCCCCAGCATATTGGCGGCGGAAATGCCGATGGGATCGCCCAGGCCCAGGGCATAGAATTCATAAATTACATCCTTCAGCCCCGCATGATCCAGCTTATTGACCGCCAGAATCACGGGCTTGTGGGTTTTGCGCAGCATATTGGCCACTTCCTCATCATCCGGGGTCATGCCGGCCCGGGCATCGGTGAAGAAGCAGATCACATCCGCCATCTCCATGGCGATTTCGGCCTGCCGCCGCATCTGGGAAAGCAGCACATCCTCGGATTTGGGATCGATGCCGCCGGTATCGATGAGGGTGAATTTCCGGCCGATCCATTCCACATCGGCATAGATGCGATCCCGGGTAACGCCGGGGGTATCCTCCACAATGGCGATGCGGCGGCCGGAGATTTTATTGAAGAAGGTGGATTTACCTACGTTGGGGCGGCCTACAATGGCCACCAGGGGCTTGGCGGATGGCATGGAAGCTTGATCCTCCTTTTATGATTATTCACATCCCAGCAGCGCGGCGAAAAGCGCGGCGCCGTCATTGGGCACGATGGTCAGCCTTGGCTTCAGGGCGCTTCTCAGCTCGCCCAGGGGCATATCATCCAGGAAAAGATCCTGCTCCTCCCGGAGGGTATTGCTGCAGAGAAGAATTTCATCCTCCCGGGCATCCTGCAATTGCTTTTTCAGATCGCCGCCGGTCAGCAGGCCGGTAACGGTGATGGTTTCGCCGAAAAAGGTATTGCGGATTTTCTGTACGGTGATCTCTACCCCCGGGGGCGCATAGGCGGCCATCCATTTTTCCATCACCGGGGCGATGGAAGCGCCGCAGGCCATGCGGATTTTCCGGGGGACGGCCTTCTTCGTGTTTTCGGCGGCGGCGCTTTTCAGGCTTTCCTCGAATTTCCGCAGCAGGCCCACGCCGTTTTCGATCTGGGGAAATTCCTCATATGCCGCATTATCGGGGATATCCTCCCCGGCGATGAGCAGCATTTCATCCGAGGGGAAAACAAAGCGGGTGCCATGGGCGGCCAGCATGCGCTGCTGATATTCCCGGGCAATGGCCATTACCCGCTGCGCGCCCGCCCGGTCAAAGGGCTTTACATCGGCCAGCCCCTCCCGGAATCTGGTCAGCCCCACCGGCACCAGCGCCGCCGACTGGGCGGCGGGATAGAGGGCGGAAAGATCATCCAGGGTTTTCCGGAGAATCTCCCCATCATTCCAGCCGGGGCACAGCACGATCTGGCAATGGAAATGCAGCCCCGCCTCCCGGAGGGCATTCAGCCGCTCCATGAGATGGGCGGCGGCGGGATTGCGCATCATGCGCACCCGGGTTTCCGGATCGGTGGCATGCACGGAGATATACAGCGGGCTGGCCTTCCGCTTGAGAATGCGGGCAAATTCCTGATCATCCACATTGGTCAGGGTGATATAATTGCCCATCATCAGCGAAAGCCGCCAGTCGTCATCCTTGACATACAGGGAGGGGCGCATGCCCGGGGCCATCTGATCGATGAAGCAGAAGATGCATTTATTCTTGCAGGGCCGGGGCTTGCAGGCCAGGGTATCGGCCAGACGCAGGCCCAGGGGCGCATCCTTGGCCTTGATGATGCGCACGGTTTCCTCCTGCCCATCGGCCTTCAGCACGCGGATATCCAGCCGGGATTTATTGGAAAGCGCCTGATAATCGATTTCATCCACGATGGTCTCGCCATTGATGGAAATCAGGGCATCCCCGGCGCGCAGGCCGCGGCGATATGCCACCCCATGCGGCTGCACCGCCTCAATCAGATGGGCCATGGGGAATCCGCCTCCTTCCATAGATCTTAACAATTCATTATCCTTCATTGGAAGGAAAAAGTCAAGAGGCGAAGAAAAAAGGAGCCAAAGACCGATAAAAATCGCCGGATTTTGGATGATTGTCCGTTTATGCCGGTTTTGCCCTCGCCTTTTTCGGGAAAATGATGTACAATAGCAATCGATGCCGAAAAAAGGCGGGATGCGCCGCGGACGGCAGGGAAGGAGAGGCAGAGCCTATGCAGAATTATCTGTTGCTTTTGCTTGCGGTGCTTTTGCTGGCCGCGGACAGCATTTTCCGCAAGAAATATCAGGAGGCGGCGGGCTCCTCCATAAAGGCGGGGCTGGTATTTAATATTCTGGTGGGGCTGACCGCCGCGCTGGCCTTCTGGGCCGCCAATGGCTTTCGGCTGGAATCCACGCCCTTTTCCCAGATTATGGCCGCAGCCCAGGCGCTCCTGGGGGTTGGCTATGCCCTGATTGGCTTTCGGGTGATGAAGGAGGGCGGCGTGGCGCTCTATGCCCTGTTCCTGATGACGGGCAGCATGGTGGTGCCCTATGTCTGGGGGCTGCTCTTCCTGGGCGAGCCCTTTTCCTGGCTGCGCATGGCGGGGCTGATGGTAATTATGGCAGCGGTCTTTTTTACCAAGGTATCCGATTTCAAGACCAATCCCCGGCAATTGGCCCTATGCGCGGCAGTCTTTTTCCTCAATGGCTTTGTCAGCGTGATTTCCAAGGTGCATCAGGTAGAAAGCGGCTATCCGGTTATTTCGGCCACGGGCTTTACCGTGGCGGTGAATTTCTGGAAAATGGCGCTTTCCTGCGCGGCCTATGGCGCGATGCACAAAAAGCTGGAAAAGCAGCCCAAGCTGCCGCCGTTTAAGCGGATTTATCCCTATGTGGCGGGCTGCACCCTGTCCGGCGGGATCTATTATGTATTGCAGCTATTGGTGGCGGGCAAGGTATCGGCCTCGGTGATGTATCCCATGATGACGGGGGGCAGCATTATTTTTTCCGCGCTGCTGGGATGGATCATCCTGAAGGAAAGGCCCTCCCGGCGGGCGGCCATCGGCATCGGCCTTTGCCTGATTGGCACCTGCATGTTTCTCTGAGCCACAGCAAACAGAAAGAAGGAAAACAAAATGAATCAGGATCACAGCCGTCTGCATCCCCAATGCCTCAAATGCCTGCTGGGCAAGCATGTAAACGCCGCGCCGGAGAGCGCCGGTGAAAGGGCGCAGACGGAGTATATTCAGCAGCTTCTGCAATTGCTGGGGCATGCCGATCCCGCCATTGCCGCGCCGGTTATGCTGCGCCGGATTGAAAGACTGCGGGAGGAGATGTTTGGCCCCGAAATAGATTATGCCGCCGTGAAAAAGTATTACAACGCCAAAATGCTGGAAAAGGAAAAGGGCGTTTCGGAAAAAATCCGCAGCGCGGCCGATCCTTTCCGGGCGGCGCTGCAATATGCCATGACGGGCAATTATATCGATTTCGGCACCCTGGAAAAGGTGGATGACGGGCAATTGGATGCTTTTCTTGCCGATGCGGAAAGCATTCCGCTGCCTCAGGATACGCTGGAGGAAATGCGGCGCGATGTGCTGCAGGCGGAAAAAATCGTGTATCTTACCGATAACTGCGGCGAAATCGTTATGGATAAGCTGCTGATTGAAACCATGCTTGCCATGAATCCCCGGGCCGGGGTGCAGGTGATCCTGCGCGGAGAGCCGGTGGTTAATGATGTGACGGTGGAGGACGCCGCGCAGGTGGGTCTTGACCGCATCGCGCCCGTGATGGGCAATGGCACCGATATTGCGGGAACCTGGCTGCCCAGCGTTTCAAACGAAGCGAAGGCAAGCATTGAACAGGCCGATGTGATCATCGCCAAGGGCCAGGGCAATTTCGAAACCCTCTATTTCTGCGGCCTCAACGTCTATTACCTCTTTATGTGCAAATGCGATCTCTTCGCCCAGCGCTTCCGCGTGCCCCGCTATACCGGCATGCTGCTCAACGACCGCAAAATGCAGTGGTGAGGGAACGGGGGAAGGAACGGGGGGACGGGAGAACGGGATTTTTGCGGGAGGATGCTTTTGCGTCAAAAGCACCCTCCCGCACCCTCCCGAAAACCAGGAACGGGGAATATTTGCGGGGGGACCACTTTTGAGTCAAAAGTGGTTCCCCCGCACCCCCTCCGAAAACCGGCTCTGGATGTTTCATGGAGGGTTCCTGCCAGATTGAATGCCAGATCAGCAAAAAAGAAAAGCAGTTAGAAAGAATAACAGCAATGCATTTGCACTTGGCGAAAGCATTGCTGTTTTCTTCTTTGCTGCTTGTTTACTTTTGCTTCACTGGCATTCAACAGGGCTTTACTGCTCCATGTTCCATCCAGAGCCGGTTTTGGGAGGAAGATTTTAGGGAATCAATACCCTCGTCTTTTTTGCTGATCTGGCATTCAATTTGGCAGAGTTCAGCCATGTTCCATCCAGAGCCGGTTTTCGGGAGGGCGCGGGAGGGTGCGGGAGGGGACTTTTGACGCAAAAGTCTCCTCCCGCAAATATTCTCCCCGTTCCTTTCGTTCCCCTATCCCCGTCCCGTCAGTCGATGCGGCGGAACCAGGGCAGGGTTTCCAGGGGGGCGTCCACCATTGCTTCGCAGGGGCCGGTAAAGGCATGGCCCTGTTCATCCTGCCAGGTACCCTCGGGGAAATGGACGATGCGCTGGGTCTGGCCCTTATGCACCACCGGCGCGGCGAGGATCCGCTCGCCCAGCAGGTACTGATCCTTAACTTCCTCATAGCCATGGCCGGGGAACTGATATTCCATTGAGCGGATGATAGGCTCGCCGGTTTTTTCGGTATCGGAGAGAATCCGTTCGATTTCGGGATACATGCGCTCATGCAGTTCGGCCATTTCCTTGCACAGGCGCGTGCCGCGCGGGGAGAGATGGCGCCAGGGCAGGGAGGAAAACTGCATCATGGGGAAGAGGGCAGAGGTCTGGGCCATGCGGATGAACAATTCCTCCTCATGTCGGCCAAAGACGAAGGCCGTCCATTCGCCGCCGCCCACCATATCGGGGCAGAGGAAGGGGCTGCCGATCAGGCCGGCAAAGATGCCGTTGGGGATCAGGCAATCCAGGCCGTTCCCCTCCCAGGCATGATTTTTATCCCAGAGCCGCTGGATGACGGGCTTGCCCCCGGCCTTCCAGGTATCCTTGAATTCATGGAGCCGGTAGCGGGAGCCAAAGTCAATCCAGGCCTGATTGAGCTGGCTGTGGGAGAAGCTGCCGTAGAATTCATTGCCGTTAATGAAGCTATCGGGGCGATACGCGCCGCCATCGAATTTAAAGCCATCCGCGCCATATACCATCAGCTTTTTCAGCTGCCCATCCAGGAAAGCGCAGTCATCGGGCAGATTGAAATTCAGAATCGCGCCAAAGCCGCTCCACCATTTTTGGATAGAAACTTCGCCCGCCTTATTGCGCACCAGATGCTGATAATTGGGCACGCCGTTTTTGGCCTCGGAGGAGCGGGAGGAATAGAGCCGGAGGAAATTTTCACCCTCGGAGCAGACAAAGGGGCTGGCCCAGATCAGCACCTGAAAGCCCAGGCGATGCAATTCATCAAACATGGCCTTGGGATCGGCGAATTTTTCGGGATCAAATTCCCAGGTGCCCTGGCATTTCTGCCAGCCGCCATCGATGATGAGCAGACCGGGCTGATAGCCGTTTTCGATGATTTCCCGGGCGTAGGCAAGAATATCCTGCTGATTCTGATTCTTGATCAGCTCCATCCAGGTATTGAACATGGGATGGTGATAGAATTCCCGGGGCGTATGGATATTTTCCCGGAAGGGAAAATGCCGCTTCATGGCGGCAAGATAGGCCTCCCGCAGGGTGCTGCCGGGCTGCTCCACGATAATTTCGTATTGGCCTTCCAGGGTGATGCTGCCCTTGGAGAAGGTGATGATAAAGGGTTCCTCGCTCCAGATATAGCGGCCCTTGCTGGATAAAAACAGGGGCGCGGACTGGGTGCGCCGCTCCATGAGCAGATCAATGCGGAATTCGGTTTCGGCGCTGAAGGGCATCTTTTCGGAACCGACGATGGAGCCGCCCCACCAGTATTCCTGGGGAAGAATGGGAAATGAAGTAACCATCATATGCCTCCTGAAGGTTTTTTATGGCTACATTATAAGGGAAGAAGCGGGAAAGTGTAAATATGGTGATATTCACCGCACGGAAACCGGGGAAAATGACCACCTGCGCCTTCCGGGCGGCGCATCAGGCGAAGAACGGGGGGAATTAGTTGCCCCGGGCCGCCGTGCCGATTTCCACGTTTGCCTTGATTTCCCTGGCGCGCTCATGCCATTTGCCCAGATGGCGGCCATCCCAGGCCCAGTAATCCTCGGCAATGCAGGTGCGCACGGCCGCGGTTTCCCGGTAGATGTCTGCCGGGGTCAGGGCGGGGGAGAGAAGGCTTTCCGCCTTCAGCGTATTTCGGATGCGGCAGAGCAGCACGGTTTCCCCATGCTCCCCGGCGGAAATTTCCCGTGCAACCTCCAGTTCAAAGCTGAGGGGGCTGCTGCACAGAATGGGCACGGGCAGCACCGCGCCCTGCTCCCATTCCACGGGGATCGTCATTTTATCGGCGTCGCGGCCATCCGCCGTGCCGAAATAATCCGCCAGGGGCAGATTGCCCTCCACCACCAGATTGGCGGAAAAGACCCGATTCCGCCGGATGTTTTCCAGCGTTCGCTTCTGGCTGCCGATGGCGCAGAGAACGCCCAATTGATCAAGCCAGCAATAGCTGAACCAGCAGAACAGGCCGAAATTGGGGGTGTGGTCTTCGTTCATCGTGCCATAGATAAAGAGCGTCTGAGGGCAGAGATCATTGGTGGCGGGGACGGACACCTTTTTCATTTTTGTTCCTCCTTATTCGGTTCGGCAGGCTTTCAAGAAGATGATATCAGATTCTACCATATCGGTATGCATTCGTCAAGCGATTGCGGGATATGGCATGCGTCTTGATATTGCGCGGGGGGATAGATCATGATGGATAGAATTTGTTTGCGGAAGGAAATGGAAAGCCCAGCCATCGCAGATTTTATTGCAAAGGCGCTGTGATCCCGGCAAAAATGATCGAGCGATTCCTTCTGAAAAAATGTAAACTTGAATTCGGGTATTTCTGGCTTCGCGCCCTGGGAATCAAAGGACGGCGTGCAGCGGGAAACTTTTCCCTTCTCCCTCTTCTCTCTTGTCCGCAGCAATCACACACAGGACAGCATATACTCTCGATCCAGCATCGCATAACAAGCTGGGCAATGACACCATTTCCAATCCATCGTTATTTCAATACAGCAAATACAAAAAGCGCCCTGCCGCGCGGCAGAGGCGCAATTGTTTTTCGGGTTACAATAAAACCGAGCGTCCGGATCGGAGCCGAGGGCGTGACGGATGCAGTTATCGGAGGCTTTCAGCCATCTCGTCGAGTACGCCCAGATCCCAGCACAGGCGGGAAAGCACATACTTATCACGGATGTCCTTTGTGGCTTTGAAGCTCATGGGCAGCAGCTCGCGCGCAATGCCGATTTCCGGTGCTTCAGTCGGCGCGCCAATCGTTTCAAGCAGGTGTTCCACATCCTTTGCGGCGGGCAGTTCCTCATCCATGATGGCCAGCAATGCATCCCAGTTTTCCAGGATGCGTTCAAGGCGCGCCTTGTGCTTTTTCAGGTCATACTTGCCTTCTCTGGCTTCTGCACGGATCATGGTCTCCGCGCCCTTGCCCAGGAAACCGCGCAGCTCTCCGCTCCATGCGTCAAAATCAAACGCCTTTGCATGGGCCAGCGCCCGTGCCTTGTCCGGCGTCATCTTTCGAAGCTTCTCATACAGCCGGAGCGCAAGCAGCGTGCCCAATGCGCATTGGATGCCGTGCGTGCTGACCGGCGTGCCAAATTCGAGCCCGCGCATATCCCATACATGGGAAAAGTAATGCTCCACACCGGAAGCGGGGCGGGAGAGCCCGGCAAATTCCATCGCCGCACCGCAGACAACCAACCCCTCAAACACAGCGCGGACGGCATCCTTTTCCCGGTTCAAAAGGCCGCATGCGTTTTTCACGCATACATCCAGCGATGTGCGCACCAGCGAAGCAATTGCTTCGCAAAATGCTTCGCCCACCAGCAGATGGGCCATGCGCCATTCGCAAATGCTCACATACTTGGCCAGCATATCACCCAGCCCGGAAATCAGCAGCTTCTCAGGCGCGGCGCATAGTACGTCAAGGTCGCCGATGATCACATCCGCGCAGCGGGTGCCAATGGAAACCTTGAGCCCATCGCGGGACATGGAAGAGGTTTTGGACGCATAGCCATCCATGGATGGCGCCGTGCCGACGATGATATAGGGTGTTTTGGTCATGCTGGCAAGAATTTTGCCCGTATCGTTGATCACGCCCGAGCCGATAGCGATCACAGCATCGCAGCCATAGTCCAGATGCATCGCCGCACTTCCAACGGTAATCTCATCCGGTTCAAGCTGTTCTCGCTCAAAAATATAATGGCTGCAAGGAAGGCCCGAATGCATAAGCACCGTGTACACCAGTTCGCCCGCTGCTTTCCATGTGTTTGCATCGGCCAGCAGAAAGGGCTTTTTCACGCCATAACGGCTGAGAATATCGGGAATGCGTCTGATTGCGCCTTCCTCGATCACCACCTCTTTGACCGACGTGCGGTGTATCCTTCCGCAGGCACACATTGCGCCGTCCAATCCGTGATAAAGCTCCATAACCCTGCTCATGGCCCGATCCTCCCCTCTGTCAAAAAACCTCAAAGTTAAAAATGTGAGCGACGGAACTGCCGTAATCCTCAACCTTCGTCTCGCTGAAATATGTACTCAGCGGAACGAAGCGAATCGCTTTCGCCGTGATATTCAGCGGTTTGCGGATCAGCCGCTGATGATTCTTTTCATCCTCATACACGGTCGTCCATGCTCCCTCCCCATCCTGTGCCTCGATCCGATAATGCTTGATCAGGCAGCGGGGGAAACCGAAGGTTGTTTGATTGTGACTGTATGGAAAGAAAAGCACGGAGGAGGTATTCAGCCCGTTCGGGTTGCCGTCGGTGAATTCGCGGTCAAGATCGCTGTCCAGAACCAGACGGAAGCCCGCGACCTTTATCGGCTTATCAAAGGTATAGGTGATCGCCTGATTCGTTTTGCCAAAGTAACCGTTATCATTGCCCCAGATCCGACGATCAAGGCCGTTGATGATCGCCGAGCAGTCGCCGTAATCGCAGGAAAGCCTGGCCTTCAGGGACAAGTCGCTGATCCTGCGTCTGAGTCCCGGCAGGAAGCAGTCATCCTGCATCAGTGCATCCTGAAGCTCGGCAATTTTCTGCCGGCACGCCTCCCGGGGCAGCAGATCATTCCGGGTCGCGATCGCTGCGGCCGTGCCGACGGCCTGGCCGATCACCCCGATGGTTCCCATAACGCGGGTCGTGCTGAAGGCAATATGAGAGGCACTGATATTGCGTCCGGCGAACATCAGATTGTCAATATTCCTGGAATACAGGCTGCGAAGCGGAATGCCATACGGCTCGGAGAGCCGGCGCTTTTGCAGATGTGCGCCGTCCCTGGCGTTCATGTAGAAACCGCCCGGCAGATGGTTGTCGATCTGCCAGCCGCCATACGCCACCACATCCTCAAAGGGCGTGCAGTTTTCAACGTCATGCTGCGTCAGAATGTAATCGCCCACATAGCGCCGGCTCTCCCGCTTGCCGGGCAGGAAGGATACCCACTCCAGCTCCCAGTTCTCGGCGCCATGATCGCCGTGATTCTTGATGTGATCCCACACGCCGAAAGCGATCCTGAGCAGCTCGTCGCGCACCTCTTCGGTGTCGTCGATGCTGTTCTGCATCCCGCCCAGCTCGATCCAGTAAAAATTGGTGTTGATGGCATACAGATTGTGCGGCTTGTTGTTCATCGCCTCATCCGTCGGAAAATCATACGCCCATTCCGGCGGCGTATAGGAAACGGGGTGATCTGTCTCCCGGCATTGCATCATGATGCTCATGCCCATGGTATGGCTGTCCGCAACCTCCAGGCCAAACTCCTCGCCAAATTCGCCCTTGGCCTCGCGGCCGACCCTGAATTCCGCGCCGGTCAGCGGCGCAAGAATGCTGTCGCCGGAGCTGTCCACAAAAATTTTCGCATGCACCTCGTGCCATGTATACGTTGTCAGCTGGAAGCCCCGGATGCTTTCAATGTGCCCGTCCCCGGCTTTGGCTTCACAGCAGGTGCAGTTGAGCATCAGGTCGATGTTGTCCTCAAAGCGCACCATCTCATAAAGCAGCGCGTCCCAAATGCTGAAGTTGCGCTTTGGATTGCGATACATGTTCTCAAGCAGAAGCTCTTCCATAAGGCCGGTCTCCTGCAAATCGCGTACGCGGGTGCCCGCGCCGGAGATCCACATGCGGATTTCGCTGCTGGCATTGCCGCCCAAAACCGGACGATCATGCATCAGCGCGACTTTGGCCCCGTGGCGCGCCGCGCTGACCGCCGTAAACAAACCGCCGATGCCGCCGCCGATGACGCAAACATCGACATGATGGATCTTTGTGTTGAGCATGATGATATCCTCCTTATACTTCTTCAAAGAGCAGGTTTTCCAGCTCCTGCATCGTACGGGCAACATAGGCCGCCTTGCTTTCCTCCTGCCAGCGTGCGCCAAACAGGGCGCCGGTCATGCCGTAATCAACCGCGCCGTTCACATCGGTAATGGGATTATCACCGACCATCAGCGTGCGGGACAGATCGGTTTCGCCGCTTCTTTGGAAAACCGTATCAAAGTACCGGCGGCTCGGTTTCATGGCTCCAACGTCATCTGCAGCAAACCGGCCTGTCAGATACTTAGACAACCCCGCCGCAGCGACGCGGCCGTTCATCACTTCGCCGATTCCATTGGAGGCTGTAAAGATCCGCACACCCGCATCTTTGAGCCTCTCCAGCAGATGCTCTGCACCCTCCTGCGGATCATGCGCACTGGCCAGCCGGTCAAGAAACCAGGGGGCAACCTCCTGAGCCGGCCTGAAAAAGGGATAGATCTCAAACAGCCGCTCAAAGCGCATCACATAAAGCCGCTCGCGCGTAATCTCTCCGCGATCCAGGTATACCCAGAGCTGCTTGTTGATCTCCCGGTAGGTATCGCCTACCTCATCGCCTACGCTCTGCCCCTGCCGGGCATAGAGTTCGCGAATGATGCGTCTTTCCGATGCAGGGGTATCAAGCAGGCAGTAATCGACATCAAAGAATACGGTGCGAAATTTCATTGGTTCTTCTCCCTCCGGTATGCCCAGCAGGTACATGCAGCCGATTTTTTGCTTGCACCTGATGTGCCATTTCGTATATAATGCATTGTACAGATCACGAATTGCAAATTCTATTCATGGCGTGATATGATATTTGCAATTTGTGACCAAAGCACAGAGGGGGTCAACCGCATGAAACTGCTGACTCATTATCTCAACGCCATCGCACAGACGCATCCCGAAATCATCAACTGGCGGAAAAACCATCTGAATGATTCACTTTTTTATTCCTTCCGGAGTACGTACTACGATCGGCAAACCTATCCTTCCAGGCTCCATTATCACGATTACTATGAATTGATTGTCTTTTTAGAGGGAGACATTCAGTATATCTGCGAATCCGCAGCCTTCCAGCCCCAGTATGGAGACATGATCCTGATCCCGCCCCACAAGCTGCACATGTCCGTCATCCATGCAGATGCAACGCTTTACAAGCGTCATGTGTTCTATCTATACCCCGATGCCCTTGAACCCTATGGCTGCAATGAACTGCTCCGGTTTCTTTCCCTGGGTGAGGGCGACCAATACCTGTTCACCCTTGAACCGCAGAGCAGTCAGGCCCTGCATGTGCTTCTTGCAAGGCTGGATCAGGCGCTGAAAAACGCTTCCGAAAGGGAGCATGCGCTGGCCCGGGGATTGGTGATTGAAATTTTCTACTGGTTAAGCGAAGCAAGCATCAAGCCGGCCGTCACGTCAAGCCGGCTCCCTGAAAATGTGCGGAGCATTCAGCGTTATATCGACGAGCACTTTTTTGAGATCGATTCCGTTGCCGAGGTCGCATCCCATTTCTTTTACAGCCGCGAATATGTTTCCAGGCTTTTCCGTCATCACTTTGGCATAACCGTTGCCGATTATATCACCCAGCGGCGCATCGCCCAGAGCCAGATTCTGATTGCGCAGGGCGTACCGTTAAGCGATGTATGTTTTCAGGTGGGGTTTGGTTCATTGGCCACTTTCATCCGCGTATTCAAAGCCATGACCCATATGACGCCGAGCCAATACCGAAATTACACCCTCAAAGGGGGCAAAGAATAGCCATCTGAAGCCCTCCTGCGCTGGTCATTTTTGCGGATGAATCGGCCGCCCCCGTCCTGCACCATCAGGCGCAAGGGACGGGTTTGCCATCCGTTTTCTGATACGCTGCATCCGTGCATCAATGATAGCCCCTATTGTCAAAACGAAAGTCTGGCAATCGTTTTGGTATGCACCCAGCAAGAGAAATTGGGTGCATTTTTCAATGCGGATTTTCTGCTGATTTTGTTACTGGACTGGTGACGGCGGAAAGGACGGACAAACTTGCATATTTTCGGCTCTATAATAGAAGCTGGGGTGTAGCCGAACTTCTCTCGTTTCCGTAAGAGAATTCTGCTGTCGTTCTCTTTACACCCCAACATTTGACAAAGAACCACATTTGACAAAGAACCCAAAGAACCAAAGAGCCTAAAGAATCAACAAACAAAACGCCGACCTTCCTTCGAAGATCGGCGCTTTTATCTGGTGCGGTCGACGGGACTTGAACCCGTACTCGGTTAAGAACACGCCCCTCAAACGTGCGCGTATGCCAATTCCGCCACGACCGCATGCGGTTCAACTGAACAGCGAGTATTATTATAAACGATAAATCAGCGCTTGTCAATGGTCATTTGGTAAAAAAAACAGGAAATCACGAAATTTTTTGCAGAGCGCTTCCTTGACGCCGCGATATACGAACGCGATGATGTCGGGAGTGGGGGAAAAGGGAGGCATGAAGGGGAGTGAGGGCGGTTTGTAAAACGCTATGGTGAGTTAGCGCGATGAAGCGTTAAGAAAAAAGAAAAGGGTATTGGGCGTGAAATTGTCAGGCGGGGCGTCGGGGGCGGAAGCCTCACGCCCGGAAGTATCATGCGCGAAATTGCCAGACGGGGCGTCGGGTGCGGAAGCCTCACGCACGGAAGTATCATGCGCCGAATCGTCAGGCGAGGCGTTTGGTGCGGAAGACTTACGCACGGAAGTATCATGCGCCGAAGTGCCAGGCGGGGCGTCAGGTGCGGAGGCCTTATGCACGGAAGTATCATGTGCTGAATCGTCAGGCAGGGTGTCGGGCGCGGAAGCCTTACGCACGGAAGTATCGTGCGCGAAATTGCCAGACGGGGCGTCGGGTGCGGAAGCCTTACGCACGGAAGTATCATGCGCCGAAGCGCCAGGCGAGGCGTCAGGTGCGGAGGCCTCAGGTGCTGCGGCGCATTCGGGTGGCGCAGTGGGAATTGTGTTTATGGCATGGGAAATACCAGGCGTGATGCTGTTTGATTAATTGTTGTGAGTACACATGCTGTGGTGCATACAGTGAACGAAGGGGTGGGTAGCGCATGGCGCACTGCGATGCATTAGCATGATGAAGCGATGAAAAATGAAAGCACGCAGGTGGAAATGGCGGGGAGAATAAAAAGAATGCGGCAAAATGGGAATGGGTGCGAAAGAATTGAGCGTGTTGGGACGGGTACGGGGAAACTGCTGATTGGGTATCATGCACGGAAGCCTCACGCCCGGAAGTATCATGCGCCGAAGCATTAGGCGGGCGTCAGGCGCGGAATCGCCAGGCAGGGCGTCGGGTGCGGAAGACTTACGCACGGAAGTATCGTGCGCGGAATCGTCAGGTGGGGCGTCAGGCACGGAATCGTCAGGCGAGGCGTCGGGAGCGGAAGCCTCACGCCCGGAACTATCATGCGCCGAAGCATTAGGCGCCGAAGCGTCAGACGGGGCGTCAGGTGCGGAAGCCTTACGCACGGAAGTATCATGCGCGGAAGCGTTAGGCGGGGCGTTAGGCACCGAATCGTCAGGCGGGGCGTCGGGTGCGGAATCGTCAGACGGGGCATCGGGCGCGGAAGCCTCATACACGGAAGTATCATGCGTGGAATTGCCAGGCAGGACAGCGGGCACGGAATCGTCAGGCTGGGCAACGGATGCGGAAGGCTCAGGTGCTGCGGCGCATCCGGGCGGCATAGCGGCCGGGGGTTTCGCCCTTCAGGCGGCGGAAGGTGCGGATGAAATAGCCGGGATCATTGAAGCCGGCATCCAGAGCGGCCTCGGTGACATTGCAATCGGTGGCCGCCAGGGCATAGCAGGCCATTTCCACCCGATAAAAATTCAGATAATCCATGGGACTGCGATGCACGGCCTCCTTGAAAAAGCGGCAGAAGTATTTGGGGGTCATATGCACGCAGGCGGCAAGCTCAGTCAGGGTCAGATGGGAGGCATACTGGCTCTCGATCAGCTCAAATACCTTTTTGAGCTGCAGCACCCGGCGGCAATCCTCCGTGCCGGGGCCCTGCTGATACAGGCCCAGGCGAAAAATATCCCCGACAAACTGCATCAGGCAGCCGGCGGCAATGGCCTCGCAGCCCGGGACGCGAAGGCGCAGGGCCTCAAACATGGGGGCAAGGCAGCGGGCAATTTCGCTCCCAGCCGGAAAGAAGGAATGGGCCGCCACGCGCCCATGCAGAATATCCCCGGCATAGCGGCGGCAGGCATCGCAGAGGCGGAAAAGAAAGCGCATATCAAAGACGATGCATTCGTATACCGCCTCCTGGGGCGTGCCCCCGTGCAGACAGCCGGAGGGGATGAAGGCAATATCCCCGGCGGAGAGGGAAAGCTGGCGCTCATCCAGCGAAAGAGAAAATTGTCCCGAAAGGATGCGGAGAAGCTCCACCTCCTCATGCCAGTGGAAGGACATTTCATACCGGCTGTGCTGATTATCCAACAGGTAATACTCCAGCGGAAAATCCGGCGAGCCGCGCTGGAGGCTTTCATGGAAGCGGAATGCGGGCATGGGGGAGGGCTCCTTTCTGAAAAAAGTGAATTTCGTCCTATTATTTGCTATTATATCATAAGAAATCGGGAAGGACAAGGAATATGATGAAACTATCAAAATGAAAGAAACGAGGCGAGGCCCATGGATTTGACCATGCTCAGGGAGCAGATCTGCGATGTATGCCACAAAATGTGGCAGCTTGGCTGGGTGGCCGCCAATGACGGCAATGTATCGGTGAAGCTGGAGGACGGCACCTTTCTCTGCACGCCCACGGGAATCAGCAAATCCTTTATCACCCCGGATAAGCTGGTGCGGGTGGACAAGGAAATGAACGTGCTGGAGGGCCTGCCGGGCTACAAGGCCAGCAGCGAAATCAAGATGCACATGCGCTGTTATGAGGAAAGAGAGGATGTAGGCGCGGTGGTGCATGCCCATCCCCCCACGGCCACCGGCTATGCGGTGGCGGGGAAGAGCCTGGATGAATATTCCATGATTGAAACGGTCATTGCCATCGGGGCCGTTCCCCTGACCCCCTATGGCACGCCCTCCACCTATGAGGTGCCCAACGCCATTGCGCCGTATCTCAAGAATCATGATGTGCTGCTGCTGAAAAACCACGGGGCGCTGACTGTGGGGGCCGATCTGATTACCGCCTATTACCGGATGGAGAGCCTGGAATTATTCGCCAAGATCAGCCTGACCGCCCATCTGCTGGGCGGGGCGAAGGAATTGCCCCGGCATCAGATCGATAAGCTGATGGATCTGCGCGAAAACTATTATCATGTGACCGGGCGGCATCCCGGCTATGAAAAATGCGATGACGAAAAGGTAAACAATCCCCGGGAATGACAGCAAGGAGGAAGAGAAAATGATGTATCCCAAGATTGGTATCCGGCCCACCATTGACGGCCGCTGGGGCGGCGTGCGCGAATCCCTGGAGGAAAAGACCATGGCCATGGCCCAGGCGGCCAAGCAGCTGATTGAGGGGCTGCATTATCCCGACGGCACCCATGTGCAGGCCGTTATCAGCCCCTGCACCATCGGCGGCGGCGCAGAGGCCGCCAAATGCGAGGAATTCTTCTCCACCCAGAATGTGGTGGCTACCCTGACCGTGACCCCCTGCTGGTGCTACGGCATGGAAACCTTTGATATGAATCCCACCACCATCAAGGCCGTCTGGGGCTTTAACGGCACCGAGCGCCCCGGCGCGGTATATCTGGCCGCCGTGCTGGCCGCCTATGCCCAGAAGGGCCTGCCCGCCTTCTCCATTTACGGCCATGATGTGCAGGATCTGGATGACAACAGCGTCCCCGCCGATGTGCAGGAAAAGATCATCCGCTTTGCCAAGGGCGCTGTGGCTGTGGGCTGGATGAAGAACAAGGCGTATGTGAATCTGGGCGGGGTTTCCATGGGCATCATGGGCTCCTTCTGCGATCACAGCATTTTCCAGAAATATCTGGGCATTCGTCCGGAATGGGTGGATATGACCGAGATTCTGCGGCGGATGACCCTGGAAATCTACGATCATGAGGAATATGAAAAGGCCCTGGCCTGGGTGAAGAAGAACTGCCGGGAGGGCTTTGACAAGAACGCGGGCAAGAATCTGCCCGAAATCATCCGCAAATCCAAGGTGGTTCCCGCCGATAAGGATTGGGAATTCGTGACCAGGCTGACCCTCATCGCCCGGGATATTTTCTACGGCAATCCCAAGCTGGATGAGATGGGCTGGCATGAGGAAGCGCTGGGCAAGAATGCCGTTGCCGGCGGCTTCCAGGGCCAGCGCCAGTGGACGGACTGGCTGCCCAATGCCGATTTCACCGAATCCATCATGGCCTCCACCTTTAACTGGAACGGCCCCAAGGCCCCCACGCCCTTCGCCACTGAAAATGATACCATGAATGGCCTGGCCATGCTGCTGGGCACCATGATTTCCCAGACCGCCCCCAATTTCCACGATGTGCGCACCTATTGGAGCCCCGAGGCGGTGGAAAGGGTGACCGGCTGGAAGCCCGAGGGCGTGGCTGCCGGCGGCTTTATCCATCTGATCAATTCCGGCGCGACTGCCCTGGATTGCACCGGCGCCGTCCGCAATGAAAAGGGCGAGGGTTGCATGAAGCCCTTCTGGGAAATGACCGAAGCGGATATGGACGCCTGCCTCAAGGCCACCGATTGGTGCCGGGCGGATTATGAATATTTCCGGGGCGGCGGCTTCTCCAGCCATTTCCGCACCCGCGCCCAGATGCCGGTAACCATGCTGCGCACCAATGTGGTGGAGGGCATCGGCCTGGTGATGCAGATCGCCGAGGGCTATACCTGCGATCTGCCCGACGCGGTGCATAAGACGCTGGATCAGCGCACCGATCCCACCTGGCCCACCACCTGGTTTGCCCCCCGGCTCACCGGCGAGGGCGCGTTCAAGGATGTGTATTCCGTCATGGCCAATTGGGGCGCGAATCACGGCGTGACCGTTTACGGTCATGTGGGGGCTGATCTGATCACCCTCTGCTCCATGCTGCGCATTCCTGTTTCCATGCATAATGTCTGCCCGGATCAGGTCTATCGGCCCCATGCCTGGGCCGCCTTCGGCACCCAGGATACCCAGGCCGCCGATTACGCCGCCTGCAAGCATTACGGCCCGCTCTACAAATAATCCCTTCCTGGCGGGAGAGGCAGAAAAACGCGCCTGCTCCCGCCAGGCTTTTTCGTTGGAGGAGCCTCTGCCGCGGGCGGGGCAAATCCTGGCCGATCCCTTGACGAAAATTGGTTTTTCGGCTATGATGTTCCATGAAAGACGGCGGAAAACAGGCCGTTTTCCCAGAAATAACTGTTTGTTTATGAGGAGGTAATTCCTATGGCCAATCGCATCGTGCTTAATACCATTTCCTATCATGGCAAGGGCGCCATTGCTGAAATTCCCGGCCTGATCAAGGCCCGGGGCTTTGAAAAGGTGTTTGTCTGCACCGATCCCGATCTGGTGCGCTTCGGCGTTTCCAAGAAGGTAACCGATCTGATGGATGCGGAAAAGATCGCCTATACCGTATACAGCGAAATCAAGGCCAATCCGACCATTGAAAACGTGCAGAACGGCGTGAAGGCCTTTAAGGAAGCCAAGGCCGATTGCATCGTGGCCATCGGCGGCGGCTCTGCCATGGATACCGCCAAGGGCGTGGGCATTATCATCAATAATCCTGAATATGCCGATGTGCGCTCCCTGGAGGGCGTGGCCCCCACCAAGCAGCACGCCGTATTCACCATCGCGGTGCCCACCACCGCCGGTACTGCCGCTGAGGTGACCATTAACTATGTCATCACCGATGTGGAAAAGAAGCGCAAGTTCGTCTGCGTGGATACCAATGATATTCCCGAAATCGCCGTGGTGGATCCCGATATGATGTCCACCATGCCCAAGGGCCTGACCGCCGCCACCGGCATGGACGCCCTGACCCACGCCATCGAGGGCTATATCACCAAGGGCGCCTGGGAAATGACCGATATGTTCCATCTGGAGGCCATTGAGCTGATTGCCAAGCATCTGCGCGGCGCGGTGGAAAACACCGCCGAGGGCCGCGAGGGCATGGCTCTGGCCCAGTATATCGCCGGGATGGGCTTCTCCAATGTGGGCCTGGGAATTGTGCATTCCATGGCTCATGGCCTGGGCGCGCTCTATGATACCCCCCACGGCGTGGCAAATGCCATCATTCTGCCCACGATCATGGAATATAACGCCCCCTGCACCGGGGAAAAATATCGCGCCATCGCCAAGGCGATGGGCGTTGAGGGCACCGAAAGCATGACCCAGGATGAATACCGCAAGGCCGCCGTGGATGCCGTGCGCAAGCTGGCCGCCGATGTGGGCATCCCTGCCGACCTGAAGGAAATCGTGAAGGATGAGGATGTGCAGTTCCTGGCCGAATCCGCCTATGCGGATGCCTGCCGCCCCGGCAACCCCCGGGATACCTCCGTGGAGGAAATCGCCGCCCTCTACCGCAGCCTGCTCTAAGAAGACGGGGACGGGAAATATATTGCGGGAGGATGCTTTTGCGTCAAAAGCACCCTCCCGCACCCTCCCGCACCCTCCCGAAAACCACCTCTGGATGATACAAAAAAAGAAAAACCAGTTTGGATGCCAGTGAAACAATAGGAATTAAGCAGTAAGAAGCAAAACAGCAATGCCTTTGCCAAACGGAAATGCATTGCTGTTGTTTTATCTATTGCTATTCTTTTTTGCTGATCTGGCATTCAATTTGGCAGGATTCACCCATGAAACATCCAGAGCCGGTTTTCGGAGGGGGAGCGGGGGAACCACTTTTGACGCAAAAGT
>CAZJUJ010000028.1:0-33291 GCA_964549135.1 uncultured Oscillospiraceae bacterium | reverse complement strand
TGGTTTCGTCATAGGGATCGCCCAGGATGAACATGCCATCCAGATAATGATCCCAGTGACCGGAAATCTTATAAAGCTCCCGCTTGGCCATCAGGGGGGTCTTGGTCAGGAGGCAGCCCTTCTTCTGCTCCGTATCTTCTACCCAGCGCTGCAGCAGCTGAATCACCCGGCTGCCCTTGGGCAGAAGGATGGGCAGGCCCTGGCCGATGGAATCCACCGTGGTAAAATATTCCAGCTCCCGGCCCAGCTTGTTATGATCGCGCTTGAGGGCATCCTCCCGCTGCTTGATATAGCTTTCCAGTTCCGCCTTATCAAAGAAGGCAGTGCCGTAAATGCGCTGGAGCATTTTATTCTTTTCATTGCCGCGCCAGTACGCGCCGGCGATGGAGGTGAGCTTAAAGGCCTTGACCTTGCCGGTGGAGGGCAGATGGGGCCCGGCGCACAGATCGACAAAATCCCCCTGCTTATAGAAGGAGATGACGGCATCCTCAGGCAGATCCCGGATCAGTTCCACCTTGTAGGGCTCACCCTTTTCCCCCATCAGGGCGATGGCCTCCGCCCGGGGCAATTCAAAGCGCTCCAGCCGATCATTCTTTTTGACGATGCGGCCCATTTCCTTTTCCAGCTCTTTAAGGAAATCGGGGGTGAAGGGCTCATCCACGTCAAAATCATAATAGAAGCCCTGATCGATGGCGGGGCCGATGGCCAGCTTGGCCTCGGGCCGCAGCTTTTTGACCGCCTGGGCCAGCACATGCGAGGCGGTATGGCGCAGGACGCGCTTGGCCTCGTCATCCTCAAAGGTGAGGATTTCCAGGGTGCAATCCTCATGAATGGGGGTTACCAGCTCCTGCAGCTTGCCGTTTACCCGGGCGCACAGAGCCTGCTTTTTCAGCTCCTGGCTCAATTGGCCCGCGATATCCAGGGCGTTCATGCCGTTTTCGAATTCCTTCTGGCCGTCCTTCAGCGTGATCAACATGGTCTTTTCCTCCCTGCATTTTGTGTGGGATGGACACAAAAACGCCCGTCCCATCCATTTTGATGAAGGGACGAGCGTGAATTTCTATCGCCCGCGGTTCCACCCTTGTTGCCTGCCCCGGATCCTGCCGAAGACCGCCGCATGCTGCGCAGCCCCCCCTGGCCCGGCTCAGGCCCCTTTGATGCCGCGCTGTAACGGGCGCGAATCGCCGTCGGTCAGGGGGTGGTACCTCCGCCTTGAAGCCTGTGCGCTTTCACCGGCCGCGCACTCTCTGAAGGCCAGGGAGCGGAAACATGTCCTCCGTCATTCCGAGGATGGAAGTATTATACTCCCGCGCCCGGGAAAATGTCAAGAAAAGATTTTCCGGGGGAGGCACGGGTCAGCCCAGATCGGCCTCCAGGCGGACGCAGCGGCCCACGAAGGTGATCTCGTTATAATTCTTGATTTCGCTTTCGCAGGATTCATTGTATTTCTGCAGCATGGCCTGATAATCATTGATCCTCTTTACCTTGCGCAGCACCCGGCCCTGGGGGGTCTGGATGAGCATAATGGCCCCATCCACTGCGGCCTGGGCAGGCACCACCAGCAATAGATCGCCCTTCTGCACCCGGAAGCCCCGCAATTCATGATCGGGGGCCATGAAATAGAATACCTTATCCGGGGATGCGCCCTCGATTTTTCCATTGGTAATGGGCAGCAGGCGATGGCCCACCTCCTTCATCACCGCGTTATAAATCGGCACATGCTTGAGTACGCCCGAAAGGGCATCCAGCCAGATGGAGCCGGAAACGCCGGGATCGGTTTCCGCCACCACATTTTCTTTTTCTTTGGCGGGCTTTTTGGGCTCCACCGTCCGGGTTAACTGGGGCACGGCGGATTGCAGATCCACCGTGGCGGCAATATCATCCAGGGTGAAATCCGCCTCGGTCTGCTGCTGGAGGCCCATGGATTTGAGGATGCGCCGGGCCTGATCATCCTGGATGATGCGGGTGCCCGCCTCCACCTCCATCAGATACTTATCGCTTACGCCGCATTTTCTGGCCACCTGCTTATGGGTCAGGCCCTGGCGCGTGCGCTCCAGCCGAATCAAATCGCCTAATCTGCTCATGATCAATCATTCCTTTCTATTCTATCCTGTGGTTTGCTTGCCTGCTCAGACATAATCGCCGGAGCCATTCAGCAGCTTGATTTCCAGCCCGGGATTATTCTGGGCGGCATCCAGAAAGACGGCCAGGAAGCCGCTCCATTTTTCGCCCAGCTGCGCCGCCGCCCGGGCGCATTCCTCAATGACCAGCAGGGTATCCGTTTTTTCCGTCAGGCAGTCATAGAGGGCATCCAGGTTATAGCCGTAGTAATCGGGGAAGGAAAGGGCGTCCTTCAGCGCCTCATGGGCGGCCCGCGGCGAAGCCCAGCAGGCGGCGGAAAGCTGAATGCGCTGCATTTATTTCATCTCCTCAAAGCTTTCGTAGTGATCCCCGGTGTAGAAAATCAGCCCGTCATTGCTGAAAATAATGCGCTTTGCGTTGCGGAAGCTGCCGTCAAAATCAATATCGCATTCGTAATACTGCCGTCCCTTTTTCTGGGGCAGCAGCCCCTCATAATTGCCAAAGCGATCGCCGCCGATGCTTTTGCCCGGGGCCACATCCCAAAGATTGCCCTCGCTGGATACCCAGCCCAGGGCCTGGGCCTCCTTCTTGGTGATGTAATTGCCGGGCAGCCTGCCAAAGGCCCTGAGATAGGCCGCCACATGCTCCTTATCCGAATACCATTCGTCCTCAAGCACAAAGGCATCCGCATCCTCCTCTGCCGGGATTTTTGCGGAGGCGGCGGTCTTTTTCTCGCTGTCCGGAATGTTTTCGGGCACATCGGCGCTCAGCAGCAGATACAGATCATAATCGATCTTTCCCGTTTGGCTCAGATCAAAATCCTTCTGGAAATCCAGGACGGCCTGCTCCAGCGCCTTGCTGAAATTGCCGTCGATTTTGCCCTCATAATAGCCAAGCTCCTGCAGGGCGTACTGCATCTGCCGAACCTGCTTTCCCGAGCCGCCCTTCTGCAGGGTTTTGAATTCCTCCTCCGCAGCAGCCGAGGGAAGGAGCGCCGCGCCGCTGTCCGTCCCGCGCCTTTGCCCGGGCAGATAGACGATAAAGATGCTGCCCAGCAAGACCATCAGGGCGATGAAAAGCATCAGCACCCGCAGCCACAGCGGCCGGGGCGCGTCGGGAGCGGGCTGGGGCGCGTTTTGCTGGCTTTGCTGAGTATTCTGATTCTGCTGCTGATCCATGCGTTATTCCTCCTTTTGCCGCCACAGGGTGCGGT
Organism: uncultured Oscillospiraceae bacterium; assembly: GCA_964549135.1. Lineage (GTDB taxonomy): Bacteria > Bacillota > Clostridia > Christensenellales > Aristaeellaceae > RUG563. The sequence goes on along the minus strand of CAZJUJ010000028.1, from coordinate 29,996 downwards.
TTCCGTAAATATCAACGATCAGAATGGCGGGGGTGCCCCGCAGCTGGGGCAATTGCAATAGCTCGGGCAGATCGGGGGTCTGCTTTCTGCGGGCGGCGCTGGCCTGGGCAAAGAAAACGCCGTCCCTGTAAAAGCCCACCGACCACTGATCCACCGCATCCAGCCCCGAAATGCCGCCTTCCTGATCCGCCAGGGAATAATCCATCAGCCGCACATCATGAAAGGCGATGCCCGGCACGAATTCGGCCTGCATGCGGGCCGCAGGGCAGCCGGTGGGGGCGGAAAGGGTCATGGCGGTTTCCAGCAGCCGCTTTCTTGTGACCGACAGGGAAAGGGGGCTGAAATCGCTGATGAGATAGCGCCGCCCGGCCTGCGCCGCCGCGATGGCCGTGGTGCCCGAGCCGCCGAAGAGATCGGCCACCAGATCGCCCGGGCGGGTGGAGGAAAGGATGATCCGGTTCAGCAACGCCTGGGGCTTTTGGGTATCATAGCCGGTGCGCTGGGGATCCTTCTGCTGCAGATGGGATACATCCGCCCATACATCCCCGGGATAGACGGGATCATCATCATAATAGGTATAGGTTTTGCCGCCGGATTGAATGGCCCGGAAGGTGCGGCCGTTTTCATCCACGCAGCGGCGCATATGATTGGAGCGGTTTTCACTGCGGGAAAGGGGCACGGCAGTAATATCGAAAAAATGCTTCCGGGATTTGCGGTAGAAGAGAATCACATCATGCTTGCGGGAAAAGCGCTTCATGCTGCGCCCGCCCGATTGATAGGCCCAGATGATCTCATTGACGAAATTGCTTTCGCCGAAAATCTCATCGCAGAGGATGCGGGCGTGGGCGCTCATCCGGCTATCCAGATGCAGAAAGAGGGAGCCCGTTTCGTGAAGGAGCAGCCGGGCGTTTTCCAGCGCGCCCCGCAGCAGGGCCAGATATTCCGCCTTTCCGGAAAAGCGATCGCTGTAGGCGGGCAGCAGGAGGGGATCCCGGCCTGTTTCCCAGCCCTTTTTGCCAACGCGCATGCGCAGATAGAATTCCTCTCCGGTCATAAAGGGCGGATCCAGATACACCAATTGGGCCTGCCCGGCGAAAGCGGAAAAATCGCCCCGGGCATCCTCCAGCAGCGCATTGCCCGCGCTGCCATCCAGATGGATTTCCTGATGGCATGCCGCCTGAACCCAGTCCATAGCGCCCATCCTTTCTTAGAATTGCTTCAGTTTTTCATTATAGGCATGCAGCGCATCCAGAAAAGCGGCATGCGCCGGGCAGGCGTAAAGAATTTCGCCCGCCTTTTTTACGGCATTGACAAAATCGGCGGCAAGCCCCGCCTTTCCATGGGCCATCAGCGGGCATACCGCCCAGGCCCGCTGATCCATAACCGCCCCGTTTCTTTTCGGCAGCATGGGAAACAATCGGCAGGAAAGGGGACGCATGGCGCGCTGGCATTCTCCTTCACAGGTAAGGAGCATCAGGCCCGGGGCCACGCCGTCATCCCGGGTGATGGAAAAGCCCGGGGGCAGGGGATCATAGAGCGCTTCCTCCCCCGGAAAAAGCAGCATGCCGCCCTGGCCGTCCTCATCGCCTTGGCAGCATGCGCCGCCGCAGTACCGGCCGCAATCCTGCTTGAGGGGCGTTGTATTCTCCAGCAATTCCCGGCAAAAAAGCACCGCCTCCAGCGCCTCCATCTGCCTTCCCTCCCATTCGCTTCCTATTTTTCTATTTTATCACGAATACGCGGGATTGACAAGGCGGATTGAAGGGGTTAAGATGGATTGGCGGGGGTGAAAGGAAAAATGAAGCTGATTCTGCCAGGCCCGGTGCAGCGGGCCATCGATCAATTGCGGCAGGCCGGGTATGCCGCCTATGCCGTGGGCGGGTGCGTCCGGGATCATGTGCTGGGCCAGACGCCCCATGATTATGATATCTGCACCGCCGCCGTGCCGGAAAAAATGCAGGAGATATTCCGCCGGGAGCGCACCGTGGAAACGGGCATCCGCCATGGCACGCTGACGGTGATTCTGGAAAATATGCCCCTTGAAATTACCACCTTTCGCCAGGATGGCCAGTATCTGGATGGCCGCCACCCGGAAAGCGTGCTGTTTACGCCCGATATTGAGGAGGATCTGGCCCGGCGGGATTTTACCATCAACGCCATGGCCTATGCCTCGGATACCGGGCTGATCGATCCCTTTTCCGGGCAGCAGGATTGTCGGGATGGGATCATCCGCTGCGTGGGCGAGGCGGAAAAGCGCTTTGGGGAGGATGCCCTGCGCATCCTGCGCGCCCTGCGCTTTGCGGCGCGGCTGGGCTTTGCCATTGAGGAAAGCACCGCCCGGGCCATCCATGCCCTGCGGCATACCCTTTCCCGGGTCAGCCGGGAAAGAATAGCCGCCGAATGGACGGGGCTTCTCAGGGGGCGCTTTGCCGCCCGGGTGCTGGAGGAATACGGCGATGTGCTGCTGGCGTGCATCCCGGAATTATCGGGGCTGCTTGGGAAGCCTGCCCGTTATCATGCCGCGCTTTCCGCCCTTGTGCATTTGCCGGAGGAGGATATGCTGCGCTGGGCGGCGCTGCTTTGGGATATAGCGGATACTCCGGAGGAAAGCGCAGCGGGGGCGCTCCGGGTAATGAAGGGGCTCAAAATGTCCCTGCGGATGCAGGAGGGCGTATCCCGGCTGGCGCTGTGGGCGCGGGCGGAAAGCGCGCCGGACGGCATGCAGGAAATGCTGATGCATCTGGGGCCCGAGGCTCTGGAGCGGCTCATGCTGCTGCAGAGAGCCCGGGGGCTTGCGGAACACCCGGAGCGGGAGGCAGAAATCCTTCGGGAATATGCGGAAAAGCGCCGGGCCTATGAGCGTCTGCTGGCGGAAAACGCCTGCTATTCCCTGGCGCAGCTGCAATTGAGCGGCCGCGATTTGGCGGCGCTGGGCCTTCGGGGGGCAGAAATCGGGGCAATGCTGCAGGATCTGCTTTTGCAGGTGGTGCGGGGAAAAGTAAAGAATGAACGGAAGGCGCTTCTGGAAAGCGCGGCGGCATGCAGAAAGGAAGGAAAGGCATGAGCATTACCATCCATCTTTATTATACCGGCGAAGGGGATAACGCCCGGCGCTTTGCCCGGGAAATGCTGGAAAGCGGGCTGGTAGAAAGAATCCGGGCCGAGGAGGGCAATGAGCGATACGCATATTATCTGCCGCTGGAGAAAACGGAAACCGTGCTGCTGATTGACCGCTGGCGGGATCAGGCGGCGCTGGATCGGCATCATTGCAGCGAGATGATGGAGGAAATCGCCGGCCTGCGGAAAAAATACAGGCTGCGGCTGCGGGTGGAGCGCTACATCGACGAGCCGAAGGAATGAGCCTTTCCCCGCATTCCCCTATGAAAAAACGGCCCTCTGCTGCTTTTCTGCGGCAAAGGGCCGTTTTGCTGATCGTTTGTTCAGGCCGCGGGCTTACTCAGCCGGGGCTTCTTCTGTCTTGGGCTTGCGTGCCCGGGGCTTTTTTGCGGGTGCGGCATCGGCCGGGGCTTCCTCTGCCTTGGGCTTGCGGGCCCGGGGCTTTTTTGCGGGTGCGGCATCGGCCGGGGCTTCTTCTGCCTTGGGCTTGCGCGCCCGGGGCTTTTTGACGGGAACAGGCTCCTCTGCCGGGGCGGCAGGCGCTTCCGCCTGGGGCTTTTCCGCCGGGTGATCCAGCATATCCCGATAGAGGGAGAGATACACCTCCGCCGAATGCATCCAGGAATAATCCCCGGTCATGGCCCGATGCTGCAGCAGACGCCAGATATCCTTCTGCTGGCGATAGAAGAAGAGGGCGCGGCGCAGGGTATAGAGCATATCATGGGCGTTGTAATTGAAGAAGGAAAAGCCATTGCCCGCGCCATTGGCCTCGTTATAGGAAAGCACGGTATCCCTGAGCCCGCCCGTTTCGCGCACCACGGGCAGCGTGCCGTAGCGCAGGGCGATCATCTGGGAGAGGCCGCAGGGCTCAAACTGGGAGGGCATGAGGAAAATATCCGCCCCGGCATAAATCCGATGGGCCAATTGCCCGTCCATCCGGAAGCGGGCGGATACCCGGCCGGGATAGCGCTGCTCGGCCCAGCTGAAGAGATTGACATACTTGGCATCGCCCATGCCCAGCACCACCAATTGCAGATCCTCTTCCATGATTTCGCTGATGACCCGATCGATCAGATCCAGGCCCTTCTGATTGCTCAGGCGGGTAATCAGGGCCACGATGGGCGTATCCGCCCGGCTTTCCAGGCCCAGTTCCGCCTGCAGGGCGCGCTTGCATTCCGCCTTGCCGGAAAGATCCTCGGCGGTAAAGCGGGCGGGCAGCAGGGGATCGGTTTCGGGATTGTATTCCGTTACGTCAATGCCGTTAAGCACGCCGGAAAGATGGGCGTGCTTGGCCCGCAGCAGCCCATCCATCCGTTCGCCGTAATAGGCGGTCTGGATTTCCTCGGCATAGGAGGGGCTGACCGTGGTGATTTCATCGGCATAGACCAAACCGGCCTTCATGAAATTGGCGCAGCCAAAGCATTCCAGCTTGTCATCGGTAAAATATTCCGCATCCAGATTCAGCACATCCTGCACCTCCGGAATGCCGAAGATGCCCTGATACTGCAGATTATGGATGGTGAAAACGGTCTTGATGGGGGCAAAGAAGGGGATGGACTGATACTGGATGCGCAGCAGGGCGGGAATCATGCCGCTCTGCCAGTCATGGGCATGGAGAATATCGGGCTGGAACTGCAGAAGGGGCAGGGCGCTGAGGGCGGCGCGGCAGAAAAAGCCGAAGCGCTCATGCTCGTCGCCGCCCAGGCCGTAGATATAGCTGCGGCCAAAATAATATTTATTGTCGATAAAATAATAGGTGACCCCATCCTTTTCCAGCGCTTCGATGCCGCAGTACTGCCTGCGCCAGCCAAGCTCCACCTCAAAATCCAGCACATGCCGGGCGGCTGCGGCATATTCATGGGGAATGGCGCTGTAGAGCGGCAGCATTACCCGCACATCATGGCCCTTCCTGGCCAATACCGGCGCCAGCGCGCCGACCACATCCGCCAGACCGCCCGTTTTGCAAAAGGGCACGCATTCAGATGCGGTGAAAAGAATTTTCATGAGAAATGCACCTCCAAACGGGAAATGCGCCCCCGGCACACCCCCGAAAAATATATTCTTACGGCGTGAAGGGAAATGCCCTTACACCGTCAGGTTCTTGGCAATCACGATGGGATAGCTGCGGGGGCCCAGCATCCGGGTACCCTCCCGGATGGTGACCTGCTTATCCAGGATGCAGTTCTGCAGCTGCGCGCCGGATTTGATCAGGCCATCCTGCATGATGATGCTGTCCCGGACGACGGCCCCGCGCTCCACACGCACGCCCCGGGAAAGAATGCTGTTTTCCACCGTGCCCTCAATGACGCAGCCATCGGCGATCAGGGAATTTCTCACCGAGGAGCCGCTCATATACCGGGTGGGCATTTCGTCCCGCAGCTTGGTCAGCACCGGCCGGTCGGGCTCAAACAGGCTGGCCCGCACCTCATGGCGAAGCAGATCCATGGAGCAATTGAAATACGCCTGCACGGAATCCAGATGCCATACAAAGCCCTTGTATTCAAAGCCGTGGACATTCAGGGAGCCGTCATAAATGCCGTTCATCAAAAGATCGCGGGTGAGATGATACTGCCCCCGGGATACCGCCTGATCCACCAGCGTAATGAGCAGCTCCCGGCGGATGCAGAAGGATTCCATATAGGTATAGGGCATCCGGGGAATGGAGGGATCCACCTCGATTCCGCTGACCCGGCCATCCTCCTCCACATGCAGATACCTGCCCGCGCCATTGCGGCGGACGGAGGGATCCTTGGTATAGAGCAGGGTAATATCCGCCCCCGAGGCCTCATGGGCGGCGGTCATTTCATCAAAATGGGCGCTGAAGAGCATATGAGTATCGGTAACGACCACATACCGCTCCTTGCTGCGGCGCAGATAATGCAGATTGGAGCGCAGCGCATCCAGAAAGCCAGAATAAACGCCCACGTTATCCTTGGTCAGGAAGGGGGGCAGCAGCACCAGCCCGCTGCGCTTGCCATGCAGATCCCATTCCTTGCCCGAGCCCAGATGATCCATCAGGCTGTTATAATTTCTTTGGGCGATCACCCCTACATTGCGCACGCCGCTGGCCACCATGGAGGAAAGCGGAAAATCAATCAGCCGGTAGCGCCCGCCCAGCGGCACGGCGGCCACGGCGCGGGTGGCGGTCAATTCTCTCAGTTGCGCGTCTCTTTCCCCGGTATAAATAATGCCCATGATATTTTTCATGCTCGTATCCCCCTTCAGCCTTCCCCGAATTGTTCGCCGGCCCGGATGCACGCCCCGGCGGGCACCAGCGCGCCCTGACCGACCACGGCGATGAGCCCGGTTTCCTCGCCCACGGCGGCGTTTTCACCGATCACGGCGTTTTCGGATACGATGGCGCGGCGCACCACCGCGCCGGCGCAGATGCGGGCGCCGGGCATGATCACGCTGTCAATTACGCGGGCCCCGGCCTCCACAATCACGCCGGAGGAGAGAATGGAATGCTCCGCATCGCCCATGATTTCGCAGCCCTCGGTTACAAGGCAGTTATCCACCCGGGCATTTTCGGCCACATACTGGGGGGGAAGGCCGGGGTTGCGGGCATAGATGTGGAATTTCTTGTCATGCAGATCAATTTCCGGCTCGTCCGCCAACAGATCCATATTGGCCTCCCACAGGCTTTCGATGGTGCCCACATCCTTCCAATAATCATTGAAGGAATAGGCCACCATCTTTTCGCCCTTCTGCAGCATGGCGGGGATGATATTTTTGCCGAAATCATTGGCGGAAACGGGATCGCGCTCATCGGAAAGCAGATAATCCCGCAGCTTATTCCAGTTGAAGACATAGACGCCCATGGAGGCATTATTGGATTTGGGATTCGCGGGCTTTTCCTCAAATTCGGTGATATTGAAATCCGCATCGGTATTCATGATGCCAAAGCGGCTGGCCTCCTCCCAGGGCACCTGGCGCACGGCGATGGTCACATCCGCATGGTGGGCCTCATGATGGGCGATCATGGCGGCATAATCCATTTTGTAGATATGATCGCCGGAAAGAATCAGCACATAATCGGGATCATATTGGGCAATGAAGGAAAGATTCTGATAGATGGCGTTGGCAGTGCCTTTATACCATTCGCCGGTTTTGCCCGTCTGATAGGGGGGCAGCACGAATACGCCGCCGGACACCAGATCCAGATCCCAGGGCGCGCCGCTGGCGATATAGGCGTTTAATTCCAGGGGCTGATACTGGGTGAGTACGCCCACCACATCAATGCCCGAATTGGAGCAATTGGACAGAGGAAAATCGATGATCCGGTATTTGCCGCCGTAGGGAACGGCGGGCTTGGCCATATGCCGCGTCAGAATCCCCAGACGGCTGCCCTGCCCTCCGGCCAGGAGCATGGCTACACAGCGCTTTTTGCGAAGCATGGTGAAAGAACCCTCCTTCAATTTGATTGCATATTTCCGCCCCTTCTTCGCGAGAAAGGGCCCTTTTCAGTATGGACGATATATCTATTCGCTGCAAATTGTGAAAATCCTTTAATTGGATGAATATTTCCCACAATTTACATTATTTTTCCCATATTTTTCATCTTTTTGACCTTGAAATAGACCGTGGCCAGGGGCGGGGCGCATACCAGGCAGGAATAGGGCAGATTTTCGTGGGGAATTTTCTCCGCCCGGATGGGGAAGGCGTTGTATTGATTGCTGCCGGCAAATTCCGCCCGATCGGAATTGAAAATCTCCGTCAGCTCGCAGTCATAGGGCAGGCCGATGCGGTATTGGCCGTAGGGCTGGGGGGTAAAATTGGTCAGCACCGCAATGGGGGCGCATCGCCCGGCGGAGCGCAGGAAGGCGACCACGCTGCGCTCACTGTCCTGCACGGAGAGCCAGGTAAAGCCATCCCAGCTATCATCCACCCGGTGCAGGGCGGGCAGGGAGCGATAGAGCCTGTTCAGGGTGCGCACGCATTTCTGCATTTCGGGATGCTTTTCATACAGCAGCAGGAACCAATCCAGCTGATCATCATCCTTCCATTCGATGAAATGCCCGATTTCGCCCCCCATAAAGAGCAGCTTTTTCCCCGGATGGGCCATGGTATAGCCATACAGCGCCCGCAGCCCCGCAAATTTCTGCCAGATATCCCCGGGCTGCTTATCCAGCATGGAATGCTTGCCATGCACGACCTCATCATGGGAAAAGGGCAGAATAAAATTTTCGTTAAAGGCATAGCAGAGAGAGAAGGTCAGCTTATCGTGATGATATTTGCGGTAGACGGGATCCAGCTTGATATAGGCCAGCATATCATTCATCCAGCCCATATTCCATTTGAAGCCGAAGCCCAGGCCGCCCTGATCGGTGGGCCGGGTAACGCCGGGATAGGCGGAGGCCTCCTCAGCAATCATCATCACCCCGGGGCATTCCCGGTAGACCGTTTCATTGAGCCGCCGGATAAAGGCAACCGCCTCATAATTGAGATTGCCCCCATCCCGGTTGGGCAGCCATTGCCCCTCCTCCTTGCAGAAATCGTGATAGAGCATGCAGCTCACCGCGTCGCAGCGCAGCCCGTCCGCATGAAATTCCTTCAGCCAGTAGACGGCGTTGGAAAGAAGGAAGCTGCATACCTCGCCCCGGGCATAATCAAAGAGCATGGTATTCCATTGGGGCATTTCGCCCCGGCGGGGATCGGCATGCTCATAGCAGGGGGAGCCGTCAAAGCGCCTCAGGCCGATTTCATCCCGGGGAAAATGGGCGGGCACCCAATCCAGAATGACCCCGATTCCCGCCTGATGCAATCGATCAATCAGGCCCTTCAGCATTTCCGGGCTTCCATAGCGGGCGGTGGGGGCGTAATAGCCCGTCACCTGATAGCCCCAGGAGCCGTCAAAGGGATGCTCCATCACCGGCAGAAATTCCACATGGGTATAGCCCATTTTCCGGATGTAGGGAATCAGCACATCGGCGATTTCCAGATAGCTGAGATACTGCTTCCCCTCCTTCTGCCGCCAGGTGCCAAGGTGCATCTCATAAATATTGACCGGGCTTTTGTAGGCATTCCAGCGGGGGCGCATTTCCATCCATTTCTGATCCTGCCAGGCATATTCTGCAACCGCAGGAAGAAGGCTGGCGTTATGGGGGCGCATTTCGCTGGCAAAGGCATAGGGATCGGCCCGCAGATGCCATTGCCCGTCCGCGCCCTCGATGGCGTATTTATAGGCCCGGAGCTTCTTTTCCGCATCCGGATACTGATAGCGGGCCGGATTGCCCGCCGGGGTAAAGAGGGCGTCGGGCAGGCGCAATTCCCAGGTGCCGTCGTATTGCTTTTTCATGGGCCAGGCATCCCGGGCCCAGGCGCAGAATTCCCCCGTCAGGCAGACGCGCCGGGCGTTGGGGGCCCAGACGGTAAAATGCCAGAAAAGGGTATTGCCCTCATAAACGGGGTGCGCGCCGAAAAAACGATAGGAATCGTGCGAAAGGCCTGAATGAAACTGCTCCCGGCGCTGTGCGTCCGGCGGATTATACCACATGCAAATTCTCCCTTTCTGGTTGAATTTGTATTCCTTATATTCATTATAACACGGTATTGGCATTTTTTCCAGTTTTTTATTTTGGTTTCCTGCGCACACTAACAGAAATTCATGGATAACGGAGGCTTATGTATGGCTCATCCTTCCGTCGCTGATGTTTCTGTTTCGGGCATGGCCCGTCTGCGCGCCCCCCGGGGCATCCTGCGCAGAATCCGCCGGGCGGAAAGGGCGGTGCGCCGCATTCCGCGGGATGAGGTATCCCCCGCCGGGGCATGGCTGGAGGATCACGCGGGGTTTCTGACGGAGGAAGCAGAAGCGCTGCTCCAAAGGCTCCGGGCCGTGCCGCCCCTGCCTGCGCTGGGCGGAAAATGCCGGATTTTTTTGCTTGCGGAGGAGATTGTAAAAAAAGGCCAGGGGGAGCTTGCCCTGTCCCTCATGCTTCGGGTGCTTCGGGAGGAAACGGAAGCGGAGGAGCTGCGCCAGGCGGAGGTCTATCAGCTGCCGGACGCCCTGCGCTGCGCTCTTTTTTCGGCGCTGCTGCCCGTGCTTTCGGCCTGCGAGGAGGAGGCGAAAATGCATGATCGCGCCCTGAAATGGGCCGGGCAGCTTCGCCGGGGGGAGAAGCGGGCGATGCCTGAGGACGCGCTGCTCTGGGAAAGAATCCTTGCCTGCCTGAGCGATCGGGAGGATGCCCAGGGGCTTAAAAGGCTGGATGAAATGCTGATGGATTGCGGCATGGGGGCAGAGGAAATGGCCCGGCGCGCCAGGGAGGAAAAATGCCGCCTGGGCCGAAGCGCGGAGCGGATTATCGGCGCGCTGCATACTCTGCCCCGGCTGCCCTTTGATGGGCTGATGGAAAGAATCAGCCCCGTTGCCGCCGTGCTGCGGCAGGAGGAAACCTACCGGCAGATGGATGCGGAGAGCCGGGGGTATTATCTGCGCTGCGTTTCCGCGCTGGCGAAAAAATATCATCTGCGGGAAACGGCGGTGGCCCGGGCCGCCCTGACGCTGGCCCAGGAAAAGGAGGGCGCCGAGGGAGAGTCGGGCTATTACCTGATTGAGCGCGGCGATCTCATCGCCCGGCATTTATTGGGCAGACGGCTCGCCCTTTCCGGGAAAAACAGGGAAAAATGCTTTCTCCTTTCGCTGTATGCCGGGGCGGCCCTTTCCCTGGCCCTTGGCATATGGCTTGGGGCCCCGGTCTGCTTCTGGCCGCTGATCCCGCTCTGCACCTCTCAAATCCTTCGCAATCTGGCATACGCCTGCCTGCGCCGCCGCTTTCCGCCCCGGATGCTGCCCCGGCTGCGCATCAGGAAAATCCCCCGGGAGGCGCGGACGCTGGTGGTGGTGCCCGCGCTGCTTGCTTCCCCCAAGCAGACGCTGCAATTGCTCCGCCAGCTTTCCATTCTGCGCTGCGCCAGCCCGGAAAAGGGGCTGGATTTTATGCTGCTGGGCGATTTTGCCGATCATTCGGAAATGGAAAGCGCCGGGGATAAGGAAATCCTGCTGGCGGGGGAGAAGGCCGTTTCCGCCCTGAATCAGCAGGCGGGCGGCAGCTTTTTCTATCTGCACCGCAGGCGGGCATGGGATGCGGGGCAGCAGTGCTATACCGGCAGGGAGCGCAAGCGCGGGGCGCTGGAAATGCTCAATCATCTTCTGACGGATGGGAAGCAGCTGGATGCGCTGGCCTATGCCTCCTGTGATCCTGCGCTTCTGCAGGGCAAATATGCCTATGTGATCACGCTGGACGCCGATACCTTTATGCCGCCCGAAGCGGCAAAAAGGCTGATTGGCGCCATGCTCCATCCTCTGCAGCGGGGAAGAATCGGCATCATTCAGCCCCGGATGGAAACTATGGCGGACAGCGTGCGCACCCGCGTGCAGCGGATGCTGGGCGGCGCGGGGGGCATCGATCCCTATCAGACACTGGCCCAGGATATTTATCAGGATCTCTTTGGCCGGGGCTCCTTTGTGGGCAAGGGCATCTATGCGCCCGGCGCTTTTCTGGCGGCCACTGAGGGAAGAATGCCGACAGGGCGGCTGCTCAGCCATGATCTGATCGAAGGGGAAATCGCCGTGAGCGCCCTGGCGGAGGATATCTCCTTTTATGACGGGCATCCCTCCCGGCTGTCGGGCTGGCTGAAACGGCTGCACCGGTGGACGAGAGGGGATTGGCAATTGCTGCCCTTTCTTTCTGATGGGCGGCTTTCCCTGCTTTCCCGGCATAAGATATGGGATAATCTGCGGCGTTCGCTGCTGCCGGGGGCGCAGCTGATGCTGCTGCTGGGCGGCGCGCTGGCCAATGCGCCCCTGCTTTTTTTGCTGGGGCTGCCCTTTCCCTTTCGGGGGATGGGCGGGCGGCTGCTGCTTCTTCCTGCCCGGGCCCTTACTCTTGGGGATGCGATTCTCCGCGCCCTGTATCGTCAGTTTATCAGCAAGCGCGGGCTCTTATCCTGGGTAACGGCGGCCCAGGCGGAGGAAAAGGGACGCCCGCCTGTTTCCTGCGTGCTGGCGCAATTGATATGCGGCACGGCGCTCACGATCTTTTCCCTGCTGCCCACGGGCTTTCTGCCCGCTGTGTTTGTGGGGCTGCTTTGGGTGCTTTCTCCGCTGCTTTTCCCCTTGCTTGATGCGCCCCTCCGCGCCGAGCGCGGCCTTTCGCCCGGGCAGCGGGAACGGGTGCGCGCCCTGGCCCGGGATACCTGGCGCTTTTTTGAGGATTGGGTGAAGGAGGAATATCATTTTCTGCCCCCGGATAATGTGCAATTGGATCCGGATAAGGGGGCGGCCCTGCGCACATCGCCCACCAATATCGGCCTCTATCTTCTTTCCTGCGGCGCGGCCCGGGAATTGGGGCTGATTACCACCGCCCAGATGGCCCGCCGCATGGCGGATACCCTGTCTGCGCTGGAAAAAATGGAAACCTGGCACGGGCATCTTTACAATTGGTATGCCCTTTCCTCGGCCCAGCCCCTGCCGCCCCGGTTTGTTTCCACCGTGGATTCGGGCAATCTGGCGGGCTGCCTGATGGCCTGTGCCCAGCTTTGCCGGAAGCGTCTTGGCGAAATGGGGCAGGAAATGCATTCGCTGCCCGCCCGGCTGGATGCCTTTGCGGAGAAAATGGATTTTGCGCCCCTGTATGATCGGCAGGCCCGGCTTCTGTATGTAGGCTATGATGTAAACAGCGGGCGGCCCACCCCGGCACATTATGATCAACTGGCCAGCGAGGCGCGTCTGGCCTCCTTTCTTGCGGTTTCTGGGCGGCAGATTCCCATCAGCCATTGGTTCAGCCTGAATCGCAGCACGGTGCGGGCGGGGGGCGGCCCGGCGCTGCTTTCCTGGGGCGGCACGATGTTTGAATACCTGATGCCCGCGCTTCTGACCCCGCTTACCCGGAATACCCTGCTGGGAGAAAGCTGCATGAACGCCGTCCGGGCGCAGCTGATGCATGCCGCCCGCCGTCCCTTTGGCATCAGCGAAAGCGGCTATTATGCCTTTGATCCCGAAATGAATTATCAATACCGGGCCTTTGGCCTGCCCCGGCTGGCCATTTCCGGGGAGACGGCGGGCCAGGTGATTGCGCCCTATGCCTCCATGCTGGCGCTGCCCTTTTTTCCGGCGGCAGCGGCCCGGAATCTTCAGCTGATGGAGCAGCTGGGCTGGCGGGATGCATACGGCCTGTATGAGGCGGCGGATTATACGCCCCAGCGGATGGAGCATCTGCCCCGGCTGGTCAAAAGCCATATGGCCCATCATCAGGGCATGATTCTCTGCGCGGCCTGCAATGCCCTTTGCGATTCCGTGCTGGTCAGGGCGTTTATGACGCCCCCGGCCCGGCAGGCCTTTGCCTATCTTCTGCAGGAGCGCGCCCCGCTTTCTGCCAGACGGCGGCGGGAAAAGCTGCCGCCCCGGGAGGATCCCCTGGAGGCCGGCAGCCTCTGCCGCGCCGCCCGAAGGGGCATGCCCGTGGATGCCCAGGCCCTTTGCGGCGGCGGCACGACCTGGGTGCTTTCGGCTGGCGGTCAGGGCTATCTTTCCCATAACGGCATGATGATCACCCGCTTCCGGGAGGAGGCCGGGGCGCAGACCGGCGCGCAATTCTATCTGAGAAACAAAAAAACGAAGGAATATTTCCGTCCCGCCGCAGAGGGCAAGGCCTATTTTGAGGGCGGCAGCGTCCGGTATCTATTGGAAAGGGAGGGCCTCCGGGCGGCGCTTATCTGCTGCGTTTCCCCGCTGAGCGGCACGGCCGTTGCCGCTATAACCCTTGAAAATACGGGCGGGGAGGAAATGGAATTCGAGGCCGTTTCCTTTCTTGAAATTGCCCAGGGGGATGCCGCTGCCGATGCGGCCCATCCAAATTTCCGCGATCTTTCCGTTCGGGTGGAGCCGCTGGGGGAAAACGGGCTGCTTTCCCGCCGCCTGCCCCGGGAGCCGCAGGAGGAAACGCCCCTGATCGCCCATACGGTATCGGGGGATTATACCGCCCTGGGCCGGCAGGGGGACAGATGCCTTTTTCTGGGCCGCATGGGCAGCTACCGCGCGCCGGAGCAAATGCAGCGCGCCATGGAGGAATGCGCCCTGCGCACGGGCGATACGGCGGCTCCCTGCCTTTCTCTGCGGGCCGGGCTGCGCATCCCGGCAGGAAAACGGGCGCAGGTATTTTTCCTGACTGCCGTGGGCGGGGAAAAGACCCTCCGCACCCGGCTGGAGGAAGGGGAAAAGCCGCAATCGGCCTTTTCTCTGGCTGCCGCCCGGGCGAAAATGACCATGCATGCCCTGGGGATGGATGGGCGGATGCTGGCTTTGTATCAGCAAATGCTGGGGGCGCTGCTCTTTTCGGGGCAGCCCCATCAGGCGGCGGGCCGCATTGCATCCCGGGATGCCCTGTGGCGCTTTTCGGTATCGGGAACGCTGCCCGTTCTGCTGGTCAGAATTCACTCGCCCGGGGATAAAACGCTGCTTCGCCATGCGCTGCGCGCCCATGCCTGGATGCGGATGCAGGGCGTTTGGATCGATCTGATTTTCCTCTGCCCGGCCGGGGGCGAGTATCAGCAGCCTGAAAGGGAGCAATTGGAGCAATTGATTGCCGCGGGCCCCGCCCGGGAATTAAAGGGCGTTTCGGGCGGCGTGCATCTGGCAAAGGAGGATGGAAGCGTGGGGGAGGAATTGGCGGCCCTTGCCCGCCTGACCCTGGATACGGGCATTCCGCTCCGGCAGCAGCTTTCCGCCCTTGCGGGAGCAAAGACCGAGGAAGCGCTGCCCCTGGCGCTGCCCGTTCCCATTGCGCCGCCGCCACTTGCGGAGGATAATTCCTTCGGCGGCTTTACGCAGGAGGGAGAATACTATATCTATGCGCCCTCCCCTGCGCCGTGGCATCAATTGCTCTGCGGCGAGCAATTCGGCACGCTGGTATCGGAAAACGGCATGCTGCATTCCTATGCGGGCAACAGCCGCCTGGGCCGCATTACCCGGCTGTGCCCCGATGTCCATCGCGCGCCCGCCAGCGAGGAAATCTATCTCAGGACGGAAGAAGGCGTCTTCCCCCTGGCCCGGTGCAGCGCGGTCTATGGGATGGGAGAAGCGGGGTATCAGAATCTTGCGGGCAGCGTGTATGCTTCGCTTTCCGTGCTTTCCCATCCCAGCGAGCCCTTTGGCCTTCGAGCCCTTTCGCTGCGGAGCGAAAAAAGCCAGTCCCTGCGCCTTTTCTATCTGGTGCGCTTTGCCCTGGGAGAAAGGAGTGAGCATACCGTTTGCCGGGAAAAAGGCGAAATGCTTTTCGCCCGGCATGGGGATGTGCAGGGCGCGGCCTGGGCGGCCATGCAGGGCGGAAGCCCCCGGGCGCTTTCTCCGGGCGGCTGCTTTGGCCTGAACGGCGCGGATTTTCCGCCGGGGCTTTTTCACCATCATGACGAGGGCGGCAGCGTTGGGCTTTTCAGGCGGGATATTGCGCTCAAGGCCCATGAACCCTGTTTTGTTCTGCTGGCGCTGGGCTTTCATCCCGGGGAAGAACAGGCGGAAAACGCCTGGCGGGCCATACAGGCGGAGGGGGCCGGGGCGCTGATGCGCAGGATAAGAGCATACTGGCGGGAGCGCCTTGGGGGCCTGATGCTCTTCCATGGGGAGAGCCGCCTGGAAAGAATGATGAATCTCTGGCTTCCCTATCAGGTGCGCGCCTCCCGGCTCATGGCCCGGATGGGGCCGTATCAGGCGGGCGGCGCCTTTGGCTTCCGGGATCAGCTCCAGGATCAGCTGGCCCTGATGCATACCGAGCCCGGTCTTGTGCGGCGGCATATTCTTCTCTGCGCTGCGCATCAGTATCGGGAGGGCGATGTGCAGCACTGGTGGCATCCGGAGCGGAGAGGGGTCAGAACCCGGATCAGCGATGACAAGCTGTTTCTTCCCTATCTGACGGCGCTGTATATTCAGGTGACGGGGGACGCAGACATTCTTTCCTGCCCCGCGCCCTATCTGCTTTCCCCGCCCCTTGCGGAGGGTGAAAGGGAACGATACGAGGAGCCGGAGGAGAGCGATTTTCAGGAGAGCCTGCTGGCCCATTGCCTGCGGGCCATTGATTCGGTGGGCCTGGGCGGCCATGATCTGCCCCTGATGGGCGGCGGCGATTGGAACGACGGCATGAACCGGGTGGGCGGCAGAAACGGCGAAAGTGTCTGGCTGGGCTTTTTTCTGGCGCTGGTACTCAGGGAATTTGCCCCGCTGTGCCCGCCGGAGATGAAGAATCGCCTGGATGCGCTGCGCCGCCGCGTGCTGGCGGGCTGCGAGCAGGCGTGGACGGGAAAATGGTATCTGCGGGCGTATGCCGATTCGGGCGAGCCGCTGGGCGGCCCGGATACCGATCCGCCCCGGATCGATCTGATCAGCCAATGCTTTGCCGTGCTGGCCGGTGCGCCCCGGGAGCATGCCCGGGCCGCCCTTTCCCAGGCGGCGGCGCTGCTCTATGATCGGGAAAATGCCATGGTGCGCCTCCTGTCCCCGCCCTTTCGGCCCGAGGAAAACGCGGGCTATATCGGCGGCTATCTGCCCGGCATCCGGGAAAACGGCGGGCAATACAGCCATGCCGTGCCCTGGCTGATTGCGGCCCTCTGCCGGTTTGGGGAAAATCGTCTGGCCTGGGAAATTGCCCGGGCCATGCTGCCCGCCGGGCATGGGGATACAAGGAAAAAGGCCCTTCGCTACCGGGTGGAGCCGTATGTGCTGGCGGGGGATATTTACGCCGGGGAAAACCCGGGCCGGGGCGGCTGGAGCTGGTATACGGGCAGCGCGGCCTGGCTGTATTATGTGCTGCTGACGCTGCTGCTGGGCTTTGAAAAGCGGGGCGACAGGGCGCGCCTTGTCCCCTGCCCCGAGCCGGGCATGGAGGAATACACCCTGATCTACCACTTCGGGGATGCCGCCTATCATTTTACCGCCGCCCGGGATATTCCCTTTCCTACCCTGGATGGGGAAAAGCTGCGGGATGGCTGGGTGACGCTCAGGGCAGACGGACGCACCCATGAGGCCCGCTTTCCTTTGCGGGAAAGCAGAGAGAGCTGACGGTCTTTCCTGCCGCGGCGGGCAAAAGCCAAAAACTTTTCCGCCGCGCCTTTCCGCCCCTTGCATGATGGGGGCGGATTTTATATAATAAGCGGGTACCAATGCAAAACGGAGGAAGAACGCCATGCTTTCATCCCGGGAAATCACCCGAAAATGGGAGGAAACCGCCCGTTTCAAGGCCGCTCTGCCGGCGGGCCGCTGCTTTCTGATGGCCCTATTGGCGGGCATGTATATTGCTCTTGGGGCGCTGGGAGCCACGCTGATTCAGGCCACCGCCGGGGCGGGGCTGGGAAAGCTGCTGGGCGCCTGCGTGTTTCCCACGGGACTGATGCTGGTGGTGATGGCGGGGGGCGAATTATTCACCGGCAATTGCCTGATGGCGGGCCCGGTCAGCCGGGGCGCATGCGGCCTGGGCGGCATGCTCCGCAATTGGGGAATCGTTTATCTTGGCAATCTGGCGGGCGGGCTTTTGATCGCTGCGCTGGCCGTGCTTGGCGGGGTGCCGGAGGCCGGGGGAGAGGAAGCGGTGCGTCTGGCCGTAAGCATTGCGGAAAATAAATGCCGCCTTTCCTTTTCGGATGCCCTTCTCCGGGGCGTCGGCTGCAATCTGATGGTGTGCGGCGCGGTCTTTATGGCCTCCGGGGCTGAAAACGCAGGCGGCAAATGCCTCTGCTGCTTTTTCCCGGTGATGCTTTTTGTGCTGTGCGGCCTGGAGCATTGCGTGGCCAATATGTATTATATTCCCGCCGCGCTGCTGATGAAGGCCCTGCCCCGCTATCAGGTTTCCGCCGCCGGGGTAACGCTGCCCGGTCTGCTTTCCAATCTTCTCCCCGTCACCCTGGGCAATATTCTGGGCGGCGCGGGGCTGGGCGCGGCCTACGCCTGGATTCACCGGGAGGAAAGGGCGGCCTGAATACAACTGATACGTTTGCCCTGCGTTGGCAGGGCCGGAGGATGCCATTATGCCGATGGATGGATTGACCCTGGGCTTCATTGCCCGGGAATTATGGGAAAAACTGCGGGACGGGCGCATTGAAAAGGTGACCCAGCCCGAAAAGGATATGCTGATTCTGCTGGTGCGTGCCCAGGGGAAAAATCATAAGCTGCTGCTCTCCGCCGCGCCCTCCTTTGCCCGGGTGCATATCACCGAGGCCAATTATCAGAACCCGGCGGATGCGCCCATGTTCTGCATGCTGATGCGCAAGCATCTCCAGGGCGGCAGGCTGACCTGCCTGGAGCAATTGGGCGGCGATCGGCTGCTGCGTCTGGTGATTGAAAACAAGGATGAAATGGGGGATAGCGCGCCCCGGGAATTATATCTGGAAATGATGGGCCGCCACAGCAATCTGACACTGGTCATGAACGGCAAAATTGTGGATGCCATCCGCCATGTTTCCGGGGATATGAGCCGGGTGCGCCAGGCGCTGCCCGGGCTGCCCTTTGTGCTGCCGCCGGAGCAGGATAAGCTGCCGCCTGCCGCGCTGACGGCGGAGGGGCTTTTTTCCCGGCTTTCCTCGCTTTCGGGGCCGCTGGATAAGGCGCTTGCCGCCTCCATCCGCGGCTTATCCCCCGTGGCGGCGCGGGAAATGGCCTTCCGGGCCACCGGGCTCAAGCGGGCAGATTGCGGGGAATGCGATCGGGCGGCGGTTTCCAAAAGCCTTGCCGATTTTATGGAAAAGCTGCCCCGTCTGGGCCCGCCCACGGTGCAGATGAATGGCGATGATATGATTGCGGATATTCTGCCCTTCCCCTATCTGAGCCTGGATACCGCCCTGCAGCGTCCCTATCCCAGCCTTTCCCGGGCGCTGGATGATTTCTATTTCGGCCGGGATCGCCGGGAGCGGATGAGCCAGAAGAGCGCCTCCCTCAAGCGGCTGATCAAAAATATTCTGGAGCGGGATGAAAAGAAGCTGGCCCTTCAGGAGGAGGAACTGACTGCCTCTGCCCGGATGGAGGAATACCGCATCGCCGGGGAGCTTCTCACCGCCCAGGCCTATCTGGTGCCCCGGGGGGTGGACAGGGTGCAATTGCAGAATTTCTATGACGAAAAGGGCGGCATGATGGTAATTGAACTGGATGTGGCCCTGACACCCGCCCAGAACGCCCAGAAATATTTCAAGCGCTATCGCAAGGCCCGCTCCGCCCAGGAGATTGCCAGGGAGCAGAAGGAAAAGACCCTGGCGGAAATGGAAATGCTGGAGCAGGCACTCTTTGATCTGGAGGAAAGCGAAACGGAAAACGACCTGGCCGATGTGCGCCGGGCGCTGGAGGGCCACGGGCTGCTGCGCGCCCCCGGCGGGAAAAAGAAGCCGAAGCAGCCCGAAAGCGCGCCCATGCGCTTTCAGGCCCCGGATGGCACGGAAATCCTGGTGGGCAAAAACAGCGCCCAGAATGATCGGGTAACCGGCAGCGCCCGGGGCGGCGAAACCTGGCTGCATGCCAAGGATATGCCCGGCTCCCATGTGATCATCCGCTCGGAAAGCGTATCGGCGGAGGCACTGACCATGGCCCTGCGTCTGGCCGCCTGGTATTCCCGGGGCAAGGGCGTTTCGGTGCCGGTGGATTACACCCTGCGCAAATACGTCAAAAGGCCCGGCGGCGCGCCTGCGGGCTTTGTGATCTACACGCATCAGAAAACTGCCGTGGTTTCCGCCACGGAGGGCGAAATTGCCGCCATGAAGCGGCTGTAAGCCGGGGGGAAAAAATCGTAATGAAAAAAGTCTGGATGCTTCTTTTTGCGCTGCTGCTTCTTCTTTTGCCCGGGGCGGCCCTGGGCGAAGCGCAGGATATTACCGGCCGCTGCGCCTTTGCCTATGCCCCCGGCTCCGTCAATCGCAGCGCCATGCGGGATCAATCGTATCTGACCTACTATACCGGAAAATATCTGGAAATTACCGCCCCGGCGGGCGCGCCCTGCTATGGCCTGTATCTGAGCTTTGCCGGACGGGAGCAGCCCTTTGCCGTGGAATGCAAAAATGCGGAGGGGGAATGGGCCCAGGTCATCCGGGATGAGCGCTGCTATGCCAACAGCTATCTTCCTTTGGAGGGGCTGGAGCATTTCCGCATCGTGCCCAGGCGGGAGGAGACCCTTTCCATCGCCGAAATACATCTGCTGGGGGAGGGGGAAAAGCCCGCCTGGGTGCAGGATTGGAAGCCCTTTGAGGGCAAGGCCGATCTGATGGTGCTTTCGGCCCACGGGGATGATGAATTATTGTTTTTCGGCGGCGTGATTCCCTATTATGCCGGGGAAATGCAGAAAAATGTGATCGTCTGCTATCTGACCGATCAGACATCCTGCCGCCGGAATGAGCTATTGGACGGGCTGTGGCTCTGCGGGGTGCGCGCCTATCCAAAGATGGGCATATTTAAGGATATCAAGAATAATTCGCTGGGGGACAGCTACGGCTTCTGGGGCAAGGAGCCCGTGATGGAATATGTGGTTTCCCTGGTGCGGAAATATCAGCCCGATGTGGTGGTGACCCATGATATTCGGGGCGAATACGGCCATGGTGCGCACCGGGTATGCGCCGATGCCGCCATGCAGGCCTTTTCCCTGGCGGCGGAAGCGGATTACCGGGCGGATCTGGGAGAAGCATGGCAGATGAAGAAGCTGTATCTGCATCTCTACCGGGAAAATCAGCTGACGATGGATTGGCGCAGGCCCCTTGCTTTCTTTGAAGGGAAAACGGCCTTTGATATTGCCAAGGCGGCCTTTGCCTGCCATGCCTCCCAGCGGAGCAATGGCCTGATCGTGCAGGATTGGGGCGATTACGCCAATAACCGCTTTGGACTCTATGCCAGCACGGTGGGCCTGGATACAGAAAAAAACGATCTGTTTGAGCATATTCCGGAAAACTGAAAAGGCCCTTCGGTATCTCTCTGGAGACGCCGAAGGGTCAATTTTTTTATGGTCGTTTGCTTATGCCAGCAGCTTCTGCAGCGCCTTGCGCACAGCGCCCTTGCCGGAAAGCATTTCATTGAGATAGCCGGTGATGATGGGGGCAAGGCCCAGGGCCGCCAGATCGACGCCGAAAATATCCTGCCGCCGGAGAACGGGGGCCAGCTGCTCCTCCGTTACGGAAGCGCCGATGGCAAGGAAGGAAAGCGCGGCCTGCATTTCCTTCAGCAGGGGATCGGGGCTGGGCGCAAAGGGCTGCAGCGTATCATCCACCGCCATCAGATACCGCAGCCAGGCCGCCAGCACAAAGGGAATGCAGCGCAGGGAGGCGGGATCCAGGGTATCGCTGCGGCTATAGGCCTTGAGGGTTTCGCCGAAGCGGATGGAGAGCTTCTGCGAGGTATCGGTGGCAATGCGCTGGGGCGTATCGGGCATGAAGGGATTGGGGAAGCGCTTTTCCAATACCTCCCGGGCAAAATCGGCAGGGGAGAGGAAGCCGGGATCCACCACCACGGGCATGGCCTCCTGATAGGCAATGCGATGCACCAGGCGGTTAAGATCCTCATCCTGCATTTCCTTGCTGATGCTGTTATGGGAAAGCAGGCAGCCCAGAATGGCCAGAGCGGTATGCAGGGGATTCAGGCAGGTGCAGACCTTCATCTTTTCCGCCTTATCCACCGTTTCCCGATCCACAAAATAGATGCCGGCCTTTTCCAGCGGCGGCCGCCCGGCGGGGAAGCAATCCTCCACCACCAGATATTCCGTTTCCTCGGCGTTTACATAGGCGGCGGTATAGGTGCCCTTGCGGGTGACAAAGGAGGAGGAATATTCAAAGCCGATATCCCGCAGCATGGCCCCCACCTTTTCATCGGGACGGGGGGTAATCTTATCGATCATGCTGATGGGGAAGGCCACCTTTTTGGGATCCAGCAGATATTGAATGAATTCCTTGCCGACATAGCCGCGCTCACGCCAGCCCTCGGCGAAATACAATACCGCCGCCCGCAGCTTATCGCCGTTATGGCTGCAGTTATCCATGCTCACCAGCGCAATGGGCGCGCCGCCCTGCCGGAAGCGGGCGAAGAGGCCGTTTGTCAGCTTGCCGATGGTGGTCTGGGCCGCCTGAGGGGGCGCGTCAATATCCCGCTCGATCAGGGGAAGGGGCTTGCCGGAGGCATCCATGGTGGCATAGCCCTTTTCGGTAATGGTCATGGATACCATCTGCAGGGATTTCCGGGAAAGAATCTCCTCCAGCCGGGCGTCATCCCGGGGCTGCTGGCCATCGCAGCGCAGGGCCTCCGCCACGGAGGCAATGACCTGATTTTCCACCGTGCCGTCGGCTTTCAGCACGCACAGCAGGGAAAGGGATTGGTAGGGCGCGTAGGCTCTTTCGATAATATCGCCGTCAAAGCATTCGGCCACCACCAGGCCGGTATGGTATTCGCCCCGGTTCAGCAGCCGCTGCAGCGCCGCCGCCGGGAAGGCGCGGAAAATATTGCCCGCCCCCAGATGCAGCCAGGTAGGCTGCCGCCGGGTCTGCTCCCGCATGGCGGCAACATCAAAGGCGGGCAGAAGAATGCCTGCCTCCTCCCAGCTTTTTCGGTCGTTCAAGGATTCCAAATCCAGTTTCATGGAAATTCCTCCTTCATACCATTTTGAAGATCACTGTCTCCGATTATATACCAAATCTGAGAACAAAACAAGGGATCACGCAGGAAAAAACGGAAAAACGACAGCAGCGGAAAAAGAAGATCGGAATATTGCGGGAGATTTTGCGCGCAAAGCCCTCCTTTTGCTCCAAAAAGCGAAAAAATGGGGCGATTTTTAATCTGCGTCAAATTCAAGGCTTGCATCCCGGGCCAAAATACATTATACTATAAAGTGACCTGCGAATACCCGCAGGCCAGGACCGACTAAGGAGGTCGCTATAATTATGGAATGCAAGATCAAGAATGACATTGGCACGATCTATATTTCGGAAGACGTCATGCTCAAGGTGGTGGGCTATGCCGCCCTGGAATGCTATGGCATTGTGGCCATGTCCTCCAAGCGGGCCAAAGATGGCCTGGTGGAATGGCTGGGCCGCGAAAACCTGAGCCGCGGCGTACAGGTCCGCATGGTTGACGAGCAGCTGGATGTGGATCTGTTCATCGTGGTGGAATACGGCATCTCTGTAGCCGAGGTATGCAAAACGATTGTGGAGCAGGTTCGCTACAAGCTGGAAAGCATGACGGGGGTCAAGGTGCGCTCCGTCAATATTTCGGTGGAAGGAATCCGCGTGTAAGCACGCGAATCGCCACATGAACGGAGGGAAAGCCCTTGTTTCAGGTAAAAACGATTGACGGGCTGATGCTGCGCGAAATGTTCATCGCCGGCGCCAAGCTGCTGGAAAAGAACCGCGAGGCGGTAGACGCCCTGAATGTATTCCCCGTGCCGGACGGCGACACGGGCACCAATATGTCCCTGACGCTGGCCAGCGCCATCCGGGAGGTAAACAGCCGGGAATGCGCCCGGGCAGATGAGGCGGCAGAGGCCATGGCCAGGGGCGCGCTGCGCGGCGCCCGGGGCAATTCGGGCGTGATCACCAGCCAGCTCTACCGCGGCTTTGCCCGCGCCCTGGAGGGATTGGAGAAAATTACGCCCGTCGATTTCGCCCGCGCCATCAAATCCGGCGCGGATACCGCCTATAAGGCCGTCATGAAGCCCAAGGAGGGCACCATCCTTACCGTGGCCCGGGTGATTGCCGAGGATGCCATCAAGCAGGCTCAGGCCGCGCCGGATGATTATGAGGCGCTCTTTAACGTGATCCTCTCCACCGGCGAAAGCATCCTCAAGCGCACCACCGAAATGCTGCCGGTGCTGAAGCAGGCCGGGGTGGTGGATGCCGGCGGCCGGGGGCTGTTGCTGCTCTATCAGGGCTATGCCGCCGTGCTGCGGGGCGAAACCATCGAATCCCTGCCCACCGATATGGAAAGCAGCGAAACGGTGGAATTTGAGGACGATCATGATTCCCTGGAGGAAATCGTCTTTGCCTACTGCACCGAATTTCTGATCCAGAATCTCAAGGAGCAGGCCCGGGATGAGGATATCGATACCTTCCGCCGCCGCCTGAACCGCATCGGCGATTGCGTGCTGGTGGTGGGCGATTTATCCCTGGTCAAGGTGCATGTGCATACCAATGATCCCGGCAAGGCTTTGCAGTATGGCCTGGAGCTGGGCGAGTTGGTCAATCTCAAGATCGAAAACATGGTGGAGCAGCGCCGGGAGAATCTGCGCAAAAAGGCCGAAAAGGCCAAGAATGAGCCGCCCAAGCCCTATGGCATGGTCAGCGTTTCTCTGGGCGAGGGCT
Organism: uncultured Oscillospiraceae bacterium; assembly: GCA_964549135.1. Lineage (GTDB taxonomy): Bacteria > Bacillota > Clostridia > Christensenellales > Aristaeellaceae > RUG563. Next base: position 5,582 of record CAZJUJ010000028.1, on the reverse strand, counting down.
TTTCCGGCATTCTCAAGGATCTGCAGGTAGATGCCGTGGTGGAGGGCGGGCAGACCATGAATCCCTCCATTGAGGATCTGTCCAAGGCCATTGAATCGGTCAATGCCGAAACGATCTTTGTTTTCCCCAATAACGGCAATATCATCCTGGCGGCCCAGCAGGCGGCCCAGCTTTCCAAGAAGCGGGTGGAGGTGCTGCCCACCAAGAATGTGGCCATGGGCATTGCCGCGGCGGTGGCCTTCCAGCCCGATCTTTCCGTGGAGGAAAATATCGAGCGCATGAATGAGGCCGCCCAGCGGGTGCGCACCGGCAGCATCACCTACGCCGTGCGGGACAGCGAATTTGAAAACATGCATATCACCGAGGGCGATATTATCGGCCTGCATAACGGTCAGGTATCCTTTAAGGCGGATAACGTGCATGACGTGGCCATTTCTCTGGTCAACGCCATCGTGACCGAGGATGACGGCCTGATCACCGTCTATTACGGCGCCGATACCAAGGAGGAGGACGCCCGGGCCCTGGCAGAGGAAATCGAGGAAATGTATCCCGATTGCGATGTGGATGTGCATTCCGGCGGCCAGCCCCTGTATTATTACCTGATTTCGGTGGAATAACGGCCAGATTGCAAATACATTCAAAATACCGCGCCGCCCCTTGACAAAACGGCAAAATCGATTAAAATGATGCCATACCAGCTTTGACGGAGTTATGCTCCCCATGCAGCATGCAAGAGAATTGGCGGCCGGTGCGAGCCAATCATGCGGTGGACGGGCAGTCTCGCTCCCGAGCAGGATGCCTGAACGGATGCAGATTCAGTAAGGCGTCCCGGCACGCCCCGTTATCATGGCGCAGGGCTTTATCAGGAGTCCGGAGGAGGCCGCAGCGGCGGCAAAAAGGGTGGTACCGCGGTAAAAGATGCTTTTATCGTCCCTGAAGCGCAACAGACGCTTTGGGGGCGTTTTTTATTGAAGAGGAGGAACGGAAGGATGCGACGGATTGGCATTTCGGATCAGACGCTGTTTACCCCTGCGGCCCGGGCGGCCGGCTTCAGGCAGAAGCTGGAGGCGGCCCGGAAATTGGATCATCTGGGGCTGGAGGCAGTGGAAATTCCTCCCCTTTCCGGGAATGAAGCGGATATGCTGCTGATGCGCAGCCTCTGCGCCGTGGTCAGGCGCAGCGCCCTTGCCTGCCATGCGGGGATGACGGAGGAAAGCGTCCACAATGCCTGGGAGGCGCTGCGGGGCGCCGCCCGTCCCCGGCTGGTGATCTCCGTGCCCGTATCCAGCGCGCAGATGGAATATTTCTGCCATATGAAGCCGCCCCGGGTGCTGGCCCTGATTGGGGAATTGGTATCGGCGGCCCGGGGGCTCTGCACCGATGTGGAATTCGTCTGCGAGGATATGACCCGGGCGGAAGAGGCCTTTGCCATGAGCGCTGTGCGCGCCGCCCTGGAGGCGGGTGCGGGCCGCATTACCGTCTGCGATTCCGCCGGGCTTTCCCTGCCGGAGGAAATGGCGGCGCTGGTCAGGCGGGTGCGGGAAGAGATCGGCGGGGAGAAAACGCTCTGCGTGCGCTGCGGCAATGAATTGAATCTGGCGGCTGCCTGCGCGGTGGCGGCGCTTTCCGCCGGTGCGGATGAAATCAAGACCGCCTATGGCGATGCCCAGGGACTGGATGCGGCGGCGGTGGGCGGCATTCTGCGGGCCCGGGGCGCCGATCTGCAATTGGAAAGCGCCCTGGATGTGACCCGGGTGCATCGCACCGCCGGGGAAATGGATGCCCTTTTTGCGGCGATTCATGGCTCCTCCACGCCCTTTGACGGCCATCTTTTTTCCGATCCCGGGGAGATGCTTCTGCCTGCCAAGGCCGGGGAGGCCGCCGTATCCGATGCGGTGCGGGCGCTGGGCTATGAATTGAGCGAGGAGGATATGAAGCATGTGCAGGAGGCGCTGGAAAGAGAGGGCAAGGGCCGCGCAATGAAGCGGGCGGAAATGGAGGCCATTATCCTCTCCGTGGCGCAGCAGGTGCCCCCCACCTATCGTCTGGGCAGCTATCTCATCAATTCCGGCAATGCCATCGCCCCCACCGCCCATATCGTATTGGAAAAGGCGGGGGAGCGGCTCACCGGCCTGTGCGCCGGGGACGGCCCCATTGATGCCGCCTTCCTGGCCATTGAGCAGATCGTGGGCCAGCATTACGAACTGGATGATTTCCAGATCGCCTCCGTCACCAAGAATCGGGAGGCCATGGGCGATGCCCTGGTGCGCCTGCGCTGCGGCGGAAAAATCTATGCCGGCAAGGGCATTTCCACCGATATTATCGGCGCGGCTATCCGGGCCTATATCAACGCCCTCAATAAAATCGCCTATGAGGAGAAAATGGTATGAAGCTGAGCTTTTCCACGGGCGGCTGGCCCTTTTCCCTGGATGAATGGATCCGCATGGCCAAGGAGATGCATTATGACGGACTGGAAATTGCCGCCTCCAGCCTGCCGGATTTTGCCGGGAAGGGCGCGCCCTTTTCCCCGGCGCGGATGAGCGATACCGCACGCCGCCTGAATGAGGAGGCCCTTTCCGTTTCCTGCGTGACGGCGGGGCTGGAATGGACACAGGAGGAAATCCTGGAGCTGATCCATTTGGCCCATGATCTGCGCGCCCCCTTTCTGGCGCTGCCCCTGGCGGAAGCGGAGGAAGCGGCCCGGGCGCGCATCAGCCCCCTGCTCCGGGCGGCGGAAAAGGCGGGGGTCGCCCTGCTGATCCCCAGCAGCGGCCTGTATCAGGATACGGGCAGGCTGAAAAACCTGCTGGATTATTTCGCCTCGGATTTTCTGGGTGCGCTGTGGGATGTGCCCCAGGCGGCTGCCGCCGGGAAAACGGCGGAGGAAATCGTGACCGATCTGGGGGCGTATATCCGCCATGTGCATCTCTGCGACGGCGTCATTTGCCAGGGCGCGGTGCAGAAAAGGCTGCTGGGCGAGGGTGAAATGAATCTGGCGGAGGTCTTTTCCGCCCTGCGCTCCATCAGCTTCGATGGCTTTTTCTCCTTCTTCTGGGAGCCCGCCGCCGGTGCGCTGGGGGATGCCGAGGTGGTCTTTTCCCATTATGCCGCCATGGCCCGCTCTCTGGGCAAGGATCCCCGCCGCCCCCGGCATCAATTGTATACCAATCAGCGGGGCACGGGCAAATATGTATGGAAAAAGGAAGCACTGATTGATTATACCTTTTCCCGGCTGCTGGATAAGATGGTGGAGGAATTTCCCGATCAGTATGCCTTCCGCTATACCACCCTGGATTACACCCGCACCTACCAGCAATTCCGGGAGGATGTGGATGAATGCGCCCGGGCGCTGATGGCTATGGGCGTGCGCAAGGGTGCGCATGTGGCGGTCTGGGCCACCAATGTGCCCCAGTGGTATATCGCCTTCTGGGCCACCACCAAAATCGGCGCGGTGCTGGTTACGGTGAATACCGCCTATAAGATTCACGAGGCGGAATATCTGCTCCGCCAGAGCGATACCCATACCCTGATTCTGGTAGAGGGCTGGCGGGATGCGGATTACGCGGGCATCATCCGGGAGCTTTGCCCCGAGCTTGCCTCTGCCGTTTCCGGGGAACCGCTGCATATCAAGCGCCTGCCCTTTTTGCGCAATATCATCACCGTGGGCTTTTCCATGAAGGGCTGCCTCACCTGGGAGGAGGCCATGACCCGGGCGCAGAAGACCCCCCGGGAGGCGCTGCTGAGACGGGCGGAAAGCGTGCAGCCCACCGATGTATGCAATATGCAGTATACCTCCGGCACCACCGGCTTTCCCAAGGGCGTGATGCTGACCCATCATAATATCGTCAATAACGGCAAATGCATCGGCGACCGGATGGATCTTTCCACCGCTGACCGGATGATGATCCAGGTGCCCATGTTCCATTGCTTCGGCATGGTGCTGGCCATGACCGCCTCCATGACCCACGGGGCCAGCCTCTATCCCCTTCCCTATTTTTCGCCCAAGCCGGCGCTGAGCTGCATCCATCAGGAAAAGATCACCGCCTTCCATGGCGTGCCCACCATGTTCATCGCGCTGCTGGAGCATCCCGATTTTGAAAAGACCGATTTTTCTCATATGCGCACCGGCATCATGGCCGGCTCTCCCTGCCCGATTTCGGTGATGCAGGATGTGGTTACCAAGATGCATATGAGCGAAATCACCATCGTATACGGCCAGACCGAGGCCAGCCCGGGCTGCACCATGTCTTCCACCGATGATCCTCTGGAGGTGCGGGTGGGCACGGTAGGCCGGGCGCTTCCCGAAATCGAATGCAAGATTGTCAGCCCCGAAACCGGGGAGGATATGCCCGATGGCGAAACCGGCGAATTTGTGGCCCGGGGGTATAATATCATGAAGGGTTATTACAAAATGCCCCGGGCGACCCAGGCTGCCATCGATCAGGAGGGCTGGCTGCATACGGGCGATCTGGCCTGCCGCACCCCGGAGGGCAATTACCGCATTACCGGGCGGCTCAAGGATATGATCATCCGCGGCGGCGAAAATATCTATCCCAAGGAAATCGAGGAATTTATCTATACCCATCCCAAGGTATCGGATGTGCAGGTGATCGGCGTGCCGGATGAGCAATACGGCGAGGAAATTATGGCCTGCGTTATCCTCAAGGAAGGACAAACCATGACCGAGGACGAATTAAAGGCCTTTGTCAGGGATCATATGGCCCGGCATAAAACCCCCCGCTATGTGGAATTTGTGGATGCCTTCCCCACCAATGCGGCCGGGAAAATTCTCAAATACAAGATGCGCGAAAATGCGGTGGAGAAGCTGAAGCTGCAAAAGGCCAACAGCATCGTCACGGCGTAAAGGAAACAGCAGAAGGGAGATCATGAAGTATGGAAATTTCGTTCACTCGCACCCTTGTCCCCAAGGAAAAGCCGGATCAGAATCATCTGGGCTTTGGCCAGTTTTTCACCGATCATATGTTTGTGATGGAATACAGCGCCGAAAAGGGCTGGTATGACGCCCGGATCATCCCCTTCGGCAATCTCAGCCTGCATCCCGCCGCCACCGTATTCCATTACGGCGCGGAAATTTTTGAGGGCCTCAAGGCCTATCGCCGTCCCGACGGCGAGGTGCAGCTTTTCCGGCCCTGGGAAAATGTCAGGCGGATGAATCAGTCCGCAGAGCGTCTGTCCCTGCCCCAACTGGATGAGGAATTTGCGCTGGAGGCGCTCAAAACCTTTGTGCAGACGGAAAAGGATTGGGTGCCCTCCGCTCCCGGCACCAGCCTGTATCTGCGCCCCTTCCTCTTTGGCAATGATGAAACCCTGGGCGTGCATACCATCCACCACGCCAAATTTGTCATCATCGCTTCCCCCGTGGGCGCCTATTATAAGGAAGGGCTCAATCCCGTGCGGATCATGATTGAAACCCGGGATGTGCGCGCCGTCCGCGGCGGCACGGGCTATGCCAAGTGCGGCGGCAACTACGCCGCTTCCATGCGCGCAGGCGACCGGGCGGCGGCCCAGGGCTACAGCCAGGTGCTGTGGCTGGATGGCGTGGAGCGCAAATACATCGAAGA